>CP060221.1:1317500-1617500 GCA_023898405.1 Myxococcales bacterium
CAAATCAGAGTGTTGAGATCACATAGGGTTATCGTTTTCATGGGTACTTTTGTTTTCCAACCGGGCTAAATCTGCACCCTTTGGTTTTCTGTTAAGAGCGATAACCATTGGTGCAATATTGTTTTTAAATTCTTTTAGATAAGGTGAGGGAATTCCTGCACTTCTTGCGAAAACTTGCTTGGTAGGATCAACATAGCTATCATTTTTTTTCATACCAAAATGCAAATGATATCCTAGCGCGAGACCTGTTTTTCCTACATAACCGATCACTTGTCCTTGTTTTATGTGGGCCCCCACATGGACCCCTTTGGCAAGCTTTGTCGCATGCAGGTACTCTGTTTGATAACCATTTTTGTGACGAATTCTTACCCAGTTCCCATTAAAACGTGAATACCCCGCATTGATCACTGTTCCTCCTGCAACTGCCATGAAAGGAGTTCCTCTGTTGGCCGGATAATCAACCCCATTGTGTGGTTTCATTCTTTTTTGCACGGGGTGAAACCTCATACCAAATTTCGATGAGATGCTTGCCAGTTTTAATGGGGCCTTCAAAAAAGCATTGCGCAAAGAACGTCCATTGTCATCAAAAAAACCAGACACCCTGCCATCCGATGATTCAAAATAGAAAGCTCGTAGTGCTTGTTTTTTGCTGATATACTCAGCGGCAAGTATCCTGCCAAACCCAACGAAGCGTCCGCCCGACACATGCTTTTCTACCACCATTTGATAACTATCTCCCGCGCGGGCTTCCCTGGAGAAATCTATCTGCCAAGCAAAAATGTCAGAAAAATTATTTACCAACAGAGCATCGCCATTATTGTTAAGAATTGAGCCATAGACGCTGTTTTCAATGACCCCACTAAACAGCCCATGCTCTTTAAACATTTCTGGTTCCTGTTTGGCGAGCTCAACCGATTCTCCTTCTTTTAAACTCGCTTTAACACTAAAAGCTACTCCGCTTTCATGACGTGCGTACAGCTCGAGCCCCCGCACAAAAAGTTGATCGGAATCACTAATCCTAAAATGATCCAAGAAAACCTTTTCTGGGGCACTTTCTATTACGATAACGGTCCCAACAGGAAGTTGGCGCAGATTAATTTTTTTTGAAAGCGAGTTAACAAAAATCTCCGCTTCTTTTGAGGGAACCCTCAACCTTCTCAAGGAGCCATAGAGACTTTCTCCCGCTCTCACTTCGTCATAGATTTTAGAACTTATGAAATGTGGCTCTTCAAAAATTCCAAAATTTTCCCCTTCATAACCAGATTCTGCGTCCCCAATAAAAGAGCTTACCGGAGTGTCGACTGTTTTTTTCACCTGCCAAAACGCGAGCCCGACCATTCCCGCAGAACACAGAAAAAGAAGATACACCCCTAAGCGCAAACCTTTTTTTTTACGGGTATGAAACTGTGGCCGCAACCGATCGGCAGTAGTGAATACCATAAATACCAACCTTTTCGTTTTTAATATTATCTAATATTCAAATGTTATCTGTTTTGTTAAAATGATACTATTTCATATTAATGTATTTTTCTTAACTGTTCAAACATCACATCTGCTGCTCTCTTGACAGTTTTGATGTAAGACATAAGCCTTCTAACAGTATTTGGGGAGTAAATAAACTATGAAACGCACTTTTCAACCTGGAAAATTAAAACGACTCCGTGTGCACGGATTTTTGAGTCGCATGGCCACAAAAGATGGTCGTAAAGTAATTAATCGCAGAAGAGCTAAAGGACGCAAAGTTCTTGCTCCTATCGCTTATCAAAAATAAGCTGTTCATCGCATACTGGGTAGCACCAAAATGGATACGTCGTTAACGCTTGCTAAAGAAAAACGCATTCGTAAACGGCGTGACTTTTTGCGTATCCAAAACAGGGGAAACAGAATTTTTGGACGCTTTACGGTTATCGTTTTTCTTCCGCTTTTTTCATCCAAACAAGGAAAACTAGGAATCACTGTTCCCAAAAAAGTTGGCCCCTCTCACGTTCGCAACAAAATTAAACGTCGCATTCGTCACATATTTCGTCATCATCAAGAATTATTTCTAAAACAATCTGTCGTGATCATTGCACGCAACTCTTCCAGTGTTGTCTCATTTGCTGAACTCGAAACAGATCTTTTGAGCACATGGGCCCGCGCAACACCAGAAAAGAATTATCGCTTTTTTAGAGCGAGCTCGCCCAAAAAAGCAGCCTAAGGAGGCTTTGTGAATTTTCCTTTTGAAGCTTATGAAATTGTTATTGGATTTGAGTGCCATGTGCAGCTTAATACAAAATCAAAATTGTTTTCTAAGGGTGCCAACGTGTTTGGTGCATCACCCAACTCTTTGCTTGATATTGTCGACGCAGGATTGCCGGGAGTTCTCCCCGTTATCAACAAATCTGCCGTAAATGATGCAGTAAAGCTGGGCGCCGCTCTGTCCTGCTGCATCAGAAAAGAAAGTGTTTTCTCTCGAAAGCATTATTTCTATCCAGATTTACCTAAAGGGTATCAGATCAGTCAATTTGATAAACCAATCTGTGAAAATGGTGTGCTGCATTTTATGGTTGACGGCCAACCAAAAAGCGTACGGATTCAAAGAATACATATTGAGGAAGATGCAGGGAAAAATACTCACGCTGAGGGTATGAATGCAAGTTTTGTCGATTACAACCGCGCAGGAACCCCTCTTTTAGAGGTTGTAAGTGAGCCAGATCTGCGATCGGCCAAGGATGCCATGGAGGCATTCAAGGCGCTAAGGCAAATGGTTACATTTCTCAACATATGCGATGGCAACATGCAGGAAGGATCGCTTAGGGCAGATATCAACGTCTCGGTAAGAAAAAAGGGGGAGATCAAACTTGGAACAAGAACAGAAACTAAAAACCTAAACTCATTTAAATTTTTAGGACAAGCTATTGCTTTCGAAGCACGTCGACAAATAATCGAAATTGAGTCGGGAAGAAAAATAAACCAAGAGACCAGGTTGTGGGATCCAGCACTAAAAGAGTCTCGCTCTATGCGCTCAAAAGAAGAAGCCCATGACTACCGTTACTTCCCTGATCCCGACCTGCCTCCCTTGTTTGTCGATGAAAACACTGTTCAAAATATAGCCAAAAACATTCCAGAGCTCCCTCTCACAAAACTGCAGAGATATCAAAAAGATTATGGCCTAAGTTTTTATGATGCAGAAATATTAACAAGCGAAAAAGCATTGTCTGATTTTTTTGAATCAGCAATTTCGCTTCACAACAACCCTAAAAGCATTGCCAATTGGATAATAAACGAGGTCCTCAGGAGCACCAAAGAAACCCAAGACGTTGAGGGTGAGGTAAGCGAATTTAAAACCTCTATTTCTCCTCGATCTATTGGTGAGCTTGTTAAAATGGTCGACGATAAAATTATTTCTAACACCATTGCGAAAAAAGTATTTTCAATTCTTGCCCAAGATACAAGCAAATCTCCCCCCCAGATCGTTGAAGAAAACAACTGGCAAGTGGTGTTGGATGATCGCGAGATTGAAAGCTTTGTTCTAAGGGTACTCAAAGAAAACCCGGTTGAAGTCGATAAATTTAGAGCAGGTAAAACCAAAATTTTAGGTTTTCTGATGGGACAAACAATGAAGCTTGCCAAAGGAAAAATCGCTCCAGATAAAGCTCAACAGCTTATGTTGCAACATCTGAACAAAAAATAATTATTGGGGTTGGCGACGAACAAAAAACATGCAGAATATCTGCATGTTGGCTAATCATGTGAAACACCCTAAATGCTTTTAAATATGTCTTTTATGGCAAGTAAAGAGTACAGCGCCCCGACCGGCCTAAAAGTGTGATCAAACACATCCAACAGATCAAGCTTTGTTTAACCTGCTTTTCGGCACGAATAATTTGTTTGCGTGGGGAAAATTATATTTCTATTTTAAAGCGTTCTAAAATATTGTTTAGCTCGCTTACCGTCTGAAAATTGATTGCCAACACATAATTGCCGCCGCTTTCTTTTTTCAACAGCACTCTCAGGCCGAACTCATACTCAAATTTTTTTTGTATCTCTCTGGTGAGAGCATCTATACCATCCGATGCGCCGAGCAGATTTTTGGGTGATTCACTTAATTTTATCCCACTTTTTAATGATCTAATTAAGGACTCCACTCTCCGCACGCTTAAACCTTCCCTTATTATCTTTTTTGCGGTCATCAACATCAAATCTTTGTCATCCAAAGATAAAAGCGCTCTTGCGTGCCCCATAGAGATCTCACAGGCGCCCAACATATTTTGTATTTCTTTAGGTAGCCGCAAAAGCCTCAAAGTGTTTGCGATGGTAGCCCTATCCTTTCCGACACGCTCAGCTATCTGCTCCTGGCTCATCCCAAGCATATCAACAAGCCGCCTGTAGGCGTTGGCTTCTTCTATAGGGCTTAAGTCTTCTCGTTGAATGTTTTCTACAAGCGCCACAGCATATGCTTCTTCATTGATCAAATTGCTAACTATACAAGGAATTTTCTTTTTTAGAGCAAGTTTTGAGGCGCGCCACCTGCGTTCACCTGCAATGATTTCGTATAAGCCACTGCCAGATTTTCTTACCAATATTGGCTGCAAAACGCCATACTGCTTTATACTAAGCGCTAATTCTTGCAGCTTTAAATCATCAAAGATTTCTCTAGGTTGACCCTTTGAGGGTTTAAGTGTGGCTGTTTCAAGCAAAACCACTTTATAGCTCTTATGCGAATTCTTAATTTGCGTTTTTTGCGCCCGATCACCAACAGCCATACAAACACCTGGGTAACAAATAATATCGCTTCATTACGCGACATATTAACAATAGACTTGATACAAAAAAGAGCTTTTACAGCCTTAAGATTGTTCCACGTGGAACCTTAACCTAAAGTCTTTGAAAAATCACTATGCTGCGCTCTTTTCCGTTCCCAAGCTCATAAGGAAATTCTTCGCAAAACATTAGACCGATTTTTTCGGCTTGAATTTTATATTCAACAACCGTTTTTGGTGTTGCCCATAAAGCCATTGTGCCAGACGCTTTAAGAGAATTTTTGAGATAGAACATATTGTTGGGTGAAAATGCTGCTTTTGAAACAATATACGGAAGATGGTGTAAATTCTCTATTCGCTCATTGATTATATTCACATTAGATAAATTAAGTTCCGATTTCGCAACCCTAAGAAAGGAACATTTTTTCCGATCAGCTTCTATTAAATTAAATTTCACATCTGAGTTAACTAGCGCCATCGGAATACCAGGCAAACCTCCTCCAGAACCAGCATCAAAGATTTCACCAGAAAACCTTAAGAAAGTTCCTCCCACAACAGAATCCACAACAGCATTTTCTATGCCTGCTCTTGAGAGTTTAGAAGATATAATATTATGGGTCCTACTCCAAGCCTCGACTAAATCACAATATTTAACCATTGCTTTCTCAATAAAGCTCAACTTAACAAAATCATGTTGAGCGTTTTTTTTATATCTTATAAACAAAAATTTAAGTTTTTTTTCTATATTAAATTCCACAGTATCCTGCCCAACAAAACCTCTAAATTCTAACCTGAATCTGAGGCGACAACTCATAATAAAAAAAATAAAAATTCTGTAAAGACAGTTGTTTTCCACAGGAAACAATTTCCCCCTTCTTGCCCTGTGGGGTTTTGACTAAACATGAATACAAACACGTGAAAAAAAGCAAACTATTTAACCGTACCGCCTGTGGAAAATATGTTCAAACAAGTTCTGTGCCCGTTTTTCGCGGGGGACTTTTCAACAGCTTAACCACACCTCTTTGGTAAAATTAAATATACGCCCCCTTTCCCGCCCCCTGCTTCCCACAGTCTCCTGTGGGAAATGTTTCTTTTTGTTGCGCTTAACCAACATCTGCAAATACCTCACATTATCCCCACATAATACCCCACAGGATTTCCAGTGTTTTACGGGAGAGATAACAAAGAAAAACCTAATCAAGAAAATAATTTCCACATTTCCAACATCATTAATAAGAACAATAATTAAATTTATAAAATTTCTTTAACCTTCTGGAAAACTTCAAAGGATTGATTTTTTAAGGATTACAGGTCCGCCTTGATGCTTAGCGCATAACATGTATCAATATGCCTATTCAAAAATAAGCATAGAGCGAAAGAACTGCCTTCGAGGTGAATATGGAAATTAAAATTGCGGTAAGTGACCTATCAAAAGCACTGACAATGTTACAAGGGGTTGTGCAGAGAAAAAATACGATGCCCATTCTTTCGAACGTTTTGATAAACACCAGAGAAAACAATCAGCTCCTTTTGAGCGCCACAGATCTTGATGTGGCTATGCAGCTCACCAAAAGGTGCGAGGTATTATCGACGGGAGATTGTACCGTATCAGCGCGTTCTTTGTTGGATATAGTTAAGATGCTCCCCGGGCCAGAGGTTACTTTAAAAACTCTAGATAACCAACATTTGAGCATTAAAAGCGGGAGAACCACTGCTAGGCTCTTGGCGCTGCCTGCTTCTGAGTTTCCGGTTTTACCTAAAAGCGAGGGCTTATCTTTTCAGGAGTTGAACTCAGACCTGTTTTTGTCGATGGTTCATAAAACGCTTTTTTCGGCCAGCTCAGATGATAGTAGGTATAATTTGACCGGGGTGTATTTTGAGCCGCAAGCAGATTCCAGCAATAGCGTTGTCATGGTTTCGACAGACGGGCACCGCTTAAGCAGAATCAAGGAAAACTTTGCTGATAGTAATTTTAGTGATTTTCAGCCAATAACGCTTCCTAAAAAAGGGTTGGCCGAACTTGTGAGACTATTGGACGCTTACAGCTGCGAAAATGAAGCCAGCTTTAAGTTGGGAGTTTCTGAGCAACATGCAATAGTGATGCTCAGGGAAGCCTATTTTTCTATGCGACTTATTGATGGCAAGTTTCCTGATTATCATCAAGTTATCCCAAAACTTGCCGATAAAATAATGCGTGCCTCAAGAAATGATTTTTTGCTTGGCTTAAAGCGAGTGTCTGTTCTTGCAAGCGAAAAAAATCAAAGCATTAAAATGAAAACAAAAGGCGGAGAGCTTACTGTTTCATGCGTAAATCCAGAGGCCGGTGAAGTAACAGATGATGTTGCTGTTGAATATAACGGCCCAGATATCGAGATCGGTTTTAATGCTAAATATATTATTGATGCCTTGTCAGCTATTAGTGACAGCAGCGTTATGGTTAAATTTACTGATCCTTTATCCCCAACATTAATTACCGGCATGAACGACGATGGTCATCAGTGTGTCATTATGCCTATGCGTATGTAAAAAATAACGAGGAGTATTATGTTTGCCGCAAGGCCAAAGAAAAGAATTAAGAGAACCAAGCCTAGAAGGAAAAACACCAAGTCTCCCCGAGGAATGCTTTTGTCTCTTTTTTTAATGATGACCGCGTTGGTTGTGCTTTATTGGGCCAGAGAACGGATCAGTAACACCTTGAGCAACATAGTGACGAATGATCTTGGTAGACAGGATTCGGATGCAAGGAGAAGTTACAAACCAGTTGAAGGTGAAGAGGGCCCCTCCGAAGAACCTATTGATACAGGCAGTTTAAACAAGACAGAAGAAAGTCCATATTCTAGAGATGATATGGATTATTTAGACAAAGTAATAAGAGAAAACAAATAGATTGTTCACCATTTGAGTTTTTGAGAAAAAAACGCTGACGGCGACAAAGTTTGTTGGGAGCTCAAACTCTGCCGATGTACAGTTTTTATTGTTTAGAGGCCATGTGTTTCCAAAAAACGCTCAGCGTCTATTGCTGCCATGCAGCCGGAGCCCGCAGCAGTTATTGCTTGACGGTAAACGCTGTCTTGGACATCGCCGCACGCAAAAACGCCCGGCACCTCGGTTTTTGATGTTTTATCTCGTGTGATAATGTATCCCTTAGCATCTAACGCGAGGTATTTACTAAATAAGCCTGTGTTCGGTTTGTGCCCAATGGCGACGAATAACCCTTCAGCTTCAACAAGTGTCGTTTCTTTGGTTACAGCGTCTTGAACCTTTAGGGAGCACAAAACCTCTTTCCCGAGAGGGTTTTTTTTCGTTGTAACAAGTTCGACAACATTTTTGTTGAGCGCCCATTTTATTTTTGAGTTGCTTTGACATCTTTCTACCATGATCTTGCTTGCTCGGAAGTTTTCGCTCCGATGAATAAGAGTAACAGAGCGAGCATAACGAGTGAGAAACAAGGCTTCTTCCATTGCGCTATCTCCTCCCCCGACAACCGCCACATCGACATCTTTATAAAAAGCGCCGTCACAGGTCGCACACGCGGAGACCCCTGCTCCTTGCGAGATGAGCTCTTTTTCAAGAGGAATTCCCAGTAAGCGTGCATTGGCGCCGGTAGCAATAATGACTGTGTGAGCAAGGAGTTCCTCGCCATCTTCGGCGATTAGCCGGTAGGGGCGTTTTGAAAAATCAACCTCAATGATATTTTTTTCAATACATTGTGCGCCGAATCGTTGAGCTTGTTGTTCAAATTTTTCCATGAGCTCAGGCCCTAACAAGCCCTTCGGGAAACCTGGAAAATTCTCAACTTCGGAAGTCATCATCAGTTGTCCACCAGGAAGATTAGGGGCCGAGCCTTTGAACAGTAAGGGTTTAAGTGTCGCTCGCGAGGCATAAAGCGCAGCGGTATAGCCTGCGGGCCCAGAGCCAATGATAACTACTTTGTGTACTTTGTTTGTTGAATCCATTGCTGCTCCAATAAAATTAGCTTCTTTATGTTGAAGATAAATAACCGATTAAACCTACGAGCTCAAGCTGTTGAGCTCACAGATTGCCTAGAAAAATGCGAACTTAATCCTTAAGCGTACCTGTTTCAACGCTTAACAAGAGCTTGCGCAACTCACTGATCTCGTCACGTATAGTGGCGGCTCCTTCAAAATCCATTTTTTGCGCCTTAATACGCATTTTTCCTTTCAAGCTGTTAATTTTTTTCTCAATTTCTCGAACCGATAACCGTTCTTTGGGGGGCGCTGTTTTTTGTTCCTGCTCTATATAGCCATCATGGAGTCTTGAAATTTCTCTTGAGGTGCTCTTGGGGGTGATACCGTGTTTTTCATTGTATTGTTTTTGAAGCTTTCTTCTTCTGTTTGTCTCTGAGACGGCTGAGCGTACAGAGTCAGTTATTGTATCGGCATAAAGTATAGCCATACCGTTGATGTTTCGCGCTGCTCTACCGATTGTTTGAATTAGTCCTGTTTCCGATCTAAGAAATCCTTCTTTATCTGCGTCGAGAATTGCCACCAGACTTACTTCTGGAAGATCTAAACCTTCTCGCAACAGATTGATGCCGACCAAAACATCAAACTCTCCAAGACGAAGAGCGCGAATTATTTCCGCCCTTTCGATTGTATCTATATCTGAATGTAAATAACGAGTCTTAACTCCGACATCGATTAAATAGTCTGTCAAATCTTCAGCCATGCGCTTTGTTAGCGTTGTTATTAACACTCTTTCGTTGTTTTGGGCTTTTGTTTTTGCTTCGTGTACAACATCGTCGATCTGAGTGGACACGGGTCTAATCTTTACCTGCGGATCTAGTAGACCAGTAGGCCGTATTATTTGTTCAACTATTTCACCTTGAGCTCTTTCAATTTCAAAATTGCCTGGGGTTGCAGAGACGTATACCGCTTGATTAAAAATAGAATCGAATTCATCAAATCTCAAAGGTCTGTTGTCTAATGCCGACGGAAGCCTGAACCCGTGGGAAGTTAAAGTTTCTTTTCTAGCGCGGTCTCCTCGGTACATTCCTCGTATTTGAGGAATTGTTTGATGTGATTCATCGACAAAAAGTAAAAAATCCTTCGGAAAATAATCAATCAAAGTGGGGGGAGGTTCACCACAGAGACGACCAGAAAGATGACGAGAATAGTTCTCGATTCCCTTGCAAACTCCGACAGTTTCAAGCATTTCAAGGTCAAACAATGTTCGCTGCTCAAGGCGCTGTGCCTCAAGGAGTTTGTTTTGTTTTTTTAAAGAGATTAATTCGTTAAGCAATTCGTCTCGGATTGATTTTAAAGCGAGAGACATTTTTTCTTTTGTGGTTGCGTAATGGCTGGCGGGAAAAATAGTGACATAGGATAACTCTCGAACAGTTTTTCCTTTTAAAGGATCAACCATTGTGATTCTTTCAACATTATCTCCGAAAAAATTAATTCTCACCGCAAGGTTTTCTTCGCTTGGAGGAAAAATATCGATAATATCACCTTTTGCCCGAAATGTTCCTCGAGAAAAATCAATATCATTTCTTAGATACTGACTTTCGATTAGTTGTCTCATGAGGGATTCTCGGCGGAAAGAGCGATCCTTTTCGATGAATACGGTCATATTTTGGTAACTATCAGTGCTTCCGATACCATAGATGCAGCTTACTGAAGCAACAATGATGACGTCATCCCTTGTTAAAAGAGAAGTGGTTGCTCTGTGCCGCATTCGATCTATTGTTTCGTTGATTTGGCTGTCTTTTTCAATATAAGTGTCTGTCGAGGGAACATATGCTTCAGGTTGGTAATAATCATAATAGCTTACAAAATATTCAACGGCATTATTAGGGAAAAAAGCACGAAGTTCTTCATAGAGCTGACCAACCAAGGTTTTATTGTGGGCTAATACAAGCGTTGGTTTGTTGACGCTCTGGATAACGTTAGCCATGGTAAAGGTTTTTCCTGAGCCTGTCACACCTAATAAAACCTGCTCCCGTTTACCATCTTTAATTCCTTTGGCGAGAGAAGATATGGCGTTTGGTTGATCACCCGAGGGCTTATAGTCTGCGTGCAATTCAAAAGATTTTTTGATGCGATTATTCATAAGTTTCCCTAAAAAAATATTACTCAAGAAGAAGTTCGTGAACTTTTGGGCGATCACAGCTTTCATTGGTACAAATTTGTAAGCTTAAGAGGGCCTTTCCGATTCCGATTCCATGTTTAAGTTTTTGTTTTACAACAAATTGATTTTCAAATATTTGGGCAGTGCCAAATTCCTTCAGATTTTTGCTTTGTGGCTTAGGAATTTCCGGTGAACCAAGAGCGCTCCAACCGTTGTCTGATGCTATTCTGAGATCAACAGCTTTGCCGATTTTCTCACCGGGGCCATAGGCGTGAAACCCTTTGTTTAATTTTACTGTTACCAGCAAGGTGTCTTCTTTGATGTTGTGTTCGATCGAATAATTATGCTCGAACGAAGTCTGACTGCTCTGAGTATGATTATTTTTTTTAGTGCAGGCGAAAGAGCATGTTATCAGGAATGAAGCAAAAAAAAATCGAAGCATCTCCAAAACTCCTTCATAAAATTTGGTTCATACTGACAGAACCCGTTCGGAGATGCAATGTGCTAAAACATGCTTTTTAGTTTATGAATTGAGAGGCACCATTAAAAGGGGCGGGTAAAACCCGAGCGCAATTTTGTGCCAGGGGACCAGTTTAAAACTTTGTCGCTCATTGTTTGGGTTGCCATCTTGCACAACCATCATTCCTGTTGGGTAGCTCAAGTTTAAGTAGTGAGCGGTGGCTTCGATGCCATCGCAGTTCATAACTAACTTATCTTGATAGCTTATGAAAAATTTACCTAAGTAGCCATTATCGCTTCTTTTATAGATATTAAAAGCGTTTTCCCCTTGACTGGAAGCCAATAAATAACCTTCGTTTTTTCCGATTTTATAAAGAGCAAGCCCTTCAACATCAGCCATCAAGTGGCCATTTTTTCCTGTTTTATCAATAAGTTTTCTTTTTTCTCCCTCGCTTGGCTCTGCGCCATAACTCCATATTCCGACGTTTTCTTCCGCAACATAAAATCGCTTAAGATCATCATCGGAAACACAGCCTTCGGTTTGTGATCCAACATTAAAACTTCTAGTCTTTTTCGCACTCAAACTTTGCTTTTCTTCAAATATCTCCCACTGAATTACTTCGCCTTTTTTGCTATTGACAAAGAAATAGAATTTATCTGAAATGGGACTTTGGTAGAAACAAGAACCGTAGATATTAAGACCAGCGTCGAGGGATTTTATTGAAAGACGTTGCACTGCATCGGAATCTTTATCTATTGAATAAAAATCCATAGTGTTTGTGGTTCGGTTGCCAGCTCCGATAAGGGTTATAGTTTTCCCTTTAAATCGAAACCCATAACGCAAATCGACATTATTTATTTCTCCATCAGGAAATCCTTGTTTTTTTTCCCCTGAAAGACTGTATATATTGAGACCATAGTGTTTATCGGTTCCGATAATGAGGCTTTGGGAGGGTTTTTTAGGGTGTACATAGATGGCGATGTCATCGGCAGCATCTCCAGCTGTTTCGACATCCTGAGTTTTTTGGGTTGCTTCAACAATAGTGAGTGATGATGGAGAGCTCTCTCTCATGTTGCCATTGGAAATAAGACAAAACAAGAGAGCCAATACCGTGGCGTGTTTTCTCATGAGACACCTGCTTAATAATTTTTAAATATATTATTCGCTATTTAGTTTTCTTGCTGAAAAATTTTAGTAAAAGAATTGTAACAACAACAACGGATAATAAATAGAAAAAATTTAAATAATTTTGAACAGTACTGGTGATGATATCTAGGTTTTGGGCGAGAGAGTTGCCCAAAAAGAACAAAAGAGAATTAAAAATAAACGCCGAAAAAAAACCGCAAAGCAATACCCAAAAGTAAGACAATCCGCTCATGCCGGCTGTCACAAAAAATAAAGTACGAATGCCGGGAAAAAAACGATTGATAAGCAGGAGGCCGTAACCCCATTTTTGGTACCATAATTTAATTTGCTCTACTTTTCTTTGGGAAAAATATTTCAAATATTTTTTGGGAAATTTATTTTTGCTAATGAGTTTTCCAAAACCAAACGCCAGCGTAATTCCAGTGATGGTTCCAAGCGATATGGAAAAAATTATTTCACCCACAGAAAAAGTTCCATAAAGAGCAAAAAAACCACAAGCAATAACAACCGTGTCTCCTGGAAAGATAGGAAAAATATATTCAAGCATAACTGAAAGAGCTAAAAATACTGCGCGAATATACGAGGGAAGATCGTTTATAAGTGTAATAACTTTTAGCAGCTGATCTGGCATAACAGTTTTTCCGCATAAATTTTTTTATACTTTCATAAGAGCTCTTTTATAACCTTTAATTTTGTCTTTTGCCCACACAACATCTTTTTTAGGTGAAAATTCTTTTGTGGTGATATTGAATGTTTTGAGCTCTTCTAAGCTACCGAAGAAACCTGTTGCGAGGCCAGCCATATAAGCTATGCCTTGAGCGGTCTTTTGAGCACTTTCGGAGCGAATACAGTTAATTCCTAATAATTCAGCTTGGATTTGCATTAATAAATTATTTTGAGAGGCGCCTCCGTCAACTTTGAGAACAGTGGGCCTGAAAGCGTCATCAGTCATAGCCAACATGATTTCAGTGTTTTGTAAAGCGATGCCCTCGAGTACTGCTCGGGCGATGTGCCCCTTAGTTGTGCCCCGTGAAAGTCCACTCAAAACTCCGCGAGCATCAGGCAACCAATAAGGAGCACCAAGTCCACAAAGGGCTGGAACAAAAATAACACCATCACTATCTAAGACGGTTTCCGCTAGCGACTCAATTTCTTCCTCATTTTTTATAAGCGAAAAAGTATCTTTCAAGAATTGGATCGCTGCACCGGCAATAAATGCAGATCCTTCTAAACAATAGGTTGGATTATCACCGATTTGATAGGCAATTGTCGTTATCAATCCATGTTTAGAAAAAATAATTTCATTTCCTGTGTTCATGAGAATAAAACAACCGGTTCCGAAAGTTGCCTTGGTGTCACCTTTTTCAAAACACGTTTGACCAAAGAGTGATGCTTGTTGATCACCTGCTAAGGCAGCGATGGGAATGCCGTCAGGTAAAAAGGATAAACCTTTTGTTTTTCCATAAATTCCAGCACTTGGCACAATGCGAGGAAGGCAATTTTTGGGAACATCAAAAATTTCAACACACTCATCGTTCCACTGACAAGAACGAATATCCATAAGCATGGTTCTTGATGCGTTGCTAACATCGCTAATATGAAGTTCTCCTCCTGAAAACCAGTGAGCTAAAAAGGAATCGATTGTGCCAAATTTTAAGGACTTATTTGTCAGTTTTTCTTTGAGCCCATCGATATTTTCAATAAGCCATGTAAGTTTGCTGGCTGAAAAATATGGGTCAACGCGAAGTCCTGTTTTTTGGTGAATACGCTCATCAAGCTTCTGCTGTTTTAGTCTTTGACAAATAGGAAGACTTCTTTTGCATTGCCAAACGATAAAAGGATAAACTCCATCGCTATTATTATCAAAAATGCATGTAGTTTCCCGTTGGTTGGTGATACCAAGAGCAACAATTTGGTGAGGATTAATGCCGCTGCTTTCAATAGCTTGAGAGACACTTTGTTTCACCGACTGTTTTATATCTGCTGAATGGTGTTCTACGTACCCTGCTTGCGGGTAGTGTTGTGGATAATTTTTAGAGCCAGAGCCAACAATTTTTCCTTTTTTATTTATAAGTAAAGCGGTTGTTGTGGTTGTTCCTTGATCAATTGCAAGTATGTAACCCATAATTACACCTGTTTCTCGGTTAAACGAGATCCTCTTTTCTTATCTATATTTTTTCTTCATCATTTTTGGGTAATCACCTGATAAAAAAGCACGAGAGAAAACATGAGCCACTCAATAACACTTATTCGTGGAGATGGAATTGGTCCTGAAGTCGTTGGAGCAGCGGTGGATATTATTGAAGCTGTTGGAGTAAAAGTCGACTGGGATATTCAAGATCTTGGTGTGTGCGCCTTAGAAAAAAAGGGAAACGCCACCCCAAAAGAAAGCTTTGATTCGATCATAAAAAACAAGGTAGCTCTCAAAGGGCCAACAACCACTCCGCTTGGAGGAGGGCACAGAAGTGCCAATGTGGCTTTGAGAAAAGAACTCGATCTTTACGCATGTATACGGCCTGTAAAATCTATAGAGGGGGTGGCCTCTCGTTTTAGAGATGTCGATATTGTGGTGGTGCGAGAAAACACAGAAGGACTTTATGTTGGTCAAGAGTTAGAAATACAGCCAGGGTGCATTATTTCCCTGCGCACGACAACAAAAAAAGCCAGCATGCGAATTGCTCAAAGCGCTTTTAAGTTTTCCAAAACTTATGGTAGATCAAAAATCACCTGCGTTCATAAGGCAAATATTCTTAAACAAAGCGATGGATTATTTTTGCAATGCGCTGAGCGAGTAGCCCAGGAAAACCCTCACGTAATTTATGAGCAAGCAATTATTGATGCCCTTTGTATGCGGCTTGTAATTGAACCAGAAAAATTTGATGTGTTGCTTTTAGAAAATATGTTTGGCGATATTGTTTCTGATCTTTGCGCGGGTTTGATTGGGGGGCTTGGTTTGGTACCTGGAGCCAACATCGGAGATGAATGTGCGGTATTTGAAGCTGTTCATGGTTCAGCACCAGATATTGCTGGTAAAAATATCGCCAACCCCTGTGCTATGATCCAAAGCGCAGTAATGATGCTCAGATATCTTGGCGAGCAGGAAGCCGCTTTAAAAATAGAGAGCGCTCTTTTGGGTGTTTTAAAGCAAAAACACTTAAAAACCAAGGATTTGGGGGGTGAACTGGGGACAAAAGAATTCACCCAAAATGTAATAGAGAGTCTGAGGTAGGCGCGCTCAGAATTTATCAATCAAAAGCTTTGCAAGTAGGAAAAACTAGGCTATATCAGCCCTGAGCTTTATTAAGATATATCGGTTTTAAGCCGTATCCGATAAATAACTATGCAATTAGGAGTGTGAGTTATGAGTAAAAGGCATTTGGCGAGAGAAATAAAAAGAAAAAAATTGATTGACAGATTTCAAACACGTCGGGATGAGCTGAGATCTAAGCAAGTAGATCCTAGTTTGAGCGATGAAGAACGCATGGAGGCAAGTTTGAAGCTCAACGCTTTGCCTAGAGATTCTTCGCCATCACGCTATAGTCGTCGTTGTGCGGCCACTGGAACCTCTCGTTCAGTATACCGTAAGTTTGAACTCAACCGTATTTCTTTCAGAAATATGGCATTGGCTGGTTTGTTGCCTGGTGTAACCAAGTCAAGCTGGTAAAAACTATGCGCCTGCGCTCAAAGACAAGCCCTGAATGGCTTGAAACGGTATTAGGTGATTTTGATCGCTTTTTAGTCGATCATGCCTTGTGTGAGCGTAAGGCCTCTGCGCTGGCCATGTCATTGGTGGCCCACTATCCCGATAAAAAAGATCTTGTTTCAGCCATGATTGACCTTGCCATTGAAGAGCTTGATCATTTTAAACAGGTGTTTGCCTTAATTGTTGAAAGAGATCTTTTTCTGGGTGCAGATGAAAAAGATGACTATGTCAATCGTTTGCGCCGTTTTATAAGAAAATCTTCTGATGAGTATTTTTTGGATCGTCTGCTGATTGCAAGCATTATTGAGTGTCGCGGTACTGAGAGGTTTCAATTGGTAGCCCAAGGCTTAAGCGATCCTCGTCTCAAAGAATTTTATATGGAATTCTGGCGCGCCGAAGCCCGTCATGCAGGATTATTTTTGAGGTTTGCCAAAAAATATTTTCCCGCTGACGTAGTAGAAGAGCGCTATGACTATTTGCTTGATCAAGAGGCTGTCATTGTGGAATCTCTGCCTTTGCGAGCAGCGGTTCATTAATGCTGCTAATCATCAAGCTCAATGATTTCGGTGAGCGTTTTAAATTTTCTGTTGTCATCCACTATGTCTTTGAAAAAGTACTTTATATAGTGCTGGCTTTTAAAAGCGTTGCGCTCTACCCACTGCGAAAAAGATGCAAGATAATTTTCTAGCGGAATTGGTCTTGGTAGATTTTTTAGTGTGACGCTAAAACCATTTTTAAATTGATCAAACACTTGCCCAGAAGCCATTTTTTTGAGCAGAACTTCTTGTTCTTTATTCAGATCGCCATATTTCAACAATAAAGCTATGATCTGATCTTTGCTTAGATCTGAAGGGGAGCGGTCACCTAAACCCTGCGTGTAAGCCTTTTGCAGTTTTTCAGCAAAGAATTTTCCGTATGCTTCAAAAGCTTGTTTAGGTTTCATTTTATCCAAGAGCGGCGAAACTTTTTGAATAATGCGTAGCAGGTTGTACCATAGAAAAGCTTTTTCCTGATTTCCTTCGAAAAGCTGCTCATTTAAATAGCTCCACAAAAAGTGTTGATAAAGACTCAAATATAAATCATCACCAGTGCCGTCGCTCAGATTTAAAAGATAGAGTCCTGTTTGAGCATGCTTTGTTGAAGGCCAAGTGGATAATTTAAGAGGAGCTATTTCTGTACGGTATATGTTTGGGTGTTCGGCCTGAAGCTTGGTGAGCAATGGTTGAAGGTTGCGCTCTGAAAGAGCTTCGCCGCCACCGTCAGCATTGTTTATGCCAACAGAAATCCTTTTATTTGAAAGAGGTGAGGGGTTGAGAGAAGGCTTGTTGTTTTTATCGAGATAAGTCCAGATTTTTGCCCCGCTGTCCCCAGGGTTGATATGTTGTTCATAATAATAAAAATCTTTTTCAAAATAAGGAAAAAAAGCGGAAAAATTTTTGTAGTAATAATAAATATTGTCAAGCGCATATGAATTAAGTGATTGCAGAGAGTTTAACACCTTGATGCTTTTATTTTTATCTACAGAGTTACCAGCAAATCCTTCTCTACCATAACCAGCAATATAGAGAGGGGTTCCATTAAAGAGCCTGCCGTGGACGCTTTTATTATAGAGAGTGTGAGCTGCAAAAATATCGTTGGTGATTTTTTCTTTTACTGATTGTTTTTTTAGCATTTGGCGAAGAGGTTTTTTTAAAACAATAAATGCTATATCTGGAGATATTTGCCCGTGAATGAGCGAGCCATCAATGCTGTCTTCCAGGGCTAGAAATTCTTTGTCTTGAACAGGGATTGGAGGGTGCAGAGTTAAGGCCTCCAGATCGCTTTGGTAGGATTTTAATGTGGCGTTTACAAAAGCAGATTTTTTTGGTTTTTTTTCTAGGTCAACGATACGTTTGCTTAAGATTCTAATGGCTTCTTGTTGATCGCTCAACATTCTTTGATAACGTTTCTCCTCGTACGCCTTGACGCTATCAAACATATTTTTTTTATAAAAAACTATATAGGGGAAAACAATGTATTCAAAATTGTTTTTTTTAACGGTGAGGTCGTGATCGCTGGTAACGACATGAGCATTGGTCATGATCAGTGAATCAGAGAATAAAAATACTGAACCATTAATGGTATCTGTAAAACGAACTTGCCCATCGCCATAGAAAGCTGGGAGCGATGACAATGCTCTGCGTAAAATTAATTGTTCCCCTTGGCGTTCTTCGTAGCGATTGGGGGCTGGACCTTCATGGTGATCAGGCTGGGGAATGTTGTCTTGATGCTTTTGTGGGTGTTCTTTTTTGAGAATAGTAGAATCGCTTATCTGGTGGCTACAAGAGAAAATTAAAAAAGCAAACAAAAAAAAAGTAAAGCTATTTTTAAGAACAGTTCCCATGTTTCACCAGTATTTGCAAATCAAAAAACAATTTACATTTTATAGCATAGCATTGTTAAAAGAGGCATAGATTAAAAATGAAAAAATATCTTAATATATATGCAGATATAAGAATTTTTTCAATACAAAAAAATATTGCAAAAAAAGATTTTGTTTTGGTTATTCCTGCTTTTAAAGAATCTGATGAATTTATAAAAAATTTAATTCATATAAAACAGTGTATTAGAGGTTCAATTTTGCTTGTTGTGGTGTTCAATCAGCCTGATGATTGCAGTGAAGATGAGCGCGTTATTAATCAAAATTGTTTGTCTGCCTTAAAAAGCTGCCAAGAGCTTGAAAAAACTTCGACATTCGAGGTTGTTATCTTAGGGCCCTATGAGCTTGCTCGTTCAAAAGGGGTTGGTTTGGCACGAAAGATCGGTGCAGATTTTGCATTGAGGCTCATAGAGGAAAAAATTATTGCCACTCCCATAATTTTTTGTAGCGATGCGGATGCACTTCTCCCAAGAGATTACTTTGAGCGAGCCAAAAAAAGTTTTTGTAAGGAAAACTCTGCCTATGTCTATAATTTTTTTCATCACAGACCTGAGTGTCAACAGCATGCGCTTGCCATTGAACTCTATGAGCAGCGACTAGACGCATATGTGGCAGGTCTTAGTTTGGCCAAATCTCCCTACGCATTTCACAGCATTGGGAGCACCATTGCTATCAGCGCTGAGCACTACGCCATGGTTCGCGGTTTTCCGCCAATAGCAGCTGGAGAAGATTTTTATATTTTGAATAAATTAAAAAAAACAGGACATGTTCGTAATTTGAATGGCGATCCTATCATTTTATCTGCTCGCGTATCAGATAGGGTGGCTTTTGGCACCGGTCCTGCAATGGCTAAAATTCTTAAAAGCGATCCAAAAAGTGCTCCACTTTTTTATGATGAGAGAGTGTTTGAGTTGCTTGGTCAATTTTTAAAAGAAGTGGAGCGAGCATTGTTAGATGGAGATTTAGAGCTGAACAAAGTTTTTTCTAAAGAGATCGAACTTGCTTTTGAGCATGTTGGCGCTTCAAAAATCAAAAAAAATCTCAAACAACGCAAAAATGAGCATGACCGCTTAAAGTCTTTTCACGATTATTTTGATGCCCTTCGCACTCTAAGATTTGTTCACTACCTGCGAGATAATTATTTTCCCAATCGTAATTTTTATGATCAAAGGCCGCTTTTATCCTCGAGGACATAGAGTAATCTCTTGTGAAAATATGAGAGGATTACTACGTGAGCAAAGAGAGAAAATATATTGCGGTTGCCGGCAATATGGGAGTAGGCAAAAGCACTCTCGTGCAATTTTTAACGGCTCAGTTTGGAGGTGAGCCTTTTTATGAGCCGGTTGATACCAATCCGTATTTTGCTCGTTTTTTTAGGGACATGAAACGCTGGTCCTTTCATTCTCAAATTTATTTTTTGACCCATAAATTTCGTATTCATCAGCAGGTAGAAAAAAAATCCGGTTTGATTGTGGTGGATCGATCCATCTACGAAGATGCAGAAATTTTTGCTCGTGGTTTGTATAAAGCGCAAAAGATGACCAAGAGTGAGTTTGAACTTTATTGGAGTTTATTTGATGCCATGTGCACAAGTCTTCGTCCGCCTGATGTATTGGTTTATTTGAAATGCGACATAAGCACATTAAAGGAGCGCATCGCGAAACGAGGGCGCAAAGAAGAAAAATCAGTACCAGATGCCCACTTAAGACTTTTACAGCGGCGCTACGATGATTGGGTAAAGCGGATTAATTTTTGTGAAGTTATCACCATCAAAAACGATAATCTCGATTATATCGGTGATCAAGTGCACCAAGCTCATGTGATTGAGCGTTTATCAAAATATCTGTAAAAAAAGCCGTGCAACAAATATTCAAATTGAAAAACACTAATATTCAATATAGTTTTTGATTTCAAAGAGCTTACGAGCATCGATGGATTCTTTTTTTCCTTTGGGAAGGGGAAAATCCAAACCCACCGCGCACAAGGCTATGGTGTGAGGGGCGCATAGAGAAGTTGCACCGTAGAGTTTATCACCCACAATAGGGTGGCCCAAGTATTGCAGATGAACACGTATCTGATGCGTGCGACCAGTGATTGGTTGAGCCTCGATCAAGCAAAATTTTTCATTGATTTGTTTAAGAACATTGAAATGGGTGAGGGCGCTTTCACCCTCATCGCTGATAGTTTGAAAAGCCATTGGTCGAGTTTTTTTTCCTTTGGCATCAAATCGTTTGAGTTTTTTATCAACTGTAATTTTTTTAAACTCTGGTTTTCCCTCAACAATTGCCCAATAAGTTTTATGGACCAACCTTTTTTTAAAAGCATTTTCGAGGGCATGTTTAGCAAAAATAGAGCGCGCAAAAAGTGTGATACCTGAGGTCACTCGATCGAGTCTATGAACAGCATAAATGCTTTTTCCAAAACGATCGCGTACAAGATCGAGCAGAGTGGGGCGTACAACGCCAGGGCCTCCTACCACAGCAATATTGTGCGGCTTGAAAACCGCAACATGATGAGGCCCTTGCTGTAAAACAATAAGTTTAGTCTGCATATTTTTTATTGCTCATAAAAATAATATCCACTATGGCGAATAAAGCCAGCAAAGCTGGATAGTAAGAGTAGGGCAAAATATCAAAGCCAGATATTTGGCAAAGCCCTCCTGCTAATAATATTTGCGCACCATGAGGAATCA
Source organism: Myxococcales bacterium (assembly GCA_023898405.1). Lineage (NCBI taxonomy): Bacteria > Pseudomonadati > Myxococcota > Myxococcia > Myxococcales > Myxococcales bacterium. The sequence goes on from CP060221.1 coordinate 1,338,753, forward strand.
CACCTTGCAACACGCAGCTGAAAACATCCAAAATACTGGCTGTTTTTCCTGGTTGGATAGCAAACTTGTCTGCCAATTTTTTGGCGATAGGCCCACTAAATAAAATTGCCACTGTGTTGTTGGCGATGCAAATATCCGTGATAGCAACGCACACGGCGATTACCGCTTGAGCACTTTTCTTGCCAATGGCTAAGGGTGAAAGTTTTTTTAAGAGAAATTCGATTCCACCCTCTTTTGAAGCAATAGCTGCGAGACCTGCTATCAAAAATGTCACTAAGAAGACGTCGGTCATTGAAATAAAACCATCATAGATAATTTTGCCGACCTCAATGATTTGAAAATTTTCACAGACTAAACCAATGAATATAGCAGCTACTATTCCTGCACTTAAAATGATGACCACGTGCACGCCAAAAACAGCGAGGGCCAGCACTAAAGCATAGGGCAAAATTTTTATTAAAGAAAAATCGCCGACATGGGCCTGACTTTCACCGCCTCCAGCAAAAAAGAGCAACGCAAAAACCAAAACCGCTGCGGGAAAGGCAATCCTGACGTTGACCGCCATTTTTTCTTTCATTTGACAGCCCTGTGTGCCAGTGGCTGCGATGGTTGTATCAGAGATTACGGAAAGATTATCGCCAAACATGGCTCCGCCGATAACGGTTGCCGCAACCAAGGGCAGATGAAGATTGAGGCTTTGGGATAAGCCTAGGGCTATGGGAATTATGGTAGAGATGGTTCCCATGGAAGTTCCCATGGAAAAAGAAATAAAGCATGAAATAAGAAAGAGACCAGGGAGCAAAAGATTATCGGGCAAAAGATAAAGACCTAAGTTTACAGTTGAATCTACCGATCCTGTTGCTTGGGTGAGCGAGGAAAAAGCTCCCGCCAATAAAAAAATCAAGCACATTAAAATTACAGTGTTGTTGCCAATGCCATCGATAAAGTTATTGATGTGGTAGTGAAGATTTTTGTAGCCAATGATGAGCGCAACGAAGAAGCCAAAAAAAGCACAGCTGGGTGCTGGAAATTGGTAGAACGCCATTTGGTGACCATGATAACTAAACCAAATACCCGCGCTCATATAAATAAGCAAAAATGTGAAAAGCGGGAGCAGAGAAAGTCCGCCGAGTTTTGGTTTATCAGGCTCAGTTTGATTCATAAAAATATTCCCCATGATAAAAATATACAGATAAGCGTGTAGGGACACGACAAAAGATCACAGTATAATAAGAAAATTTTTAGGATAATATGCGCGCAGGGCGCATCATCATGGGATGAGCTGGTTTAATATTTCTGAAAAGTAAGCACTTCATAGGTTGGGAGACTAGCAGTGCAATTATTCAAGTCAAGCCCTACACAATCGGCCCTTAGGCTGAAATAGTGTCAGGCCTTTGAGTGCTTAATATTTATTGTAAAATGGAGTGACAATGAAAAAATCGCTAGCTTTTATTATTAATCCTGCCTCCGCCTTTGGAAAGACAAAGAAAAAAATTAAGGCAATTCTTAAAGAAGTCAAAGAACAGCGAAGCGATGCTGAAATCTTTGAAACCTATCATCCGCTGCATGCCATTTCGCTCACCAAAGAAGCATTAAAAAACGGCAGTGAGCGTATTGTAGTAGTGGGGGGCGATGGAACTCTTAATGAAGTTGTGAATGGTTTCTTTGATCAAAATGGCGAACTTATCAATAAAAATGCATCATTAGCTATTATACCGAGCGGATCTGGATCTGACTTTGTGCGCAATCTTCCACAAAAAGAAAACTTAAGTGAGGCGGTAGACTTTGCTATTAACGGACAAGAAAGTTTGTGCGATGTGGGCTTTATAGAAGCAAAAGATGCTAACAGCAAAAACATAAGTCGCTATTTTATCAATGTATCAAGCATTGGTCTGTCGGGACTTGTGGCTGGTTTCATGCGAACTACCACAAGGAAATTTGGCCCCACAGCTGCATATTTTATGTCTACCGTAAAAGCTATTAAGGCGCTTGAGCCACAAACTATTGTTATAAGCGATGAGCATGGGGTAGAGAACATGATTCCCAACTGTAGTTTAGTCAGTTTTGCTAATGGAAAATTTTATGGCAGCGGCATGAAAATAGCCCCCATGGCAAAGTTGGACGATGGTCTGTTTGATGTGATTGCCATCAAGGACTTGAGTGTTGGGTTTTTTCTTATGAATGGCTACCGTGTTTATCAGGGAACTCATCTTGAGCTTGATAATGTCAATGTTAGTAAAGTAAGTTCATGCTATGTACGTTCTTTGGGAAACACACCTGTTTACATAGAAACAGATGGGGAGTTATTTGCTCAACTGCCAGCTCAATTTTCTGTCAAAAAACGAATACTAGCAGTCGTTAAAAGCTAAAGCGATTTTCAAGTTGTCCTACCTGCGAATATGCCGGATATTATCGCTCAGCGCTTATTAAAAAATATTTGAAGTTGAACGTGCTCTAGTTTACGCCTACCATGTGACATTTTCCCTGGGCCCGAGCAAGCTCAATCTGTCTTTGTCGAGCTTTAGAGCTGGCAATCTGTTGAGCACTTCTTTTGTTGTGGCATTTGGGGCATGAAACACCTTTTACATAGAGCTCTGATTCCATATCCTTTTTGGTGATGGGATTTCTGCAGCCATGACACAAAAAATAATTTCCTGGTTTCATGTCGTGATCAACAGTGACTCGATTATCAAAAACAAAGCACTCACCCAGCCAAAGGCTTTCACTTTTTGGGGTTTCTTCAAGATATTTTAAGATGCCACCCTTTAAGTGATAAACCTCTTCAAAACCCATTTTTTTCATCAACGAGCTAGCCTTTTCACAGCGGATCCCGCCGGTGCACATCATAGCAATTTTTTTATGTTTTTTGGGATCCAGATTTTTTGTGACAAAGTCTGGAAATTCACGAAAAGTCTCGGTTTTGGGGTTGAGTGCGTTTTTGAAGCTTCCAAGCTCAACTTCATAGTTGTTACGGGTATCTATGACTACCACATCATCCTGAGAGATAATTTTATTCCATTGTTTGGGATCGACATAGGTGCCAACGATTTCATTGGGATTGGCCTCTACTCTTCCTAAAGTAACAATTTCTTTTTTGAGTTTTACTTTCATACGGGGAAACGGATTTGAGCTTGCAAATGATTCTTTATATTCAATACCTAAAAATCTTTTATCATCATCGATAAAACTCTTAAGTGCATCGATGGCATTACGGCTTCCCGCCACGGTTCCATTTATTCCTTCGCGAGCCAGTAAAAGCGATCCTTTTATCTGGTGCGATTCACAAAGCTCCATCAGTCTTGTGCGCAAGTAAACAAAGTCAGGAAGATCTGCAAATTTATAAAGAGCCGCAACAACTATCATAATCATTTATCCATAAGCTCAGGGATTTCTTTGTTCCCTAAGCCCTACTGTCTAGCAAATGCCAAGTTTACTGACAAGGCATCAAACAGATATCTGGGGAGTAAAACCACGCCTCATGGTGTTTTCGCTGATGACCTTAGCATCAACAAAATTGAGCAGATAATGAGGTCCTCCAGCCTTGATGCCCGTTCCGCTCATCTTAAAGCCTCCAAAGGGCTGGCGGTTGACCATAGCCCCTGTGCACTTTTGATTAATATACAGATTACCTACTCTGAATAGGGATTTAGCTTTGGCAATATTTTGTGGGCTTCGAGAAAACAAAGCCCCTGTAAGTGCAAAGCGAGTATTGTTAGCTACCATGAGCGCATGTTCGAGATCTTTTGCTTTATAGAGTGCTAAAATGGGTCCAAAAAGTTCCTCTTGCATAAGCCAATGGTTTTGGTCTTCAACCAAAAAAATAGCAGGTGGGACAAAAAAACCTAAATTTTTATTTTCACCAATGTAGATGCTTTTAATTTTTTCATCTTCCCGCAACATTTTAATTTTTTCTTTTAGTCGCATCTGAGCTTCTTCATCAATAACAGGACCCATGAAAGTCATTGGTAAAAGCGCACTGTCGACGATGATGCTTTGAGTTGCAGCTTTGATGCGATCAATAAATTGGTCTGCGATAGAGTTAAGAACAATAACTTTTGAGGCGGCCGAACATTTTTGCCCAGCATAAGAAAAGGCGCTTTTTAGAACCCCAAATACTGCTTCATCTAAATCAGCATCATCATCAATAATAATGGCATTTTTGCCACCCATCTCAGCAATCACTCTTTTCATTTGAACTTGCTCATGGGAAACATTGTGGGCCAAGCGTTCGATTTGATGACCTACTTCCATGCTACCGGTAAAACAGATGTTGGCGATTTCAGGATGAGCTACCAGATAAGGGCCAATCTCTTCGCCTTTGCTTGGTAAAAATTGTACAGAATCACTCAAAAAACCAGCTTCGATCATGCTCTGATAAAGAAAATAGGCGGTTGAGCATGATTGTTCTGCTGGTTTCATGATAATGGGATTACCGCAAACGTAGGCTGCCACGCTCATTCCGCACAGAATGGCGAGTGGAAAATTCCAAGGTGCGATAATAAGTGCAGGGCCTCTGGCCTGATAAACCAGGTTGTTTTCTTCGCCACCAACCTGACCAATTAGAGGTGGGTTTAGTTCAGTATCGGCACAAAGAGCATAATAACAACAAAAATCGATAGCTTCAGCTACATCTGCGTCGGCCTCAGCCCAAGTTTTACCAACCTCGTAGCAAATAAGTGCTGCCAGTTTGAAGCGGTCACGCTCCAAAATAATTGCCAAATTATTGAGGTGCCGCAAGCGCTCTTTGATATCAAGAGTGCTCAGTCGAGAAAAACTTTTCACACTTTGTGCTACGGCATTGCTAGCATGCTCTTGAGTGGCCAAATCTATCTGAGCAATATCGATGGTGGTATCGCTTGGGCATCGAGTGGATAAGTTTTGATTTGATACATGTTTATCACCATTAATGATGATAGGGATTTTAATGGGAAATTGTTTTTTTATATCTTGAAGGGCCTGGGAGAAATTTTTTCGTACACTTGTTTGAGTAAAATCAAGCATGTGCTCGTTTTGAAATTTATTTTGTTTTTCATTTTGTGGTAACTCTTCGCCGTTAGGAGCTTGCAAAAGATATTCTTCGTTTTCATGATCATGCTGCTTTTTTTTCACAAAACTCATTTGTGAAGTATTTTCTAAAAGACGCCGAACCAAATATGACATACCTGGAAGCATTTCACCGATCGGCATATAAAGACGTACATGGTGGCCTCTTTGTTGAAATACTTTGCGTTCAGATTCAGCCATACCGTAGAGCATTTGAATTTCATAATGGTTGATGGGTATGTTTTTATTTTTTGCGTAGGCTATAGCGTGGGCCAGCGAACGAATGTTGTGACTAGCGAAGCAAGGGCGCACAAACTCACTGTTATCCAAAAGAATTTTTGACAAAAATTCATAATTTTGATCAGTTTTAAATTTGTCTAAAAACACCGGGCATTCATGACCAAACTGCTGAGCTTTTACTACCTCGTAATCCCAATAAGCTCCTTTTACCAAGCGAATACTGAATGGAGTTTTGCGTTGTTTGGCGATATCTATAAGCTCTGAAAGATGGCGCTTGGAATTTTTCAGATAGGCTTGAACGACAATTCCCAAATGAGGCCAACAGGAGAATTCATCTTCAAGAGCAATTTGGTGGAACAAGAGTGAGATTATTTCGTGGCTTTGATAGCTTTCCACATCAAAATTAATGAAGACATTGTTTGAGTGAGCGAGCTTAAGAAGAGGAATTACTTTTGATTTGAGCTGTTCAACAAAAAAATGCGGAGCTTCTTCTTTGAGATTGGGACAAAGAGCGGAGACCTTGATGGAAATATTGGGGGGCTCCTTGCTGGTGCAATCGAGTACTTTAGGAAGTTCCTTGATGAGATTTGTATAGTGATCAAGATAGAAATTTGCTTCTTCATTGCTCAAGGTTTTTTCGCCTAATAGATCGATGGTAAAGCTAAAACCTTGTTTGGCAAGCTTGCTCAGCTGCTTGGAGGCGCTGGCTAAATTTTCACCGATAATAAATTTTTGAGCCATTTCACAGACATTTTTTTTAATGATCGAAGATGCCATGCCGCGTGCAAAAGAAAATGACGCTGCTTTGAAAGCAGTGCCCATCAATAATGGAATTTCACGATTTTTTTGCAGTAGATACTCTTCAATATGTTTGCTTACCTGATCCTTGTCTGTGAGAACTGGGAGCACATCAACAAAGCGAAATAAATCAATTTTGAAATTGGGATCTTTCATAACCCAATCCATCATTCGCCCAGTCCAATAATTTTTATCAAATAAACTTTCTTTTTCATTTTTTAGGGCAGCAAAAATCTCTTTGCCTTCTGTTAGCACTAATGGTTCAAACTGATGCATTGTGCAGCCTCAGGAATATTTTGGGTCAACAGATTATCAACATTGAGCAAGAGAAAATAAGTCCTGGTAAAATAAAAATACGCAACAAATATCTGATGTTAAAATATAAAAAACACATCTTGATGCGTTGAAGATTTATGCAGTTAATGGTGGTTTTTCATGGTTTGTCTTGCGGTGTCAATGATGTAAATAATTGGATTATTTTAAATGTTTATTTGATGATTAATTGATTTCTATAATATTGGGGAATTTTGTGAAAAAAACATCTTTATTGCTCTTATTTGGTTTTTTTACATATCCTGTTTTGGCAACAGATAATGAAGATGATTCTTCATCGGGATTTTTTTGCCCTTATGAACTCTACGGAACTACCACTAATGGGCCAGATGGACCAAGCGATCTTTTAGGATTGAATCCTGATACAGGAGAGGGAAATCTTATTGCCACTATTTTTGGGAGTGGGATCCAAAGAGTGACAGGAATAGATTTTGATAAATGGGGAAGACTCTATGGCGTGGGTGAAGATGCCAACGATAATAGTGTGCTTATTAGAATACAATGTAGAACAGGGCTCGCAACAATTATTGGACCAACAAATATCTCTCCAGGACAAGTCGTAACCGATATCAGTTTTGACTCACACAGTATATTGTGGGCCCATGTAGATGCTGGTCAAGGAGCTTCAAGCGACCAGGTCGGAACTATCGATCTTCTTAGCGGCGCTTATACCTACGTGGGAGATACTTTGGTAAACGATAGCGGAAATGGTTTGAGCTTCGATTCGTCCGATGTTTTATTTCATGCAGGAAAATTAAATTTAAGCACGATAGATCAAAGCTCTGGTCTGGCTTTGGTTTTTGCTCCTTTGCAATTTAGTTTTCCAGCTGACACCAACCCGAGAGTTCACGCTATGGACTTAAGACCAAGCACGGGCCTTATCTATGGGTCTTTAAATGATAAAGCTCAAGGACAAAATGCCACACCAGAAAATTATTTAAGCATTGTAAATAAGAGCGGTGTAGTATCTTTTTTAACCGCTCCAGTGGTAACTGCTCCAGAAAATTTATCAGGAATTAGTTTTAATCCAAGATATAGAGGATGTTTTCCTTAAAATAAAAAATTATGTTTTTTTAAAAAACCACAATTGTGGTTTTTTTTGTATTTAATTTTAAAAAAGATTGATCGATTGGTTATAATTTATAGTGGATATTATAAAATGGTGGTTTGTTGTGAATTATATGTTTACACTGTTTTTTTCTTTTTACTTGGTGGCTGAAAATGGTGTAAGTAATTGCTTGATTAATAGTGTTGAAAAAAACATATATAATAGTGGTGTAATACATGGTGTTGAAAAATTCTTTTTGGTCGATCCTGATGCTGATGGCGATGGGGTATGTGATGAATTAGATCTTTGTCCCGGTGGAGATGATAATCTTGATTCGGATGGCGATGGAATAGCAAATTATTGTGATAATTGCCCTCTAGTCCATAATTTAGATCAAGTTGACAGTGATGAAGATAGGGTTGGTGATGCGTGCGATAATTGCTCACAAGTCTCAAATTCAGATCAAAATGATAAAGATGCTGATGGAGTAGGGGATCAATGCGATACGTGTACGGACAGCGATCAAGATGGTTTTGGGGATCCAGGCTCACCAAACAATACGTGTGAAGAGGACAACTGTCCTTACAAATATAATCCTGATCAAAATGATACCGATGGTGATGGCATGGGTGATGCCTGCGATATCTGTCCGGCTGGTGACAACAGTGCCGATGAAGACAGCGATGGTATACCTGATGGATGTGATTATTGCCCTGCTAATGCCAGTAACGATTGTACAGCAGCCTTGGATGATGCAGATGGCGATGCCATCCCAGATAATTGGGATAACTGCCCATCTGATGCTAACGCTAGCCAATCAGATTACGATGGTGATGGCATTGGCGATGCCTGCGATACGTGTACGGATATCGATGGTGATGGCGTAGGTGATGCTGGTTTTACCAATACCACCTGTTCAGTAGGAAACGGCCCAGACAATTGCCCCTTTAAGGCTAACCCAAGCCAAACAGATACCGACTTAGATAGTATGGGCGATGCCTGCGATATCTGTCCGGCTGGTGACAACAGTGCCGATGAAGACAGCGATGGTATACCTGATGGATGTGATTATTGCCCTGCTAACGCCAGCAACGATTGTACAGCAGCCTTGGATGATGCAGATGGCGATGCCATCCCAGATAATTGGGATAACTGCCCATCTGATGCTAACGCTAGCCAATCAGATTACGATGGTGATGGCATTGGCGATGCCTGCGATACGTGTACGGATATCGATGGTGATGGCGTAGGTGATGCAGGCTTCACCAATACCACCTGTTCAGTAGGAAACGGCCCAGATAACTGCCCATTTAAGGCTAACCCAAGCCAAAGTGATAGCGACTTAGATAGTATGGGTGATGCCTGTGATATTTGCCCTGCAGGTGATAACAGTGCCGATGAAGACAGCGATGGCATCCCTGATGGATGTGATTATTGCCCCGGCAATGCTAGCAACGATTGTACTGCAGCCTTGGATGATACAGATGGTGATGCCGTCCCAGATAATTGGGATAACTGCCCATCTGATGCTAACGCTAGCCAATCAGATTACGATGGTGATGGCATTGGTGATGCCTGCGATACGTGTACCGATATTGATGGTGATGGCGTAGGTGATGCAGGCTTCACCAATACCACCTGTTCAGTAGGAAACGGCCCAGACAATTGCCCATTTAAGGCTAACCCAAGCCAAAGTGATAGCGACTTAGATAGTATGGGTGATGCCTGTGATATTTGCCCTGGTAGTGTTAGTAATGATTGTACAGCAGCCTTGAGTGATACAGATGGCGATGCCGTCCCAGATAATTGGGATAACTGCCCATCTGATGCTAACGCTAGCCAATCAGATTACGATGGTGATGGCATTGGCGATGCCTGCGATACGTGTACGGATATCGATGGTGATGGCGTAGGTGATGCTGGTTTTACCAATACCACCTGTTCAGTAGGAAACGGCCCAGACAATTGCCCCTTTAAGTTTAATCCAACTCAGACAGATATGGATATGGATGGCATGGGTGATGCCTGCGATATTTGTCCTGCTGGTGATAACGATATAGATGAAGATGGTGATGGTATAGCAGATGCTTGTGACTATTGTTTAGGTGATGCGAGCAATGTGTGTACTGAATTGTTGGGTGATGTCGATAGTGACGGTGTTCCAGATGAATGGGATAACTGTCCTTCTGTAGATAATGGAACCCAGGCAGACTATGACAGCGATAGTATCGGTGATGCCTGTGACCTTTGTAATGATATAGACAATGATGGTGTAGGTGATCCAGGTTTTTTCAACCCATCTTGTCCTGTATCACTTTTTAATGAGATATGCGCTGATAATCCAGATTCCTTAGAGTGTATAAGGTTGGAAGTTATCGATAATTGTCCATTTCAAAACAATCCCGATCAAAAAGACACTGATGGCGATGGTATTGGAGATGCCTGTGATATTTGTCCTGCCGGCGATAATGATTTAGACGAAGATGGAGACGGAATTGCTGATGCCTGTGATTTTTGTTTGGGCGATGCGAGCAACACCTGTACAGCGGCCTTAAGCGATACAGATGGAGATGGTATTCCAAATAATTGGGATAATTGCCCTTCATTGTCTAATTTTTATCAAGCAGATCGTGATGGAGATGGAATAGGAGATGCCTGTGATGATTGTACCGATTCAGATAGTGATGGAATAAGAGATCCAAACACTCCTAATGATAACTGCGAAAATAGTGCAGTAGATAATTGTCCTTTTGATGCCAATCCTGATCAATCCGATATAGATAATGATTCAATAGGTGACCTGTGCGATAAATGTCCTGCAGATGCAGATTATTTAAATAGTGAAAATGATGAATCAGATATTGATGGAGATGGAATTTGTAATTCTATCGATATCTGTAAGGAGGATCCGCAAAATCAATGTTTGAGTTTTGCTGATATTGATGGAGATAAAATTCCTGATGATTGGGATAATTGCCGAAGCATTTTTAATCCTAAGCAAGGAGACCGGGATGATGATGGAATAGGCAATGAATGTGATCCGTGCACAGATTTTGATGGTGATGGATTGGGCGATCCTGGTTATCCTCGCAATAGTTGTCCAGTTGATAACTGTACCTTTGAACCCAATCCCGATCAACTTGACAGCGATGATGACGGCAAAGGAGATGCCTGCGATTTTGATGATCCACCGATCAATAAAGAATATTATATTGCGCCGCCACCTCCGGTAGTCCCCTCTCCTATAGATGAGAACGTTTCTAAAAATCCTAAATTCGATTTTGAAAATAATAATGAACAACAAGCCGATCATGAAACAAATTATCAAAATAGTTATAAAGAAAAAAACACCAAAGAACGTGAGCAGCAATTAGGCAGAAAAAACAAAAACAGTTCATCTGGTTGCTCCATGAATAAAGCTCAGCAGACCGAAACAGAAAGTCTGCTTTCCACTATAGTGCTGATAATGTTTTATATTTTGAGACAGCACCGAAATAAAATTAAACAAAGATAATATATAAAACGTGATTGAGTTTAGCTAAAAAAATGTCAGTTCATTTTTGACCTTATTTAGTCAGACTCTTATTATTGAAAACATAATCAATTTTACAAGGAGTAGCAGTAACATGGCTCGTTCTAATAAAGCGTTGATGTGGAGCTTGTGGTGGCTACGTATTGGTTTAGGAACTTTTTTACTTCTTTGGGCTCTCGATAAAATTGTGAGCCCACTCATGTCGGTTGAGTTGTTTTTGCAAAATTATTCCATTGAGCTTAGTTCGTCGATGGTTATGATAATCGGCTCTCTCGAGCTTACACTGAGTTTAATGATTTTGTTTGGAATGTATAAAACCTTTAGTTATGGTTTTGGTTTATTGATTCAGCTGGTGTCGGTAATTGCTTATCACCAACAAATTTTTTATCCATTTGGTAATAATCATCTTTTTATCTCAGAACTCACTTTATTGTTTGCTTTTATATCTCTATTCACTGCGAGGCATTTAGACACACACTGGTCTTTTTCTAAAAGAGACAAAATATTTACTCGTTATTAGGTAAAAGATGTCTTCAGAAGATATTGAAAATAAAAAAAGTAAAGAACAACTATCATTGATAGAAATTCAAGAGCAAATATTTCAAAAACAAATTAAAAAAATTTATAAAGAAATACATAAAAAAGAAAGACTGTATAGGAATCTAAAACAAGATTATAAAAAATGCATAGAGAACATTGAATTATTAAATGATGCGGAAACATTAAAAAATAATTTTTTTAAGCTTAAAAAAGGGCTTGAGCACGTAGTGGCAACAGATTTTTTTAGCGATCCTCCACTAGATCGCCTGATAAAATTAGATCCTAAGCTAAGCCCGCAAGAAAATATCAATCATCTTTTTAATTTGGTTAAGAGGGCCAAAAGAGGAATTCAGCATATTGAGCCACGCATAAAAAAAGTTGAGCAGGAAATTGAAAATTTAAAGCAAGAGCTTGAATCATTTATTCAAGAAGGAGCTGAAAATATAGATTTGCAAAGCATTACTCAGCCGATTTTGCGGCCAAAGAAAAAGGGAGCAAAGCGGCTTGCCTATCGTATATTTAGCTCGCTTGATGCTTTGCCTTTGTGGGTGGGAAGGTCGGCCAAAGATAATGACGAAGTGTTAAAGTTTCATGCCAGAGGTAATGAATGGTGGCTCCATGCTAAAGAAATTCCTGGCTCACACGTTATTATCAAAGATTCAAGCGATTCCATAACCTTGGAAAACTTGCTCGATGCAGCTACCCTAGCGGCGCATTTTTCGAAATCAAAAGATAGTAATATTGAGGTGAGTTATACCAGGGTAAAATGGGTTAAAAAACTCAAAGGTATGAGTCCCGGAAAAGTTGCAATCTCTCATGCTAAGGTTCTGCTTATCAAATATGATCATAAGCGGCTTGAAAGGCTTTTAGAAAGTGAGATTAAACCCGTTTATTAAACCATTCAATAGCATCGTTGATAGGTTCGTCTCTGTTTTTTTCGTTAAAAATTTCATGCAGAAAATGAGGATATATTTTCAATGAGCGATCGGGTGCATTGTCTTTGACATTTTTGAACCAAGTAAGAGCAGCGTTGCTGTCTACCACTAAATCCTTACCAGCAATTTGCATGAGAAAGGGAGTGTGAATATTTGATGCGAGTTTTGAAGTCTGAGTCAAGGCAAGCAAGATTTGTCTAAATGCTCTGATAGAAACGCTTTTTAGTATGAGTGGATCATTATCGTAGGCGGCAGAAAATGATTGATCAGAAGAGAGGTGGCATCCTCGGATGGTAGACTTGAGGGGGAGTTTAGGAAAAAGGCAGGTGGCTACTGTTCCCAAATGTTTTTTGTACCAAGGTACAGCAAGGCTTAGTGCAAAGAGTGGGCTGCTTAGCACAAGTCCACCAATGTTTGGAGAAATCTTTGTCATGAGTTTGAGTGTAACAAGGGCCCCCATACTGTGAGCGAGGATAAATAATTTCCCCTGATGGTTTTGTAAGGATTGAGCAAACTCTAGTGCTGCTTGGGCATCCTCTACATAGTTGCTGAACTTAACGACATCGCCGCGGCTTCCCTGTGAATTTCCATGTCCTCTTAAATCAAAACTAAATACTTCAAAGTTATCAACTAACAAGCGATCAATAAGATGAGAGTAGCGGCCGCTGTGTTCTCCAAAACCATGGACGATAAGAATGGAGGCCTTAGGCTTGTCAGCTAAATGGTGCCGATAAAACAAAGCGGTGCCATCTAAAGATTTGAAATAGCCCGTCTTTGAGTAACATGGTGCCACCGATAAATTCATATCTTTGCTCATACCTAAGTGCATACTTACCTCTTGGCAAACTAAAGATAATAAGCTTTTAATCCATTCCGTTTTAATAGGAATTTATTTTGTCAGATCAATTCACTGCGCCATCACTGAGTATTCAACGTCACGAAGATTATCTGACTGCTAATTTGTTGGATTTTTTTCGCACGATCGACAATGAAAATAAATGGATGCAGGCGGAAAAAATTGCTCTTAATCATGTGCAAAGAGTGGCCAGTAGAACTCTTGATTGTTTTGAAAAAAAGTTTTCTTTTTTGGCGCATCGTTTGAAAAATAATATTACACCAACTTCCTTGAGAGCTTTTGCTCATGAGTGCATTGTTTTTGCTCAGCAAAGAGAAGTGCTTAGTCGGACTCCGTCTTCCCAAAAAACTCAGACAAAAAATATTGAAAAAAAGATACAAAAAAAATTAAGTCTGGCACTTGATTCAGGTTGCTCTCAAGGTTCGGCTGTCAACAGGGTAGCTCACAGCCTCTTATTAGAAAAAGTTGAGCAGCGCCGCTTAATTGCTCGTTCAAAATTGATCGAGCAGCATCCTTTGGGTACAACACTCAATCTTTTGGCTGGCAATCAAAAAATTGCTAAAGAAGATATACGCAATCATTTATTTAATTTGGCCAAGAAATCGAATAACAAGGGTGGCACGCAGCTTTTTAATATCCTCAAAAAAGCTCAATCTTTTTCGGTAATAAATCTTCATAGCCTACTCGGCGATGAATTGTTTTTTTTGTGCAGGCCTTTGGGATTTCTTGATCAAAAAAGCGAAATTGTTATTGTTGAGGTTCCCAGCAGTGCTCATATGCATGCTCTGACCTATCGCAAACTAGAAATATTAAGAGCTCTTCGCAAAGATCCTTGTTTCATGAAAATAAAAACAATTCGATTTAAAATCAGTGGCGCGATGTTTTAGCCAAAAAAGATGTAATCGAGAGACAATACAGTGAGAATATTTTTAATCTTATGGGGATTGATAATGGTAACATGTGCATATTCGGGGCAAGCCAAAAAAGTTTTTATTAATGCTCAAATTTATGATGGGGAAAATTTTTTATCTGAAGATTCCTTCATAGTTGAAAATGAACGTTTTACAAAAATAGCAAAGCGCAAAGAAATTGAAAAAAACATAAGTAAAAACGATGAAATTATAGATCTCAACAATGCTCGAGTTTTGCCTGGTTTTATTGAATCTCACGCTCATTTGCTCGGCATTGGGAGAAGCATTTTAGAACTTGATATTCGCAATATGAACCCCAAGCAGGTAGCACAAGCATTAGCCAAACAAGCGCGCAAGCAAAAACCTGGAACCTGGATAAGGGGGCGCGGGTGGGACCATAATCTTTGGCCCGAAAAACAATTTCCTCATGCTCATATGCTCAAGGGGGTAGCTGACAAGAATCCTGTTTATTTGCGCCGAGTTGATGGTCACGCAGGGTGGATGAATGACTATGCCATGAAAGTAATTGGGCTCGATAAAAACACATTATCACCTGATGGAGGGCTAATCATAAAAGATAAAAACGGCCTTCCAACCGGAGTATTGGTTGATAATGCATTATCTATAGTAAATAAATTTGCAGAGATTTTTAGTGATGAGGAGATAGCTCAATTTTTTGATAAGGCTGTTAGACATGTTTTATCTTTTGGAATTACTTCTTTTCACGATGCCGGTATAGATAAAAAATCCTTAAGCGTTTTATTAAAGAAAGCGCAACAAAATCAGCTTGAGCTCAGGATTTACACCATGCTTGATGGTGAAGATGAGAAGTTTGTAGAAGAATATTTAAAAAAGGGTCCACAAAAAATTAATGACTATCTTTCGATTAGGGCTATCAAGTATTTTGCTGATGGTGCTCTTGGTTCCAGAGGAGCATTGTTGCTCAAAGATTATTCTGATCAAGCGGATTATCAAGGACTAGCGCTTATCAGTGAAAAAGAATTGCACGATAAAACCTTAGCAGCGCTCAAAAAAGGCTTTCAGGTAGCGACGCATGCAATTGGAGATCAAGCAAATCGTGTGGTGTTAAATGCATATGAAAAGGCATTGGCCCAGCATCCATCTTTTGATGCCCGTCTTCGCATTGAGCATGCTCAATTAATAGATCCAATGGATCATCACCGCTTTAAAAAACTTGGCGTTATCGCTTCTATGCAACCAAGCCATTGCACTTCTGATATGGAATGGGTTGCGGATCGTTTGGGATTTGATCGTTTGGCTCAGAGAGCTTACCCATGGCGCTCTTTAATCGAAAAAGGAGCGCCCTTGGCTTTTGGTTCAGATGCTCCTGTTGAATCAGTGAATCCTATCGAAGGCTTATTTGCTGCTGTTACAAGAAGTAAACAACCTCATTCAATTTCATTTTACCCTGACCAACAGCTGACACTGAAAGAAGCATTAAATGGATATCATAGTGGCGCTGCTTTTGCTGAATTTAGTGAACATCAAAAAGGGAAGATAGCGCGAGGTTTTTTAGCAGATTTTGTTGTCTACAAGGAAGACATTCTACACCCAAGTAAAAATGAATTTCTTGATGTTCGCCCGTTTATAACAGTAGTTGGGGGAAATATCGTCTATAAAAAAAGATCCTAAAATTAATTTTTCAATATTAAAAAATATTAGTTTTTAAAATTATTTAAAGTTAATTGTTTGCTTTATTGAGCAAATTTTTGGGTAAATATAGTGTTTTTAAATTAGATTTAGTTTTATTGAAAATATAAAATTATTAAATAAAAAATTAAAAACTTTAGGATTGAGCTCGATGATACAAACTTTGATCAATATCGATTTAAATAAAAAAGGCGATGAACAGCCTGTTCCATTACATAATCGTTGGCATCCTGATGTACCAGCAGTGGTTGAGGTCAAGCCAAACGACCACTTTAGAATTGAGTGTATAGATTGGACTGGAGGTCAGATTAAAAATGATGATTGTGCCGATGACGTGCGCGATGTGGAGCTAAGAAAAGTTCATTACTTGAGTGGCCCTATCCGAGTTGAGGGGGCAAAACCAGGAGATGTTTTAGTGGTTGATATTCTTGATATCGGCACTTTTGATCACTCTCCGTGGGGGTTTACTGGGATTTTTGCGAAAGAGAATGGCGGTGGTTTTTTGACTGAGCATTATCCCGCTGCAGGGAAAGCTATATGGGATATTCGAGGGATCTATGCAAGCTCTCGCCATGTACCCGGAGTGCAGTTTGCAGGAATTATTCATCCGGGTTTAATCGCATGCGCCCCATCACAAGATTTGTTGAATAAATGGAACAAGAGAGAGCGGGATTTAATTGCTACGGATCCGAATCGAGTTCCTGCTTTGGCATGTCCACCAGATTCATTTGGGGCTGTGGCTGGTAAAGCCACCAATGATCAAGCTCAAAAGATTAAAGCAGAAGGTGCAAGAACTGTTCCTGGGCGTGAGCATGGCGGAAATTGCGATATTAAAAATTTAGGAAAAGGATCACGTTTATTTTTACCGGTTTATGTTGATGGTGCCAATTTATCAGTTGGCGATTTACATTTTTCGCAGGGAGATGGTGAAATTACTTTTTGTGGTGCCATTGAAATTGCTGGATGGATTCATTTGGGTGTGGATATAATTCCCGATGGAGTCAGAAAGTATGGCATGCTCAATCCTATTTTTCAAACTGGAATTATGGGCCCAAGTTATCAAGACTATTTAGTGTTTGAGGGAATTTCAGTTGATGAGAAAGGTCGTCAACACTATCTCGATCCTCATGTGGCCTATCGGATGGCTGCCCTCAACGCTATAGAATATTTGAAAAAGTTTGGTTTTACGGGGGAGCAAGCTTACATGATATTGAGCACCGCTCCCATCGAAGGACGCATAAGCGGAATTGTTGATATTCCTAATGCTTGCACCACTCTCGCCATACCGACCTCTATTTTTGACTTTGATATCAGGCCTAATAACCAAGTAATTAAAAAAATTGATAGAGGCCAAATCGCATTATGTCGGGAAAAAAAATAATAGCCTTACACGGCTTTTTAGGGCATCCGCGAGATTTTGGAAATTATAAAGATCTTAATATTTATGCCCCATATATTTTTTTGACTCAGCTGGGGCCACTTAAACAGTGGGCAAGGCGATTTAATAGCAGCATTTCCCATAGGCCCATTTTGCTGGGCTACTCTATGGGTGGGCGGCTTGCCTTGCATTGTCTGCTTCAAGATAGTTTTCGTTTTAAAGCAGCGATCATTATTGCTGCTCATCCTGGGTTTAGAGAAAAAGAAATAAGGTATTTGCGCCGTTATCAGGATTATACTTGGAGTAGAAAATTTTTCTCTCTTGAGTGGGATGAGCTGATGAATGAGTGGAATAATGTTCCTGCTTTAAAGGGAAGTCCAGTACCTAAACGCTTAGAGTCAAACTTTGACAGAAATAGTCTTTCGCTTGCTATGCGCTATTTTTCTTTAGCTAATCAAGAATTTTTAATTCCTGAAATTAATAAGTTGGATGTGCCCATTATGTGGATCGCTCCAGAAAAAGAACAGCAAAACATCCATGGATTAAAATTAGCCCACTCTCAATCTCAGTTACATTTAGTTAAGGGCAGTCATCGTTTGATTTTTGAACATGAACAGCAAATTATTGAATTAATAAATAAATTTGTTGAAAAAATATAGATCATTGGAATAAAGCTTATTCTGTCACGTTTTTTAAATGTATTATTCACTAAGAGTTTTATTATGGCATTTGCATCCGAAGAAGTTACAAAAAGTTGGCGAAAAAAAAAGGGATTAATAATTAAAAGTCGTCCTCGACAATCAAACTTTTCTCTTGCTGTATGCTTCAGTATTATTCTTGCTTTGCTTGGCGGGTTTTTGGGTGGCTTTATTACGGCGGGAATTGCCCTTGGAGAAAACTATGGCGCCGTCTATGAAGGACTTATTTCAGAGTTAGAAACTACCAGGCAATGTGTTGAGAGAGAAAAAAATGAGCTTAAGTCGTTGAGAGAGGCTCATTTGGCTCGGGCAAATATTGATTCAGTTCACAGTATGGTGGATACAAATTTTTCTAACTCATTGAATAATAATCAAATCAAAGAACAAGCTCTCATGAATGCATATCAACAGGAAAATAATTTAATACAAAGATAGTTGAGGGTATTGAAGCATTATTATTATTTAGTATAGTGATTGCGAGTATTGTTGCTATGGTGAAATAATGAATATTGTAAATATAGGTATTAAACAAGATAAAAAACCTCCTTTTGTTCCCAGAGCATTATTTACAAGAATGGAAGGTTCACTGAAAAATGTGAGAGCTAATTTCGAAAAAAATATCAAATTAGCAAAGACCTTAGCACCTATTTTGCAAGATCAAAGTTCAAATGAACGCCACATGGCTGCTATTAGCAGTGAAGAAACTTCTATTCAAGAAAAAATTATTTCCATTATAATGTTGGGCTTTCCTAAAAATCGTCCACTGCTGCCATTTCTGCAGAATATTTTGATGACCTCTAATGATTCAATGCGTATCGCTGCGGCTATCGCTATCGCTCAAATGCGCGATGGCTTCAATAATGAAACGCTCGGTGATGTTTTGCTTGCAGGATTTAAATCTACCAATGCTCCTGAAGTCGCAAAAGCAATCAGGCAAGCTTATGTGTGCGTTGCGGATGGCAAAACAGCTTTGGCTCTTAATCTGTTATTGAGCGACAAACAAAATAACGTCTAAGAAACGGTTTTGAAAATAATTTTTCTCTAAGCTGAGAAAACATTTTTGTCCACGATCTCGTGTCATTCACGTTTTGACCACCATTATGTGTCATCCCCGTTTTAAACACCACCACATGTCATCCCCGCGCAGGCGGGGATCCAAATAGAGCGCTCTTAGGCCTCTTTATGTTAAAAAAACGGCGCGCTCTGTGTCGGGCGTAGCTATGACTCGTCCCGTAGGATTTACGGCAAGCGAACAAGCTCTTACAGGGAATGATTGATATTATTCATTTCAACTAGATAGTTAACCGTTTTGCCTGGATCTCCGCCTGCGCGTGATTTCCTAGAAGTAGTATAAAACTTAAACTTTTTGATATGCCCTTAGGTAATCAGATTTAAATAGCGAGGTCATCAAATTATCAATTAGTAGTCTTGTTAAACAAATGAGCCATGTATCGTCTGTTTTTGACAGATTGCTTAGTTATAACTTAAAAATTGATGTCGTAAATTTTTTGATGATGAAGTTAAAATGATTGAATCTAAAAAATGCCACGCATAGCATGGCATTTATCAATCAAAATCTCATTCCGTTTTTTACTCGGAATTGAAACCATTGCCAACCAAGGTACACGCCACCTGCAATGATGGGAATTCCCAAGACTGGCGATATAAATGTCATAAGCACACCGGCAGCTTCTACCCCTAAGAATAAATAGCGTTTATTACGTTCTATACGTTTTTGTTGGCTCAATAGGCTTCCCATATTAGCTCCTGAAACTTTTTACTTTTGCTCTGCCAAAAGGCAATCAGGACGATTTTTACCATATCGTTGTCTGTAGTGAACATAGATCATGCAAGAATTTTCTTCTAGGCAAATCTTCTGACAAGAAGAGTATTTCTCGCTGTGAAACATTTTCTCAGTATGCCCATCCTCTGTAGAGATAAGTCGATTATAATTCTCGCGCCTCGTGATTTGCAAAGTTGATGTTTTTTGGTTTTTTATATTTTCATCTACTGAATGAAGCGAAGTGATAATAAATTTTGGTATGCCCTTTTTCCACATACCCAATCGATTTTCTTGGGCTTTTTTTTGCCAGGCTAAATATTCTTTATTAGCAGATTTTTTCTTTGCGGAATAAGCATGGGCGAGACCACTTTCAATAAGGCTTTTGGCCAAATCATCGCATTGAGCAAGAAGCCGTCCATAGATATCTGAGTTTTTCTCGAGTTTACAACTCCAGCTACCGTTCCTTGCCATTTGCGTCGCTTGAACCGCTACATCATACAGTTCTTCAGGAGCACTGTTTTCCCACTGATGGATGGGTCCATAGCTTTCCAAAGTATTAAAACCAATAATACGCACTCGTTCATTTTTATATTTGCCATCGAGAACTTTGAAGGTATCGCCATCGTTAAAATAAACCTGAGAGGTTTCATTATTGATTTTTACAATCGTTTTTATCTGAACTTGATGCGAGGCACAAAGCAAAAAAGATGAAAATATCGTTGGTACCAGCAAAAGATACAGGGAAGTTTTGCGCATAAGATTCCTTTTTTGGGCCTTAAAAAGCTAGAAGAAGTAAGTTGTGCATAGTTTAACACCAACTAGTCATCTTAATTCAATAACAAAAAAATAAGTTTTGCTTTATTTTTTATCAAACTTTGATCAGGAGTATTAAAAAAGATGGTAAAAACAGTTTTTAAAAGTTTACTGAAAACGTTATTTGCTGCTCGATGCAGCCTTTGTAATCATGATAGCAATCATAAAAAATTGTGCCCAGCCTGCAGATCGCTTTGTTCCCCTTATCCTCAACATGCATTTAGCGCTCTGGAGAACCACTATGGAGCTTTGTTTTATTATGAATTTTCTATCAGCGAGTTAATAAAAGGTATCAAATTTTATCGAAATATCGATCATAGCTATGCACTTATCGAAAGAATACATGAGGCTCTGATAGGCTCCCATCTTCTTCAAACTTTAAAAAAATTCCAAGCTAATGCCATAGTCTACATCCCGACCCATCCTCTAAGGCGAGCTCTAAGGGGCACGGATCTCCCATCTCTTTATGCCGAGATTTTGGGCAAAAAATTAAATGTGCCAGTAAAAAAACTACTTAGGAAAAAAAATTTCTCCTCTTCCTTAAAAAAAATATCCAAAAAATCTCAAAGAAAAAACGCTGTGATGGGATCAATGGAATTAATTCAATCAAAAATTTTTTATCAGCGAATTATTATAGTTGACGACATTCTAACAACTGGTTCCACCTTTGAAGAATCAAAAAAAACACTTAAGCCTGTTTTTGGTGAATGCCGGTGCGTGGCAATTGCCCGCACTCCTTAGCAAAAAGGAATACTATGCGCTGGAAATTTTTCTTATCTCTGTGCTTGTTCTCTCTTTTTTATTTATCATGCCAAAACTCGTGTTCGCAAAAATCATCCAAAGATGATGGGCCTTTGGTTTATTTTATAGCCCCTAAAGATGGAGATACCTTAAGCTCCCCTATCGAAATTATATTTGGAGTGAAGGGCATGAGTGTAAGACCCGCAATGGAAGATGTGAATGACAAGACTTCTGGGCATCATCATATTTTGATCGATAGCCCAAAGGGTTTTATTGAAAAAGGTATGCCGGTTCCTGTCGACAAAAATCATATTCATTACGGCAAAGGACAAACCAGCGCCACTATCGATCTTCCCGTTGGAACTCACACGCTGAGTATGCAATTTGCTGATGGAGCTCATCTGTCCTATGGTAAAGAGATGGCTGCCACCATTACTGTTACAGTAGTCGAAAAGGAAAATGATAAAAATTAAGAGACTGGTGCTGGTCTTAAAATTTTTTATCGAAGCTTTTTGCATATCTTGATGAGATTATCATTGATGAGCTCTGGCTCTTTGCTATCAAAGGGCTCTTCAATTAATTCCCACTTTCCGTTATCAAATGCTTTGTTTGGTGCATTTTTTATTTTAATCAGTCTTTCCCGTTTGCCCTCACTTTTGAATTTCAAAGCGCGATAGTGGCAGTAAGGATTATTTCCAGGGCGATCGAAAACACTGTGAGATGTAAAGGTACACCCTCCAAGACAAATTTCTTTGAAATCACATCGCGCACAAAATCCCCACAGGTCTTTTACCCCTCTGATTCTATGCTTCTTGATGGTTACTGAATTTTCCCACAGATCTCTCAAAGAATTTTTTCTCAAATTGCCCGCTAAATAATGTTCACTTTGCAAAGAAGGACATCCCTTCAATCCTCCGTCTGATTCTATACCCATAATAAATTTACCAGCCTGACAGGATAACCAATGATCGCTATCTTCCGGTCTCATGGATCTCAGCAAAGATTCCTCAGGGCCAAAATAGCCTAGATTATTTCCGGGCATAATCAAAAAACCGTCTTTAAAAGCACGCTCTTTCATTTTTGCTATTCTGGGAACAATATTGAGCAGATCATAGGGCTGAAGCAGCATATGGGGCCTATCAGCAGCTCTACCCAAAGGAGCTGTGATCTGAACCTGCCATGAAGAAATTTTAAGAGCAAAAAATAATTCATACATTTCTTCGAGCTCAATCATATTGATTCGATTGATATTGGTATTGACAGAGATTCTAATATTATTTTCTTTGAGGTGCTTAAGAGCTTGAAGAGCTGAATCAAAGCTGCCTTTATTTGCACGAATTGTATCGTGAGTTTTTTTTAGGCCATCGATACTAATAGATACAAAGGATAAACCTGCATTCTTCATCGACATCGCACAATCTTCATCGATTCCTTTTCCACCAGAGGTCATACCGACATTAATTCCGCTATCCACCAAGGCTTGTACAATCGATAAAAAATCTTGATGAAGATAAGCTTCCCCTCCTATCAGCACAACTTCTCTTGTACCTTGTTCGGATAATTGCTGAACTATTTTTAAAGCATCATGACTGTTCAACTCATTTTTGCGCGGCTTACTCGCTCGTGATCCGCAATGAACACATTTTTGGTCACATTTTAATGTTAGCTCCCAAACTACGTAGGCCGGGAAAAATTGTTCGCTTAAGACGTTGAGCCTTCTGGCAGACATATTTTTACTTCTTTATAAAGCGGGTGGCAAAAAGCTTTTGCTTATTCTGCTTTTATCAGTTGGCACGTATTATCGATGCACTTTTCATCTTGCATACAGTCTTGATCTCTTTCACACGTTCTATGCTCATCTTTCATGAGATATTCGGGAGGGGCTCCGTAACAGGCCATCAGGGTAACTGACAAAGCGCTTGCTCCAACAGCTTTTGCAAGATTGATAGATGCTGAACTTTTAGGTTTAAGCGACTTTTTGCTGGGGGTAAAACTTAAAGAGCAATAAGAGCAATTTTCTCTCACAATAAAACTAGAACATTCACTGCATTGCCTCATAAAAACTCCTCAACTAAGTATTTTTATTAGAACAGAGCGAGAAAAAACTGCAATATGGATCTTTTGTATGGATAAAGAGCTAGATATTCTTTAATGTCACCCTGCCACTAAGTAATGCATCAAAGAATTTATCTTTTATAGGTTCTGCTCCTACATAATGTATAGCAACATTATCAATTCGAATATTTTTTCTTTGATTAAGGTTTTGCACAGAGCTCAACATCGTTTCTAGAATTTCTTGAGTATCATCAACACAAATCACACGACTTGGATAGGATGCATAAGCATCGTAATACAAATCCAAAAGTTTATTGCAGTGAATTGTTGGATCCTGTTTAGCCATATAATATACGCCGTTTTTGTATCCATCAACTTGTGTACGATTTGCTGCTTCGGTCAATTGTAAAAGGTCTTTCGTATTCAAATCTTCAATATAAAAATACCAATTACAATATAGAAATTGCATTTTCTGGTATGGGAGAGCATGGATTAGCTTCAGAAATTTTTGCAGCAATTGGCAGAGTCAACCCCCAAAATAGGCACCGTTTTTCCGCAGTATTAGATAGGGCAGGTATCCAATCAAAAAAATATCACGATGTTCGAACTTGTTATATCAATATGATAGGAAGCCATGAGTTTTGTGTGCAGTTTTGTTCGAATGGTTCCGCTAATAATGGAGCTATCAATATCTTTGATTACGGAATCATAGGAAAATTAAATGAAGAAAAAAATAATATAGATTTTCTTATGGTTAATCATTACTTATTACGTGACAAAAAAATTGAATCAAAGTTACTTTCCAATTGAAAAGATCTACAACTTTTTAAGCGGTTTATCCCTTTTTAATTCAATCTACCGATATGAAGCAAAGACTGAGTTCTTCTATCGTGAGCCAAGTTTTTCTTGTCATCCTGGTGCACGATTGATTGGCGTGTTTGCTCTTGATGGTTGAGTGCATCGAGTGTGCCCTGAATACGATATTTGGTTTGCCTTTTTTTACTGCGAAATAAACGGTTTAACGCGTGTGGTCTCGATTTAAATTTTTCTTGCAGTATCGGAATGCTTTTATCCTGCAATGAATTTACTTCATTTAAAATATTTTTATAATGCTCCAGCCGTTCTATATAATTTTTGACATATTCTGGATCCATTTGTTTCATTACTTCATCTTGCTGAAGGGCAGTTATTCTAGTGTTGAGCAATTCTAGTAAGTCATAGTACTCAGAAACCCTTTCAATAATTTCATCTTTCGACATTTGAAAATTAATTTGATGTGAATGATATTTTATAAACAAATTATCTGCATCATCCTCTATTCTAAGACGCTTCTTTTTAGCAATGGTATAAATATTTTGACGCTCAATGTCGCTAAATCCCTGCTGTTTTAAATCCAAAAGCCTTAAGAGGTCATTTCTCGCTGAAACCAAAGCAGTACCGTATAAACTTTTATCCTGTCGAATACCGTTTTCGATAATTCCTCTATATCGTAAAAGACCTATTTTTTTCGCAAGCGGACTGCTTTCATCGAGTAAATATTTATCGCTTTGTAAAAGTCTTAACTGCCTGTCTATGTGACGCAGGTGAATACGAGTTTGCTTGTAAAATTCTTTTATAAGTTTTCTATTTTTTTTGTTATTTTCAGCGTTAAAAATAACTTTATCAAGCTGAGAGTTACTTTCATGAGAGGAAAAATTGGCGATAAAGGTTCTGACCTGGTTTACTATTTCCATATAACCGCTTTCTGTATGAACAAATAAGTCTTCAGGTTGAGCTCCTAATAGATGATGTATAGCTGAAAAACCACTATAGCCATCAGCAGTTTCAATAAATTGTTTTATGATAAGACCTTGCTTATCGGGATGTTTGTTTTTTAGCTCTTTAAGTAGCGTCTCTAAACGGTATTTGTCGATTCCGCTGGCTCGATGAGCTTTTTGGATCAGTTCATCAATTTTTTCTACCTCACTCATGCTGGATAGAATAAATAAATCTCTCCTACTGAGTTCCCTTTCAATATTAATCAATCGAGGAAATTTTGAATTTTTTTCAACGAAACTGTCTATCTGAGTACTAAATAATTTATTGATGTGTTCTACTATGCGGTTTTCTTCATTGCCGGTGATTTTTGTATCTTCCAGTTGAGCATGTATTAAGAGGCTGTCAAAATTGGATATAGAGGCATTATCCATGTGCTCATCAATGGAATATATTCTTCGGTGTGTAATGTAGAGATCTTTATTGAAGCGTCCGCTAAATCCTTGACCTTCACTTACTCTTCCTCCGTAACTGCTTCTTCTTACAGCAATTAATCCGTTGGTGGCTATACTTGTTCCATCGGCTCGCATCACTTCGCGATCCACGCCTTCAAAACTAATATTTATTCGGTCTTTATTGGGGCGGGTAATTTTGTCGGCTTTATTGATTATCGAAATTATGGCGGGCACTATTGGTGCATAAAATCCAACCTGAACGCTGTTAGAGCTGATGTGAGTTTGTTCTAAATAAGTAAGTTCAATGCCTTTTGTTTTCAATGCATTATTTTGTGCTCTAAAATCCATTAATAAATTTTCTGCTCCACGCTCTTCACTGCTGATTTCCATTTCATAACGATTAGGAAGCTCTCCGTTATGTACCATGTTGAAGTAAGCTTCTTTGGCTTCGGGGTTATTAAAATCAAATAAAAAAATTTGTTTTCGTGCCAAAGAGATTCCATGTACAGCTCCGTTGGCAATAACATTCATGACAGAATTAAATAACCCGATTTCAAAGACTCGTGTTGGCTCAACGCTTACTTGAAACTTGTTGTTTGGTAAACGATTAAGTCCCATTTCGAATTCAGCAGCTAATTCGATGTTACCTCCGATACGAAAAGGAGCTATTGGTACAAATGCTTCTATGCCGGTAACGAACGCGCCAAAAAGTTTACCTATTTTTTTTTGTACCAGTTCATCTCCTTCTTGAAGTTCGTCAGGATTTTCAAAGCCAGGAAATTTGCTATGAGATATTTTTTTACCAAGGATGAGCAAAAGGCCAGCAATGTCGGATTCTGAGAGCATGTTTTGTGCTTGTTCCAAATCAACATGAGTACGAAATAAATTTTCAATTGTGTGTTCAGTACCTGCACGAAAGGCAATAGAAATTGGTACGTTGGTAGCCCAAAAATTAAAAGCGGCACTTGCTGAAATTCCGATGCTTCGGTTGTCTTTTACTTCGATCTTATGTTTATCGCGCAGAGAAGAAAACTTTCCATCAATAGGGTATCGGCCAAGATAAGCCACTGAGTGTTCTCTTGATATGTTAAAAATAACGTTACCACCTGCTCCAATGCTATTGGCCAGCAGAGTTTGTAGAGCGATTCCCGCCTGTAGATAATTTTTCCATCCAGCAATAACACCACCAAAAGATAGAAAAGACACTTGTCCGTTGGACCAAAAAGTTCCTTGTTCAAAATTCATGGTGTAGTTAGCTCCAAAACCAAGATAACTATCTGTGTAGTAGACCCACCAATCAAGACTGCGACCTGAAAGAAGATTGTTCATCCAGTTATAGGATCCAGAAAAACTTAAGCCCATTGGGTTAACAAAGAGTGAGTTAGTGATAGATGAATTGTATGCTGCAAAATAGTGATTTCCCACCAACATAGCTGATAAACTCTGAGGGGTTACGGTGGAAGAAAATGAATTAAGTGGGTTAACTGCCGCCATGCCTCCGGAAAGACTATAATTAAAAGCAGCAGTTTGAGATCTGAATCTAACAAAAAGCCCTAAATTATTTATGAATAAAAAATGTTTTCGTAGCTGATGAATTATTTTTCCATCTAAAATAGCCTTGTTGGCATTCATTTCTAGTTTTTCAAATTCACGTACAAGATGTTTATCTAACGGAAAATCAATAGTATCAAGCTCATTTGATTTACTATAAGTTTTGTAATTATTTAAGACCATCTCTATGCGATTAAAAAGTGTCAGAGGGTCTCCGTAGGTTTCACCCGTACTCAATTTTACCAGCATGCCTCTTGTTGATCTGACAGCTCCGTTTTCAACAAGTTTGATTACCTCCCTAGATGTGAGCTGAGCATTTTGTGCTAGAATAGCTTGGGATTTTTCAACCGAAATTTTATTTTTCTTCCACAAAAATCTTAAAACATTAGCCAAAGATAATTCATCATGGAATTTTTTTTTGATGGTGTTCGTAAAATCTATAAATAATTCATTTTTTAATATCGATATGATCTCATCCAATTCAAAAGGACCGCTTAAAAAATGATAGAGCGTAGTAAAATATTCTTGGCCAAGATTATTTTCTTCATCAATAAATTGATATTTGATTTGCATATGAGAAAAAAGATTATCCATCTGCCCGAATAATTTTTTTACTCGCTTTATTTCATAATTTACATGTTGTTTCTCTAAACCATTCATTATGGAAGAAAAACTCTTTAAGAATTTTTCGTCCTCTTTGTTGTCGGCTGAAGATGAGATATTGCGCTTCGGTTCTGAGTTGTGTTGGCCGGTAATAGTTGCGCTGTAAAAATTTAAAAACAAAAAGATTAGACATAAAATGAATGATAATGGTTGGGAATTCATCTTATCTCCTCAAAATAGAATTATTTTTAGGATGAGAATGGTCGAGAACCCCAGATAGAATCTTACTCTCAGTAAATTTTGCTCTCGTAATTGATATCGGCTTATATGGCACTTGAGTGCTAAAAAATATTTTTTAAAAAAGCGTTGTGCCAATAAAAAGCTCGGTTAATTTCAGAGGTTGGTATTATGAGCTTATCCCGGCAATATTTTTTAATTTTCTCATGTCTAAATGTGAGCGGAAATGATGAGCAAGCTTGTGATAGTTATCGCGCTCACTGCTCTGGTTTGGTTGAGATGTAATTTCAGACCAGTTGATTTTTTTATTGGTAAGCGATTGTAAAAATGAAAATCTAAAATGCGGTAAATCAAATAAGCCGTGCACATAACAACCCCAGACTTTGTTGTCATCGCTCATAGCCCCATCTTCTCGATTAATGACGATGCTATTTTGAGAAATTATCTTTATAAAAGAGTGGCACTTTTTTGTTTTTTTAGTAATTCCGTGGTGAATTTCATAACCTTGGATGATTTGTCTTGTGTTAAGACATTCTCCCTCAATGCGATGTAATTGTTTATTTTTATCTAGAGTCGTTTCAATTGGCAGGAGTGATAATCCTAATGTCTCGCCAGCACTTGACTCAATAGCATTGGGATCGTGAATTTTTTCTCCCAGCATCTGATAACCACCACAAATACCCCCAATACTACCACCTTTTTTTCTAAATCTCAGTATTTCAGCGCTCCATCCTGAGTGGTGGAGCCAGTTAAGGTCTGAACGAACATTTTTGCTGCCGGGAATAAGGAGCAGATCATAACCCGAAAGATTGCGAGGTTTTCTGAGAAAGTGCAGGCAGGAAAGTTGTGAAATGTTGAGAGGAAAAAAATCGGTGAAATTGGAAATATGCGGGAGTAATAATACAGCGATGTTGATCAATTTTTTTTCGAGCGCTTTTTGTGGATCGACAACTGCATCGAGCGGGAGACCATCTTCGGAGTCAATATGAATGTCAGAAAAAAATGGAATGACCCCTAACACAGGCAAGTTGGTTTTTTTTTCGATAAAATCAACACCATCTTTAAAAAGTTCAATATCTCCACGAAATCGATTTATGATAATGCCTTTTACACGAGAGAGATCTTTTTTTCCCAGCAAATCTAAGGTGCCGCAAACTTGAGCAAATACTCCACCTCGATCAATGTCAGCAACCAAAATAACATGAGCATTAGCGTGATGAGCAGCTTCAAAATTTGTGAAATCACAAGCACGCAAATTTATTTCAGCGCATGAGCCTGCTCCTTCAAGAATCACCATATCGAAATGAGAATTTAAATAATCAAGACTAGAAAATGCTTTTTCTTTAAAAAATTTTGTATCAACAAAATAATCGCGCGCCGATTTATTTTCTAATACTTTTCCATGAACAATAATTTGAGATGTAGTGTTATTCAGTGGCTTAAGCAAAATTGGATTCATATGAACGCTGGGTTCAATACATGCAGCATGAGCTTGCACAGCTTGTGCTCGAGCAAGCTCCCCCTGATCTAAGGAAACAAATGAATTGTTAGACATATTTTGGGCTTTAAAGGGAGCGACATTTAATCCCATATCGTGGAAGATGCGACAAAGTGCCGTAGCGCAGAGGCTTTTTCCTACATCAGAAGCAGTACCAAGCACTGCAATATTAATGCTCACAATTTTCTCCCGAGCTCAAGCTGGATAAAATTTTACTTAAGCTCTAATTAAAAAAGCCGGTACAACAATACCGGCTCACGAAAATTTAAATGTTGTTGAAATTATGGATTGTAAGACTCGATGCTAGCTCCATTTACCTGAAATGAAACACATCCACTCTCATCGCATTCGCAATTTGAGTATGAAATATTTGCGGTCATTTCATCTTCATAAAAGCGTCCCCACCAACGCATTTGATTTACTGGTGCAGGAATATCTTTGTGAAAGTTGCCATTGAGCTTATCAAGATCAAGACTAAAGTAGATGTCAGCGTACGAACCAGCATTGGGGCAATCTCCTTCGAAGCACCAATCAAGTGTTCCCGAAGAAAGCGTCGTAGCAAAATTATCATCGAACGCTTTATCTTCAGAATAGATCTTAAAGTCAACGTCAACTTCTACTCGAGCACTTGGACATACGATACCGATATCAAAAGTATTATCGGAAGTATAAATTGGTTCTGAGTGAATATATCTGACGATTGGTGAACGTTGCTTAAGTTCCACATATCCCATGCTTTCGCCTGTTTTATAACCATAGATAAACTTTACGTCACGTTTCTGACCGGTGACAGCGAACAGATCGCCTCCGCTGAAGCCTAAAGGTGTTTGCTCACTCCATTCGTAAGTTTCTACCGATTCTTGACAATATGGCCATGCCTTCGCAGTTGGAGTCCTCTGTAAGATGTGCGCGTGCAAAGTGGTAGCCATGGCAAGAAGTAAACCAAAAAATTGAATTAACCTCATGACAACTCCTAGAAAGTTATGATGTTGCTTTTTTAGTCGTTTAGTTGGGTCAGCTTTGTTCAAAGACCAAAAAACTGAAACATTTTTAAGTTCTAAAAATTAATTAAAACAAAAGAGATTATTTGTCATAATTTTTCTGTATTTTTTATGTGAAAAAATATTTTTATTATCTGTGTGTGTGATTAATTTGCTGTATTTTATTTGCTTGAATGTTTTGGGAAGTAAATAGCGAAATTGTGTAAATTGTTTTTATGGTAAAAATTGGAGTCCAATAGATGAAAATAAAAGTGAATCATTATAGTGGTCTTTGTTGCATATTTTTAATGATTGTGTCTGGTACAGCAAGCTCAGATACTTTTAACTTAGAAGAAAGTTCATTGTTGCGTGAAAGTCTAACGGTAGAAGGAATTAGGCATCACCAAAAAGAATTAGAAAAAATTGCATTGAACAATAACGGAAATCGATTTGTTAAAGGCGAAGGATATAAACAATCGCTGGATTATGTTGAAAATCAATTAAAAATTAGTGGCTATCAGTTAAGCCGCCAAAGTTTTCCTCTTTATTTTAGTGAGAATAATAGTGAACCTCAGTTTGAGCAAAGCAAGCCAGAAAAATATCCTTTTAAACTCGATGAAGATTTTTCGATTATGAGCCAAAAAGCAACTTTAGAGTTTACAGCCCAAATAGAAGCGGTCGATTTAACAATACCAAGCCCAAAAGCAAACAGTTCAACATCTGGATGCGAGGTGAGCGATTTTAGTAATTTTACCAAAGGAAATATCGCTCTGATTCAGCGTGGTAGTTGTACTTTTCAAACAAAAGTGAACAATGCACATGCAGCAGGTGCAGTGGGTGTCATTATTTTTAATGAAGGAAATCCTGGTCGCCTTGATGTTATCTCCAGTAGTATTCGAGGTCCTCTTGCTCAATACCCAGTTTTGGGGGCAAGCTTTGCGGTTGGGCAGAAATTGAGCTCTTCCAAATCTCATGGTGCGACCGAAAATTTTGGTCACATAAAAATTGACGTGATTGAAAAAAGACATATGGTTCAAAATCTTATTGCAGAAACAGCAAAAGGTGATGAAACGAGAGTATTGGTAGTAGGTTCTCATCTTGATAGCGTCATTCATGGACCAGGTATAAATGATAATGGCAGTGGTAGCGCTACGATACTCTCCATTGCACAAAAATATGCACAGCTTTCAATTGAACCCAAAAATAAAATTCGTTTTATTTGGTTTGCTGCTGAAGAGCTTGGGCTTTTGGGATCTGAACATTATGTAAGCTCGCTTTCAGCTAATGAAAAAAAACATATCTTGGCCATGCTTAACTTTGATATGCTCAACTCTTCCAACTATGCTCGCTTTGTATACAACGGCAGCCGTGCCTCCGAAGGGTCAGGATTTATTGAGCAAATCTTTTTGGATTATTTTAAGGATATGGGCTTAGTTTCTCACCCAACTTCTTTTGATGGGCGATCTGATTACGGACCTTTTATTCAAGCAGGAATTCCTGCTGGAGGATTATTTTCTGGCGCAGAGGGAAGAAAGAGTGCGCGTTTGGCGGAAATCTATGGTGGCATTGCGTATGCACCTTATGATCCTTGCTACCACAAAAGTTGCGATGATTTTGCTCACACAGGAGAACTGCCAGAGTATTCCTTGGCCCTCAAATCACTCGATGAACTTTCCGATGCTGCAGCGCATGCAGTTTTAGCTCTGTCTAAGAGTGATGCCGATATCCGTTCAACGGATCTTGATGGAAAAACAGCCATTGAGTTTGAATACAGAGGAAATTATTTGCTTAGGTAATAATAGCAATCTCATAAATTAACCAACTTTTAATTGTTGAATGCCCGCAGCAAAGCGAGAGCTGGGAAGAAAATAAAGGACCAGTTAATTTCTGGGATTGGTATAACTAAAGTCTTATTCAACACATTGCTTTGGGCAAAGAAAAATATTTCGAAAATAATTTTCTTGATTGCTATAGGCTTCATTTTAAATAGTGTTCAGCTATTTCTTAAGGAGTTAGATTATAATGATATTTTTTTTAGCCACTACGTCCTATTATTGCTATCTACTATAACTATTTCTCAGGTAAGCCTTTCCATGGAACATAACTTTGATCCTATCCCGCTAACAAGCAAGCGTCTGGCTCAAGTTGATGAAAATGAGACATTTCATAAACTCGATATCCGTGTGGGCACAGTGGTTTCAGCTAAAGATGGGCTGGTAGATTTTGGCCAAACGAACCAATACGTACTCAAAAAAAATACCAAGACATGCATGATAATATCCAGATATTAAGAGCATTTAATCTTTTTGGACTTGAGTACGAAGATAATATTTTGGGTGTAATAGTTGATGGTGTGCGGATACCGCTCACCCTTGAACGTGCAAGACAAAATGGACGCTTCTTAAAATAATTTCTCAAAATGCAGAGAGGCTTTTCAGGTCCTCCTTAATCGATAAAAATATTAAATGCACCGTAGACGAGAGATTTTAAGGTACGCCAACTTTCTCTCGGTAATACCACGCCAGCTGTATAGAGAGAGCGCTTTAACAAATACCAACTGTCACCAGCAATGCTCATCAAAGAAACAGGCTGGTCTCTGCGTTCGAGATTGCGATAATCATTGTAATAGAAAGTGCTTTGCCAATTTTCAAGTGCGTGAGGTATGGCGCTGCGGTTGCCACTTACACTTCTTGAGCTGCTAAAAAATAGTTTTATTGAATTTTTTGTCTGGCTAATTTTATTGGCTACTTTTTTATTAATTTTTCTTGTGGCTATGAGCGGAGCCTTAATAATTTTTGCCCCATGATATTTAGCCTCGCGTTTTAAGATTGCAGCTTTGTTTCGCTCCAAATCATACTCTAAATATTCTCCAATTTCATTGTTGGAGATGTGTTTTGTTTCAGACCAAGAAGTAACGCAAAAGCAAAAGCTGACTAAGAAAAATACTTTCATATTAGTTCTTGTTCTTAAACAATGATTTTGGATGCCAGGAACAACTTTTTTTCGCTTTATCCGAAAATACTGGGGTAAATACAGAAGGATGAGCTATGAAGAAAAGTTGTCTTATGCTGTTAGCACTCTTTATCAATCAGCTGTACGCAGAAAATATTGCTTATCTGGTACAAAAAAAAGAAATTCAGGCAAGGCTTATAACCGGTAGTGAAGGGAAAAGCGATTTTATTGTAGAATCCATAGATGGTAGTCTTATCGCCCAATTTTCACAAGCTTTGGATGAAGAAACTGAAGGAGTTCGAGCATTCTTATCCGAAGATGAAACTCAAAAGGTGGAGATATTTGGGAATGAAGGTGACGAGTTCATATATGCCGCCTGGGAGCACGGACAAGAGCTCGGCATGTTCCTTTTTGATCCATCAGTAAATATATTTCAAGAAATGGTAGTCTATGACATGTTTGTGCAAAGAGATATGGATCAGGACGAGAAGGCAAGCTACTCAGTGAATATTACAGCGCTGGGAGATACACAAGCAGCTTATTTTGAAAATTGCGTAGGAGAATTTGATAGCACTGCTCCTCAACATCTTTCACTTGTCTGTGAAAATGAAGATGGCAGCTCAGTAGAAATTAAAAGTGAATTTGATTCTGAATCAGGTGAGACTATCATGTCCGCAACTTATTTTACTAACAATCCTTATGATCCCGAAGTACACTTTTCGGGGGGCTCAATGATTTCATAAATTATTTTTTGTAAAAATCATGATCAAGGCTATCTTTGGTAGCACCAAGGTCGAAGAGCGCTACTTCTCTTTTGCCTTTTTCACCTAAGCGTATGGGCATAACGGCGGCTCCAATACCTGCAGAGACATACACAGCGCCATGAGGATGAGCTTGATCTAGGTGCCCATAAAAACCGTGAATATAACGATGGCCTACTACTTTTTTTAAAATAAGTTCATGAATTCCTGCTACAGTTATTTGTCCTGCGTGCGTATGTCCTGAAAGAACTAAGGGAACATGATGAGGCCATAAAAGATCTGCTTGTTCGGCAATGTGGCTCAAACCTAAGGTTGCAATATTTTTTTTCATCCCAAAAACGGCTTTTTTAATGTCTGCATGTTTGGTGTAGGCATCATCTAGTCCGACAATCTGAAGTCTATCTGTACCGATGTTGATAATAGTGTTGGCGTTGTCCAATACCTCTACGCCACTTTTTTTCAGAGCTTTTCTTACAGCCTGCGCATTGGTCCAATGATCGTGATTTCCCAAAACAGCAAAACAAGGTTTATTAATTTTTCCAATTATTTCACTAAGGTCATCAAGATAAAGTTCACTGTGACAAACAAAATCACCGGTGAGTACCACAATGTCTGGATTTTTTTTTAAAGCTAAGTCGATAGCTTCTCTTTGCACTTTATGAGGTGTAACGCGTCCTATATGTTGATCGCTTAAGTGGGCCACCCGTATAGGTGTGCTAAGCTGCTCTTGATAAATTTCATGGCCAGCAAAATATCTTAAGCGCATATGAGAAAACCACTGACTTGCTTCATTAAAATTTCTTCTGTGATTATTTAAATGTTTGAGCATTCGTTGGTGCCAGTGCTGACCTAAATTTTTCATTTTTCACCTCAACAGGGGGATGTCTTCTCTGATTCTTGAGACTATTGTACACATAGGATGGATGTTGGATATCTGAATAATAGATTGCTAAAGTGGTGGTGTAGGCTAACGATGCCGCTACGTGGAGAATTCAATGCAAACATCAGTTACTTTTCGCCATATGACCGCAAGTGATGCTCTCAAAGACCATGGCATAGATAAGATAAGTCGTCTTGCAAAGTGGTTGGGAGATAATGCAGATGCTCATATTGTATTAAGTACGGAGCGTTATTTATTCAAAGCAGAAGTGAATATTAATGCTCACGGTTTGATTATCTGCAGTAAAGAAGTATCGAGCGATATGTATAATTCAATTGATCGTGCGGTAGAAAAAATTGAAAAGCAGGTAAAGCGCTACCGAGAAAGGCTTAGCAAGGACCGCCCAAAGAATGGTTCAAAACTTAAAATGCAATTTAAACTGCTTGAAGCAAGTGGTGAGCTTGATCAAGAAGCCCCTTCTGATATTCCACCAACCATTGTGGAAACGAAAGAGTTTCAAGCGCGACCAATGATGCTCGATGAAGCAGTAATGCAAATGGATTTGCTGCACAATGATATTTTAGTTTTTCTAAACGCTAAAACAGACCATATTAATGTGTTGTACCGCAAGAAAGGCAATAAGTATGGGCTCATTGAAACGAGTAACAATGGCGATTAGCACATGAGTCGCTTGATTATTATTTCGGGGCGCTCGGGGGCTGGCAAAACGACAGCTGCTCATGCTTTCGAAGATTTAGGGTATTTTGTGGTGGACAATCTGCCACCGCAACTGCTCGATGACCTTTTGTTATTGGTCAAAAATTCTCAAGAAAGAATGAAGAAAATTGCTATTATCGCTGATGTAAGAGAAATCGAATTTCTGCGGACGCTTCCCGAAAAATGGCAGTCTATCAATCAAAATGATTATGATAAGTTATTAATTTTTCTCGATGCTTCAGATGAAAAAATTATCCATCGCTATCAAGAAACTAAAAGACGCCACCCTCTTAATAACGGCATAGGAGTAAGAGCTGCTCTCGATAGAGAAAATAAACTTTTACTGCCGATCAAAAAATTAGCAAACAAAATTATTTTTACAGACAATCTCACTGCTCATGCATTGAGAAGTTTTTTACAAACTGAGTTCAGCGAAGAAACTAGTTATCTTAATCTTACTTTAATGAGTTTTGGTTTTAAGTATGGTGTTCCCAATGAGCTTGATCTTTGTTTTGATGTAAGAT
The DNA here is from genome assembly GCA_023898405.1 of Myxococcales bacterium. NCBI lineage: Bacteria > Pseudomonadati > Myxococcota > Myxococcia > Myxococcales > Myxococcales bacterium. Next base: position 1,375,041 of record CP060221.1, read on the forward strand.
TTTTACATAATCCCTTTTATCAAGCACAACTGCGCTCTAAATCTGGACTGGAAAAAGAAGTTTTTGATTATGTTTTTAATTTTGATGAAGCCAAATCGTTTCTACAGAAATTAACTGATATGATTGATTTTCTTTATCCTCTCTATCATAAGGAAGGAAAAGCAAATCTCACAATTGCGGTTGGTTGTACAGGTGGACGCCATCGCTCGGTTTCCATAATCGAGGCATTGTATGAGCAGATGAAAGATAAAATTGATTCCATACGGGTTGAACATCGCGATCTTGACCGCCACACTTAGAGCAAAAAGAATCTTAAAAGTGGATTTAATATGCGAACATCAGCCGGTGAACTTTACGAAATAGCTCAGAGATTGCGCATTGATATTCTCAAAATGATTAGCAAGGCAGGCAATGGCCACCCAGGAGGATCGCTCAGCGCGCTTGATATAATTCTTGAGCTTTATATGAATGAAATGCATCACGATGCAAAAAATCCTAAAGATCCTAGTCGTGATCGTTTTGTTTTATCAAAAGGTCATGGGGTCCCTGCGCTCTATGCCGTGTTGTCTCATTGTGGATATTTTTCACATGACAAACTTTTTCATCTGAGGGAATTAGGCTCACCTTTACAGGGCCACCCAGCAAATCGTCTGCTCGATTGTATTGAAGCCTCAACGGGATCATTGGGACAAGGCTTATCTGTAGCGCTCGGTATGGCTTTGGCTGCTCGAGTGGAGCAAGAAAAAGATCATTATCGTGTCTATGCTCTCTTGGGAGATGGTGAACTGCAAGAGGGACAAGTTTGGGAAGCACTCATGTGCGCATCCCATTACAAAGTGAGTAATCTTACCGCCATAGTTGACCGCAATCAGGGACAGATCGATGGTCTTGTAAACAATGTCATGAATATTGAACCATTAGCAGAGCGTTTTAGAAGTTTTGGCTGGCATGTACTCACTATTGATGGACATGACTATTCACAAATTCATCAAGCAATTAAAGATGCCCATCGAGAGCGTGAGCATCCCACTATGATCATTGCCAATACCATAAAGGGAAAAGGGGTTTCTTTTTTGGAGGCTGACACCGTTGCTTGGCATGGCAAAGCTTTATCTAAAGAAGAACTTGAAAAAGCCATCAACGAATTAGGAGCTTCAACATGCAAATAAAAGTGGCTAGTAGAAAAGCATTTGGCGATAGTCTTGTGAAACTTGGTGAAAACCCAAAAATTGTAGCGCTGGATGCTGATCTTTCCAAGAGCACCAACAGTTTTGCTTTTAGTCAAAAATACCCAAAGCGATTTTTTCAAATGGGTATCGCTGAAGCTAACATGATCGGCGTTGCATCAGGATTAGCATTAAGTGGATATATTCCCTTTGCTTGCTCCTTTGCCTGTTTTATTACAGGGAGATTTGATCAGATTAAAATGAGTGTGGCCTACTCTGGAGCTGCTGTAAGAATAGTTGGGACCCACGCCGGAGTTGGCATTGGAGAAGATGGCTATTCACAGCAAGGGCTCGAGGATATTGCTTTGATGCGCTCATTGCCGAGCATGGAAGTCTTTCAACCAGCTGATGATGTAGAAACTGCATCCATTATGGATTATTTGATCGTTTCAAAAAATCCCGCATATTTGCGATTGACTCGCCAAGATTTGGTACGTGTTCATGATGATACTTACCAATTTGTAGCAGGTAAATTCCCACTTTTAAAAAACGGCAAAGATATCAGTGTATTTGCAACAGGCGGTACAGTTTTTAATGCTCTAAGTGCTGCGCAAGAACTCAAAGCTCAGGGAATCGATGTGGCGGTTTACAATGCAAGCTCACTTAAACCGGTAGATGAAGAGAACATTGCCTGTGCAGTTAAACATTCGAAACTTTTAGTGACTATCGAGGATCATAGCATTATAGGAGGTTTGGGAGGAGCCATTGCTGAGGCAGCGACAGCCCATGGTTTGGTGCCATCACTGCTAAGGATTGGTATTGATGATGAATTTGGTGAGTCTGGAACTCCAGAGAGTCTCTACGAAAAACACGCTTTATCAAAGGATAAAATTGCTCAAAGAATTTTGCTTGAGTGGCGCCGTTTACGATAAAAAATAGATTTGTTCAAAATTGAGATTGGTGATCTTTTTTGGTGAGTTTATTGCCATGAGGATCGCATTTTTTTTAGGTTTTTTCTGGTTTAATTGGCTGGATTATTTGAGTAATATTTTTTGGGCCAGATCCTCTCGTGAATAATTGCGGCTGATCGTTATATCTATGCATGGGGCGGTTTTAGCAATGCCATCAAACCAACCCATTATTGAATGCAAAATGGAGAATATTATGACAGGTAAGATTATTTCACTTTTTGGAGCTTTAGCTCTGATGGTGAGTTTTGGTGTTCGAGCAGAGAATAATTTGAGCCCAAGCGAAAATGCATTGATAAATGACGTTACAGCAATGACGCTATCCAATCTGGATGAGCAGGGGCTGAGCCTGAGTGGTTCTAATACCGACCAGTTTCTGTTAGATTCGGTGACAAAGCTGCTAGGTTTGAGCAAAGGTAAAGAAGAAGCTAGAGCACAAGGCATGGAGATGAAGGATGCGTCAGGGGATAGGCCAAAGGCAAGGGTTTCATTTGGTCCTGCCGATATGGGTATAGCACCAGCAGCTAATTCTATGGATGATGAAATCAATCTTGATACTGCCCAAGGACAGTACTTTCTTCTTGATACCATCAAGAATGTTGTAAGCTCGATCTTCGGTGGCGGCTCAAAGAGCACATCTGAACAACCAGCAGCCAATTTTATGGATGATCAGTTAAGCCTGAGCGATGCAAATGCTCACTATGGTGCTATCAGCGATGCCGCTAAAAACTTAGTTGGTGCTATCAAGGATAAAGTTGCCAGTGGAGCAGAAAAATTTGCTGGGCTTTTGCGCGGTAACAAGGGAGAAGAGGAATCCATGGAAAATAGCTTGGATCTTAATGATACAAGCGTAGAGTATGGTGCAGTGACCGATGCTCTTAAAGGATTGGTTGGAGCTATTGCAGGGAAAGTTGCCAGTGGAGCAGAGAAAATTAAGAACCTTGTTACCAGTGGTAGTGAATCCGAAGAGCTCGTCGAATAATAGAAAATTTTTCTATTGAGATAGATGTTCTATCAGATAGAAAGGTGCCTTCTAAAAAAGTAAGGCAGACAAAAAAGCCCTTTGCATTAAAGCCGAGGGCTTTTTTTTATGGGAATGAGAAAAGGCCTTCGCTAAAGATTTTAAAGAGCTGATAATGCTGTAAAAAATCATCCAATAGAAATGTTAAACAAAGAAATAGCATTATAAGTCCTGATACAATTTTAGCAGGGAGCGATAAAAAGTATGCATTGATCTGTGGGGCCACGCGATTCATAAGGCCAAAGGCGCAATCGATCAAAAAGCAAATAATTATCACTGGTAAAGCAAGTTTAGTGGCAAAAACAAAAAGCGAGCTCAATAACTTGAGTGATAAGGCTAAAATATATTCGTAGCTTACATTGATATTAAGGCTTGTGACCTGGAACTCTTCAAAACTTTTATAGGCTGTCAATATAATGCTTCGGTGAAGTCCAAGCACCACAAAGAGCGCCAAAGATAATTGAAAAAACATGGTTCCCATAGGTGATGAATGCACACGTAATTCAGGGACGAGCATTTTTGCCATACTTGCTGCTCGAGCATTATCGATAAACTGGCCAGCCATTTCATAGGCAAAAAATATCAGGCTAATAAAAAAACCTAAGATAAATCCTATTAACCCTTCTTTTATAAATAAGGCAGAGATAAAAATTATGTTTTTTTCGAACACAAGGTTTTCATTATAGATAGTCAAAAAACTTAGGGTACTCATGGAGAAAGCGAGACCAATACGAACAATTGCAGGTAATAGAGCTGCTCCAAAAATAGGAGTAATCAAGCTTAAGGAAAGCCAGCGTGTGAATATAAGTAAAAAAATAAGCAGATAGTGATGAAGTTTTGGATCATCAAGAAAATGAGAAAAATGATCTACATTCATGGAAGCAACGTAAAATTTAGAAAGCACGATCTGCTAAACTCAAGAATCATCTTTCCTAAAGGCGCTGCAAAAGCGATGAGGGCCAGGTATACAGCGATCATCTTTGGGGCAAAACTTAAGGTTTGCTCTTGAATTTGGGTTGTAGCACTAAAAAGAGCTACCAAAATTCCAACGATAAGGCTTGCCGCTATGGCCGGCATCGACGCGATGATAATGACAAATATTGCTTCTTTGCTAAGTGCAATTAGCTGTTCCATTTTAGACCTTCAACAATCCTTGAGCGAGGAGATGCCAACCATCAACCAAAACAAACAAAAGAATTTTAAACGGCAAACTTATAGTGGTGGGAGAAAGCATCTGCATTCCTAAAGCCATAAGCAGATTTGCTATGGTCATGTCAACTACCAAAAAGGGCAGATAAACCAAAAAACCGATTTGAAACGCGTGGCTCAACTCACTGATCAAATATGCTGGTGCTAAAATAATAAAATCGCTTTCATTCACTTCGCTGTGAACATCGTTTTTTTTCAAGATAGATAAAAATAATTCCTTGTCCTTATCTTTTGTTCGTTCATTCATGAATGCTCTAAAGGGCTCTTTGGCTGTTTCTATCAATAATTCAAGAGATTCTTTTTGAGGCTTTTGGAAAAAATTTTTTGCTTCAAGCTCCTGGTAGATACTGCTCAACACAGGATACATAGAAAAAATTGTTAAAATCATACTAAGGCTGACGATCACGATGTTGGGCGGAGCTTGCGCAGTTCCTAAAGCCTGTCTGGTAATGGATAAAACGACAATAATTTTAGCAAAGCTTGTCACCATGATGGCGATAAATGGAAGTAAGCTTATGCCGATAAGAAAAAATAATAAATAAAATGGATCGCTCAAAAATCCTGTATCGGATCCAATATATTTTTCGTGAGCCCACAGAGGGAATACGAGCACGCAAAGAGCAGAAACGATAAAAAAATTCGTTGCAGATAAATAGGGAGTGGAAAATTTTTTACGTAGCATAGCCTGCTTAAACGTCTGAATCACTCAGCTTTATTCGGGTATTTTTTATTTGTTCAAGAGCTAATGCTGTGCCGTTTGATGCGAGCAAAAATTTCCTGCCTTCAATTTCCACTAAACTAAGCGCAGTTTTTTGATCAATACGACGATATGAAATTATTTTAATAGAATTAGGAGGGCTTCCATGTGATGATAAAAATCGTCTTTTAATGAGAATGACTATCAAGTAGATGGCAGCCAAAAAGGTACTTATGCCGATCAAAATTTTAATCAATAAAAACGATTCCACAATCACTCACTATCATCATTGAGATCGAGAATCTTAATACCTAATCGGCCGTTGATCTGAATAGGAGTACAATAGCCGATGACTTTGTTTTCTATAACCATTTCTAAAGGGTCACCGATCTTTTGCTGTAGGTCGATAATTTGTCCGGATTGCAGTTGCCCAATTTCTTTGAGTGTCATGGGAAGTCTAGAAACCTCTATACTCATAGCAACGCGCATGTTTTGTACAAGCTCGCTAACATTTTGTTTTTTTTCATGAGCACTTGCTCCAAATGCGTTTTCATTAGAAATTTCGATAGCTTTCACTGGCATTCTTTCTTCTTCCTGTAAGTGATCAAAACGAAAAAAATAACAAGAATCTTTTACAAAGATAAAGCCCTTGAAAAATAGTTGGTCCCATTGGGCGTTGATTGATCCTTGCAGTATTTTTTGAGACCAAGACAATGTTGAATCATTAAAAATTATCATATCGCCACACGACATATTTTTAACTGTATTTAAATCAACTAAAAAACGATGAGCAATAATCGAAAAATTTCGGTTAATATGTCTGCATCTTTCCAGTGCTCGATTAATATTCACATTGTTTTGAGGGACTAAGTTACTCATGGAGAGAGGAATAAATAAATTTAAGATGTATTTGTTTTCCATTGAATTGAGAATAAAATTATGGATCAAAAAGTCGTCATCAAAATTATTTTTAATTTTATCTTCGTTGGTGTGAAATACTCCAAGTATTTTTAAAAGTGGCATTTTATCGCCTAAGGATTTAGAAAGCTCAATGATAAGACGAGCAACAATAAATGAAAATAAACCCTTTTCCGTTGATGAAAATAAAAGACCGGGTTTCTCGTCTATTAATGAAGAAGCCAGCAGTCGAGCTAGAAATGTTCTGCTCAAATTTGAATCGAGTGCTACATAAAATATATGGCCGCTTTTCACATGTAGTAATTTAACAAAAAGATCGTCAAATTGGTTAGTATCTTCGACGCCATTGTGAGGTAGGAAGGTTGTGCTACCAAATTCGATTGTGGTAGGACTTCGGTAAAAGGTCTCTATGCTATGCGCAATGCAATCAATGACAGGAGAAAGAAAGTTCGCTAGAGTTGAATGCTTTAAGCTAAAATTTATTAAGCGAGCCTTACGTTCATCAATCATTTCAGCAACTTGGCCAATTACCTGTGAATTCTCAAAAGCCATTGCTCGCGCAATCTCCGCTGAGGTTGAAAAAAATCCCTCCTACTTAAACACGAGATTTTGCAAATTTATTTCTTTAGCCGCCAATTTTTTGCTCAGATAATTTTGATGTTGTTTGAGAACATCTACAGCCTCTGGGCGAGCATTGAGCAGAACAATATCCAAATCATTTTTATTGCAACAAAGACTGAAATGAGCATTTTTAAATAAACCTTGGGAAACATAAAAACTACTGTTCATTTTATTTTCGTTGAAACTTAGACTTATTTTTTTAATTAAATTGTGCAGTTCGATGAGAGTTAGATTTGGAACAGTAGTTTTTTCAATATGAAAATTTTCCGAATTTTTAATTGAATGGATAGATAGATTTTCACTTTTAATATGATGAAATTCATTGAGTGAAAAATCATTTATTGGACTATTAGATTGATCGATGTTTATTTCATTGTCGAATAGGTTTTTATTTTTATGATGTGAGTGAATTTTTTCTGAAATTTTTTTATTTGATATTTTATGGAGAAGCTGATTACAGAAATTACTTTTCTTGCCATGTGTGATAAAAATTTTTTTCGCTGGAACAGCTTTTTTTGATTTGCATATTTGTTCAGCTCTTAAATTTTTAGACACGTTGGCGCCTCGACCAAAAACGCATTCCGTTTTGATCATCATTTTCATATTCAGCTTTTAAATTTTCGTATTTTTTATGATTAAGTTGCCAAAGGCTGTGATGCTTATTGATAATTTTTAGTTCACGCTGTGCTTCGACCGCATCCGTCATAGCCGAGTTTTTTCGCTCGTATGCTTGTTTAACTGCTTCTTCCTGCTGGTCAAGAGATTTTTTAATGCTTTGCTCAGATGACAAATTTTTCTGTAAAATTGATGCCATAAGCATGGTTTGGCTCTTGTTGATTGGACCATTTTGCGCGCGTACAAAAAAATTCTCTTGTAATGCTGAGCGTCCGTTGATGGTTTGTACGAGATTTCTTTTAATCTGTGTTAGCTTTTTTTGCTCGGATTGAAGTTCAAAATGAGCTTGTGATAGCTTTTTTTCGGCACAATTTTTATTGTGCTCTCTCACTTTAAGGAGCGTAACGAGCGAATACTTCATAGTTTCACACGAGTCTTAGAAGTTCGTTTCTTGTTTGGTGATAGTCAGTGAAATCACTGATTGGCTGTTTTAGGAATGAGTTTATTTGAGGAAGTTTTCTTATCGCCATATCAACCTCCGAATCCGATCCAGATTTATATGCACCCAATAAAATTAAATCTTTATTTTTTTCGTAAACAGATAGCAAAGATCGTAAACGAGATGCAGCATTTTTTTGTCTATCATCGACAATTGAATTCATAACTCGACTCAACGAAGGCAAAACATCAATTGCTGGCCAATGACCTCGTTCGGCTAAAGAGCGATTTAAAATAATATGACCATCGAGTATCCCTCTTACTTCGTCAGCAATGGGTTCATCAAAATCGCTTCCCTGAACCAAAACGGTGTAAAGTGCAGTGATAGATCCAATATGATTGGTGCCCGTTCGTTCCATGAGCTTTGGAATTTCAGCAAATACACTCGGAGGATAACCTTGTCGTGCTGGAGGCTCTCCAAGGGCTAACCCTATTTCCCTTTGTGCTCTGGCAAAACGTGTTGCGCTATCCATAAGAAATAAAACATCTTCACCTTGATCACGAAACCATTCAGCGATGGCAGTTGCGACATAGCAACTAAGGTAGCGAACCAAACTTGGTTGATCTGAAGTTGCAACAATGACGATACATTTATTGAGTGAATCCTTTAATGTATCATTGATAAATTCCATCACTTCTCTTCCACGTTCACCAACTAAACAGACAATCACTATTTTTGCTTCGGTATTCCGAACAATTTGTCCCATGAGTGATGATTTTCCTACTCCTGATCCAGCAAACAAACCTACTCGCTGTCCTTTGCCTATCGTAAGTAAACTATCGATGGCACGAACTCCCAAGGAAAGAGGTTCGCAAATAGGTTTTCTTGTATAGGGATCTGGAGCCTGACGATTGAGAGGCCAATCTTGCAGTAAAGAAATGTCTTGTACATTTCCTTTATTATCGATGGGATTTCCTAAGCCATTGAGTACTCGACCCAAAAGTTGATAACCAACTTTTAGCATGAATGGTTTTGTGCTCGGGATTACTTGTGAGTTAGGACTTAATCCTGTAGTGTCATCCAAAGGCATGAGAAAAACATCATTTTCTCTAAAACCAACCACCTGAGCTGGAAGTAAGCTTTTTGAATTTGAACGAGTGATGTGAACCATTTCACCCACACTTACTAAGGGAACCGAAGCGCGAATAACCAGTGAAGTAAATTCTAGTACTCGACCATGTAAACAAAAAAGTGGTGTGCTGTTTAGTCGTTGACTGAATAGTGATTCATTTTGAAAAAAAAATGGTTTTGCTAGTGATTTTATTTTTTCGTGTGAACAGTTCATGGTTTTATGATCGCTTTTTTTTAAATGGTCTTAACTAAACCTTTGGCAGCTGTACGATGTTTCAAATAAAAAATTCCTTCACCAAATTTAGCTGTTTAGAGATATTGCTATTAGTGTCATGCTTGGTTTACTCCTTCTCTGATAATGTCTAACATGCAATCGTGACCATCACTTTTATCGGGCCTAATGGATGACATTGATGAATGAATTTCTGCAAAAAAAATTGAGTGATTATCTCTTAGAGGATCCAGAAAAAAAAAATAAAGATGAATTGATTGCGCTCAAAGGAAAAAAAGAAAAACATGCTGAACTCGAGGATAGGCTGAGTAGTTTTTTGAAATTTGGAACTGCAGGGTTACGGGCAAAAATGGAAGCAGGTTACAAGCGTATGAATCTTGTTTCCGTGTATCGCTTAGCTTATGCCCTATCTTTAGAAGTAAAGGCACAAAATCATCGAACAGCGCTTGTTGTAGTTGGCTATGATGCTCGACATAACAGCTATAAATTTGCTTGCGAAGTTGTGAGTGTGCTCGATAGATGCAACATCCCATCACTTATGTTTTCTGAGTGTGTACCAACTCCTCTATGTGCTTTTGCAACTAGAAATTTAAATGCAACTTTCGGAGTGATGATCACTGCTAGCCATAATCCTGGAAGTGATAATGGCATTAAGCTTTATGATTCAAAAAGCCGTCAACTCTATGGTGAAAGCCTAAAGCGCATCGAAAATAATATGATAACTGCACCTATGAGAAATGATTTTTTAAATTCGCACGAGAAAGTTCCCACATTATCAAAATCAATTGATCAAAGTGTGATCGATGAATATTTCCGGAAAATAAAAAGCAGTAGATTTTTTGATGAAGATGATCTCGATAAATCATTAGCTATTGTCTATACAGCATTTCATGGAGTGGGAAAAAAATATTTTTTGCGTGCCCTTAATGAAAGCGGGTTTTATCAGATTGAAATTGTAAAAAAACAGTCGGAACCAGATGGCGATTTTCCAACTCTTGATTTTCCCAATCCAGAAGAAAAGAATGCTTTGGATTTGGCTTATGTTAAGGCTGATGAGTCAAAAATTTCATGGGTGTTTGCCAATGACCCTGATGCAGATCGACTGCAAGTGGCCTGTCGTGATGATGATGGAAAATTTAAGAAGCTTTCTGGAAATGAGATGGGCTGTCTATTAGGTTATTTCAGTCTTGATAAAGGCATTAAAGAAGGCGTAAACCCTTTGGTAGCCAGCAGTATTGTCTCTTCGAGAATGCTAAAAAACATAGCAAAGTCTTTGGGAGCATTTTATGTAGATGGTCTCACTGGCTTTAGTAATATTGCTCATGCGGCTATTGAGCAAGAGAAAAAAACAAATGCAAAATTTGTCTTTGCTTATGAAGAAGCAATTGGCTTTTTAGTGGGAAAAATTGTTTTGGATAAAGATGGAATTAATGCAGCGGTACATTTTATGGAAATAGCGGCATACTTATCCAAAGAAAAAATTTCGGTATGGAATTTTTTGAATCAACTCTATCTTCAATTTGGACTTCATTTAAATGTTCAGTGGTCGAAGCGTTTTAAGGGAATTCATGCTCACGATGAAATGAATAGAGTTATGAAAAAATTACGTCTGCTGTCCGAAAACGAAATTATACCATATCACGGAAATTGCTGGGTAAAGCATGACCTTTCCCAACCTCAAAATAAAGGCCCTTATGAGAAAGTTATTGCTGATATAATAATTTTTGAAATAACAAATTTAGGCAGATTGATAATTCGTCCTAGTGGAACGGAACCAAAAATAAAATTTTATTTAGAACTGATGAATTTTGATGTGAATAAAATTGAACTTGAGGATCAAAAATTGTCACTTCAATCGGAATTGAGTAACTATCAAAAAATAATCGAACAAATTGTGGGCTGACAAGGTGGTGATAGAAATGAAAAAAAAATTATTTATTCAAGCGTTATGTCTGATGGTTAGTATTTTAGTAACGACCACTGCTTTTGCTCAAGAAAATGAAAAGAAAATCAGGTTTTCTGGAATTCCTGCCTTTGGTTTTGGAGCGGATACAGGTTTGGGGAGCGGTGTCATTGGTAATATGTACATCGATGAAGAGGGGTACAAGCCTTATCAAACCAGTATTGGCTTAAAAATTTATTTAACTACAAAATGGGTAAATTCACATGCTCTCACTTTTGACAGACTAAAGGCTTTTGGTTTGCCATGGCGTTTAACTGGAAGATTAGGGTTTTATTCTACACCTGCTCAAAATTATTGCGGACTTGGAAATCAGGCCAATTGTGATGAAGAACGAGCAAAGATAGAAGCCAATAAACTATCTCTTTCAGAGGAAAAGAAAGAAGAATTCATCAGACGATATTATGAAAATCGCTTCATGTCTTTTTTTGGCGAAATATTTTCTCGGTGGATACTGTGGCAAGGTGATGCAAAGCTTGAGCTGATGACAAGTTACCGCGGAAACTATTTTCTCAATAGAGATTTTAGTGAAAAAGGTCCTTATCCCAATTCGCTTTTCGATAGAGATTTTAAAAATAAAAAAATAGACGGTTACCTCAGCACGCTTGAGCTTGGACTTATGTTGGATAGCCGTGATAATGAGCCAGCCCCAACCTCAGGGTATTGGCTTGAGTCAAGTATTAGAGGAGGAGCGTCATTTATTGGGAGCGATTGGGATTATGTAGCTGCCAATCTATCTGCGAGATTTTATTTTCCATTTGATGATGAGCGCCGCTTTGTTTTTGCATCACAAACAATTTTTGATTCCATCTTTTATGGAACACTTCCCTTTGAAGCATTGTCCCGAGTCGGAGGTAGTCAATCCATCAGTGATTATAATGCTATAGGAGGTCAGTATCTTGGGCGAGGTATTCGTGAGCAACTCTATGTAGGTCGCCTTAAGGCTATAGAGCAAATTGAGTTTCGTTATACTTTTTTGTCATTCAACTTATTTAAGCAAGATTTTGATTTAACTGGCGTTGCTTTGGGTGATATTGGTGTGACAGCTTTGGATTATAAAAATTTAGCAAAAGATTTGAGTGATATACACTTTGGATTTGGAACAGGTTTGCGCATACATTGGAATAAAACATTTGTGATTCGGGCAGATCTTGCGATGAGTCCTGCAGAAAATTTTACCCCTCGTTTTTATTTAGTGGTGGGCAATGTTTTTTAAAAATAATTAAATAAATAACCAATATTAACAGTTGTCTCATATACCTTCTGATAACCACGGACAAAGGTTAGAGCAATGCAAAGAGACATCTGTATCGATCGTCTGAAGAAGCGTGCCCTTCATCATAAAGATGAAGCAGCTTACTTTTTTAAACAAAAGAATTCATGGCAGGGAGTTAACTGGGAAGTTTATCACGATCGGGTTGTTAGCTTTGCCAAATCTCTTATTAATGCTGGAGTCGATAGCGGTGGAAAAATCGCTATTCTGGGTTTCAATCGTCTGGAGTGGCTCATAGCTGCTGTTGGATCTCAATACATAGGCGCTACTTCTGTTGGAGTTTATACTTCAAGCTCAGCTGATGAAGTATTTTATGTTGTTGATCATTCCGATGCAGAAGTATTGATTGTTGAAAATTTGGAACGATACAGAAAACAGATAAAACCAAAAGTTGATCAATTCAAAAAAATTAAGCTCATTGTTTTAATGTCGGAAGAAAAAACAGAAGACGAAAATGTCTTAAAGTGGAGCGAATTTCTACAAGCAGGAAAAACAATAAAAGCTTCGGTAGTGGATGAAAAATTTTCGGCAGTGGATCCAAATAGTATTGCCACCATGATCTATACCTCAGGAACCACGGGCAATCCCAAATCGGTCATGTTGTCCCATGCTTCTATAGCCTGGACGGTTCAGACAATGGTTCAAGTGTGGGGATGTAGTGCAAAGGATAAAGAAATTTCTTATCTTCCGCTTGCGCATATAGCCGAGCAAATGCTTACCATTTATGCTCCGATAGACTGTGGAATAAGTTGTTATTTTGTGGAGTCACCGGAAAAGTTTAAGAGTAATTTAAAAGAGGTAGAACCAACTGTGTTTTTTGGGGTACCCCGCGTTTATGAAAAGATTTACGAAGGTATTAAAGGTGCCATCAGCGAAAAAGATGCCTTGAGTCAAAAAGTATTGATGTACTTTAGAGAGTCTGCATCCGAATATTTTAGCGCCCGCTATGAAGGAAAAATGCCTTCTCTATGGACAAGTCTGCGATATTTGCTTGCGCGCCAAAAAATATTTCCAAAAATAAAAGAACAAATTGGTTTGGGTAAAGTGAGAATCTGTGCGGTAGGTGCCGCGCCAATATCAAAAGACATACTTAATTTTTTTTCTAGCATAGATATCCCTATCTATGAGCTCTATGGGCAGTCTGAAAACTGTGGCCCAACTACTTTAAGTCTTCCCAATAGTACAAAAATTGGATCGGTCGGCAAGGTTATGCCGGGGGCAGAGGTGAAAATTGCATCTGATGGAGAAATTCTTTTAAAGGGTCCGCATATTTTCTTGGGCTACTATAAAGATCCTGCAGCAACAGCGGAAGTAGTTAAAGAAGGGTGGCTGTATACTGGAGATGTTGGCAGTTTAGACAAAGATGGTTTTTTGACCATTACAGATCGGAAGAAAGATATTTTAATAACTGCTGGTGGAAAAAATATTTCACCGCAAAATATAGAATCAATGCTTAAGCATCTTCCTTATGTCCAGTCTGCAGTTGTTATTGGTGATAATAAAAAATATCTTACAGCCTTATTATCACCAGATTTTGAACATATAAAAAAAATGGCTTCTGAAAAAGGGCTAAGTATAGATGATTTTATGTCCGCTGAAAATCTAGATTCGATTTATTCAGAAATCAACAGTGCTTTGCTGGGCATTAATCAAAAATTAGCCTCTGTAGAGCAAATAAAAAAATATAAATTATTGCCTCATGAATTTAGTATCGATTCTGGGGAATATACACCTACATTAAAGGTAAAAAGAAAATTTATTAATCAAAAATATCACAGAGAAATAGCAGAGCTTTATTAATTCGCTTTGAAATTTCCTTAAATCTGCCCGAGCAAAAATAAAAACTCAAAAACTTGAAATTGAGTGATGCCGGGCTTTTTTTAATTAAATTAAATAAATTAAGGTTAACTTTTTGGCAAAACCCTCATTTTAATTTTAGGTTTTAGCTGAAAGCATTTCAATTTTGAGGCAAATTGTTTAAATAACAGTTATGATTTTTTTGGAAAGATTGAATCGTACCCATTGGTTTGTTTAGGGTTACACTACTGCAGGGAGTCGTACGGTGAATTGGCTTTTTCGCCGACATTTTTGGATTGTACATTTGGTGTTTTTGGGCATCATGTCTGCTATTGTAGCCAAAACTTTCACTACTTTGATGGGATACTGGGTATCGAAGTCAATCCCAGAAAAGCCTTCTTTCGAATTTGCGAGATTTAATTCTGAAGCTGTCGAAGCAAAAAATTTTGCTATAGCTAACGAAAGAAATCTTTTTGAAGCACGTAGAGAGCAGGTTTTGCTCCCTGATGAAAGTGAGGAAGAAGAAGTATTTTCTGGCAACTGGCAGGATGCAGGTCCTTCTACTTTGCCGTTTAAGTTAATAAGTACGATGGTATTTTTTGATCCTTTGGACTCACGAGCTGTGATAATGGATCTTTCCTCTGGTAACGCTGAGGTTTTTGGGATCAATGAGTGTGAAGCTTATGTCAAGAAAAATAATCCTGAAATAGAAACGGTTCTTCCTAGCAAGGACTGGGAGCTTACGCGCCCTTGTAATTCTATTTTTGGGAGGGCGGAGCTTGTTCGAATTGAAGAAGATCGCGTCTATATACTGAATAATGGGAAGTACGAGTATCTTTCTTTATTAGAGGGTGATAAAGGGATTATACGAAGACCCCGATTAGGAATGGTCACTGAAGAAGAGGGTAAGGGAATAAGGAAAGTCGGTCCGACTTCTTATGAAATTGACCAAAAAGAATTTGACACGGCCCTATCAAATGTTGCCCGGCTTATGACTGAAGCTCGTGCTGTACCGGAGCTTGATGCAGGTGGTGCAAATACCGGCTTTAAACTTGTGTACCTAAAAGAAGGGTCTTTGTTCGAAAAAATAGGAATTGAGAAAATGGACGTGTTGACCAGAATCAATGGTTTTGAGCTCAATACCCCAGAAAAAGCTTTGCAATTGTTTAGTAAGCTCAGGTCAGCCAGTAAGTTTACGATTGATTTAAAGAGGGGTGGTCGATCTATAACGCTCGATTACTCCGTGGTTAGATAAACCGAGAGACTAAGGTGAAAAATCACCATGCGATTTTTAGATATTAAAAAAGGTGGCCTTGTTGCCAATTTGTTTTTAGGTAGCATAGCTATGCTATTCGCGACTTCATTGCTTGCGAAAGTGGATGTTATACAACCATCAAATAAAGGGATGGCGGCTCCTCCTGGGGCTCCAAAAAATCAGTCAGCTATGGCTCGTCCCAAGATGCAAATGTCTGCAGCTGATTCTGGAATTCGCAGTGTGGCTCCTCAGGCCTGCGTTCCAGCAAAGGGCCAGTTTGCATGGAATTTTGAAAATGAAGATCTTCTAAAAGTGCTTAAACAGGTAAGCGATCTTCTGTGTCGTTCATTTGTAATTCATGATTCTATCAGCCCGTCAATGAAAATGACGATTATTGGAAAATCTTTGCTGACGGCCAAGGATGCTTGGGATGTTTTGGTGGCTGCTTTGGCTCAGAAAGGTCTTGCCCTGGTACAGCAAGGAGAAAGACACACTTGGACTGTGGTAAGAAGGGCGGATTCAAAAAATTATTCGACACCTTTTTATACAAAGGGGCGCGATGCTAAGAATAATGAGGAAATTGGCACCCTGTTTTATAAAGCGGTACACACATCACAAGACACCTTAAAAAACATCGGTAGAATGCTTATTTCTAAAGATGGAATGGTCGAAACTGTTGGTGATCAATTTGTCATAGTAATTGACAGCAATAGCAACATTCGTCGATTGGGTTATATTTTTTCTCAGGTCGACTTAGAAGATGCTCAAAATAGAATTCACGTAGTTAAGTTGATGAACGCTGATGCAAAAGTTGTTGAAAAACAATTGCGTGAGTTATTTGATGTCTCACCAGCTTCTACCAGAACCAGACGAAGGTCTAAGGTAGATAGTGCTAATAAGATTACAGCAAATTTGGATAAAATTATCGCTGATGACCGTACCAATAGCCTGATTTTAGTAGGCGACAAGGAAAGTTTTGATAAAGTTCAGCAGGTCATTAATTTATTGGATACCAAAGATGTAAATACCAATAAAGGTACTATTCATGTGAAGAGGCTTCGATACGCTGATGCAAAAAAGATAGCTGATACACTTAATTCTGTGCTTCAGCAAAATAAAAGCCTTCGAAGTAGATTTGGCCGGAGAGAAGAGAATACCAATGAATTATTTGAGGGCGAGGTAAAAATTACAGCGCATGAAGATACGAATACTTTGGTTACGGTCGCCTCTTCGAATGACTATCGCTCTTTACTTTCGACAATTGAAAAACTCGATATTCGAAAGGAACAAGTTTATGTAGAAGCGGTGATAATGGATATCAACGTTAGTGATACTAATAAATTTGGCGTGAGTCTCTTTAACGGGGTTGATCAAGGCATAATTCCTGGCCTGGGTGGCTCGGTTGGTATTCTTGCCAACCCTGGTGGTCAAGGCATTGCCTCAGGTATTAGCACAGCTTTGACTACAGCTGGAAAGGCTGCAAGCGAAGTAGGTGGCTTAGGAAAACAGAGCATTGGCGCTTTGGCTGTTTTGGGTAATTTTCTTTCAGGTGGTGTCGCAGGTATTATTGGCCCTAGTGTAGGCAATACGGCTATTCCAAGTTTTGGAGCAGTATTGCAGGCAATAGCAACGAATTCAAATATCGATGTTCTTTCTACACCGTATTTGCTTACAACAGATAACCAAGAAGCTGTAATGTCGGTTGGGCAAAAAGTACCCGTTATTAAGGGAGCCTCTTCTGTTGGAGGAAATGCAGGTTTAGGCGGCGTTCCTTTGCAGACTATCAATTACGAAGACGTTAAACTCACCTTCAAAGTTACTCCTCATGTTGGAGCTGATAACAATGTTAGGCTTGATATAGAGCAAGAAGTTAATGAATTGGGACAAAAAGAAAAGTTGCTGAATGCTGATCAATACCGAATCAGTACCAAATCAGCAAAGACAACTATCGTTTTGAAAGACCAGCAGACTGGAGTAATTGGGGGGTTAATTCATAATCGCTCAACTACTATTGATAATAAAACACCATTTTTGGGGGATATCCCGATTTTAGGTTGGCTTTTCAAAAATCGAAGCAGTGAAACCGAGCGTAAGAGTTTAACCTTGATTCTCACTCCTTACATTATCAGGTCGGATTATGACTATGAGAAAATTGTGGAGCGTAAGCTTAAGGAACGTGAAGAATTCGCTAATCTTTATTACGGTGGTAAGATACAAAATTATAACAAGACTATCGACTATGATAAAAAATCAGGGCCGTTATCAAGTATGATTTTGGCGCTAGATGCTGAAATGAGAAAGACTGAAAATGGCGGTGCCGGTGATGGGCATGAGAAAATTGTTTCGCCTTCTTCTGGTACGACTTCTAGCAGTGGTGGTGGCCCAGATATTATCATTGAGCAAGAAGCTGTAGATGACGAGCAAGCTGACGGGCAAAAAAATGACACTAAATTTGACCATAACTCGGCATCGATAAGCGATGAGCAGCATGTGCTAGTAACTGATAATAGCTCTTTGGTAGTTGAATAACTGCGCAAATATTTTTTGAGGACTAAGCCATCAGATGTCTGACAATAACAAAATAAAAGCACTTGTAAGAATGCGTGCTGACTTAATAGGGGTACCGCTGCCACAAATTGCAAGCGAACTTTTTCAAGTGCCTGCAAGTCTAGTTTCAGACGCGATTAGTGAAGCAAAAGAAAAATTGTCGAGTATAGCAGAAGTGCTTGTTGAGAAAAGAATTTTGACGAGCACACAAGTTGCCCAACTTCTAGCATCTCATTTAGGACTTGATGTTATCGATGCTATAGAAGTTGATGAAATTCCTGACGAGCTTTTAGGTGCTATTCCCATAGCATTTGCAAAGCATAATCGTTTACTACCTATAGCTATTACCGAAAATGAACAAGTTATTGTGGTGTGCTGCAACCCCTTAGTCCTTGAAGTAGAGGAAGAACTTCGTATTACATTTGAGCGCGACATTAAATGGGTAGTATCTTCATTTGAAGGTGTTTTGACTGCTATTAATAGTGCCTATGACCGTTCCATGCGTCAGGCTGAAACTGCTGTTGCTGAGTTAGAAGGCGAAGATGGAGGAGATCTTAAGGGCGGACTTGAAGACGAGGTAGTAGATCTTCTCGATTTAGAAAGTGACGATGAAGCACCCATTATTCGATTGGTAAACTCATTGATGAGTCAAGCGGTGAAGGATGGAGCGAGTGATATTCATATAGAACCCTATGAGAGGGAACTGCTGGTTCGTTTTAGAGTAGATGGGGTTCTGCACGAAATTATCCGCCCTCCTAAACGCTTTCAAAATTCCATTATCAGCCGTGTAAAAATTATGGGCGGTCTCAATATCGCGGAAAAGCGCTTGCCTCAGGATGGACGCATAAGATTAAAAGTAGCTGGCCGAGATTTTGATATTCGCGTATCGAGTGTGCCTACTACGCATGGTGAGCGTATTGTGATGCGATTGCTTGATCGTTCATCCGTGATGCGAGATCTCGCTCAAATTGGTTTTTCTGATTACAACCTGAAGAAGATGGATGCTTTGATACGGGCTGCCCACGGTATTTTACTGGTAACCGGACCAACAGGGTCAGGAAAAACCTCCACCCTTTATGCCTGTTTGGCCAAAATTAACCGACCTGATTTAAATATTTTAACTATAGAGGATCCTGTGGAATACCAACTTAAAGGTATTGGACAGGTCCAGGTCAATTCAAAAATTGACCTTAGTTTTGCATCTGGTTTGCGCTCATTTTTAAGGCAGGATCCGGACGTTATTATGGTGGGAGAAATTCGCGATCGAGAAACAGCTGAAATAGCTATTCAGGCTTCTCTTACAGGTCACTTAGTATTTTCTACGATTCATACCAATGATGCGCCGGGCGCTGTAACACGCTTGGTTGATATGCAAGTGGAACCTTTTTTGGTAGCCAGTTCCCTGCTTGCTGTGTTGGCTCAGCGACTTGTTCGAACTATTTGTTCCAATTGTAGAGAACCTTATGCTGCTAATGAAGAAGAGTTAAATGAGATTGGGCTTAGCCTAAATGATGTGAAAACACTTTACAGGGGCAAAGGTTGCCAGTTATGCCAGCATACTGGATATCGTGGTCGCTTAGGTATCTTTGAATTGATGGAAATTAATGATGATGTTAGAGCGGCTATTATGAATAATAATGATGCATCAACCATCAAAACAATTGCTCGAGAGCATGGAATGAAAACTTTGCGTGAGGATGGGGCACTTAAGGTTATCGCGGGTCTGACGACTGTTGCCGAGGTAACACGAGTTACGAGAGAGGATGAGACTTCGATGGACGCGATAAGCGCTGCATAGGTTAAATTAATGGCAATTTATGAATATGCAGGTATTGATAAAACGGGAAAAAGCGTAAAGGGCGCAAAAGAGGCTGATAGTGTCAGAGCTTTAAGAATTTCCCTTAAAGCGCAGGGAGTTTTTGTAACAAAAATAAAAGAGTCGAATGATGTAAATTCCAGCGGCTCATCCCGAATCAATCTTCAAAGTGAAGTAAACTTCAAAAAATTTTTTGAAAGAGTAAATGTTGAGACGCTTGCATTAGCAACGAGGCAATTGGCTACCCTGCTTCAGTCGGGTGTACCTATGCTTGAATCATTGAAAGCACTCATAGAGCAAGTAGATAATCAGACCCTTAAGCGCGTTCTTTCACAAGTTCGCGCAGACGTGAATGAGGGTTTTTCCCTTGCTGATGCTATGGCTAAGCATAAATGTTTTTCATCAGTTTACGTCAACATGGTGAGAGCTGGTGAAAGTTCAGGAGCGTTGGAGCTTGTTCTTGAGCGTTTGGCTGATTTTACCGAGGGACAGTCAAAGTTACAGTCGAAAGTAATGGGGGCATTAACTTATCCTATTGTCATGATGGTAGTAGCAATTTTGGTTGTTATTATTCTTATGACGACAGTTGTTCCAAAAATTACGGCGATGTTTGCGAGCGCAAAAGTGCAACTACCCTTAATGACTCGTGCTCTGATAGCAACGAGCTCTATTATTAGTTCATATTGGTGGCTGCTTCTGATCGTAGTAGTTGCTTTGGCATATGGATTGATGAAGCTGGTAAAAACCCCCAAAGGAAGAGCATATTGGGATAGAGCAAAACTAAAAATGCCAATTTTTGGATCGATTATGCAGATGGTGTCTATAGCCCGATTTTCACGAACTCTTTCTACTTTACTTTCTGGTGGCGTTCCGCTGCTTAACACCTTGCAGATAGTTCGTAATGTAGTATCGAATGACGCTTTGGAAAAAGCTATTGACAGTGTGCGCGAAGCTGTTCGAGAAGGAGAGGATATTGCAGGACCGCTACGAAGAAGTGGTCAATTTCCACCTATGGTAACTCATATGATTGCTGTGGGGGAGAAATCTGGGCAATTGGAAACCATGCTCTCGCGAGTCGCCACCGCTTACGAAGCTCGAGTTGAAACCAGAGTTTCTATGCTAACAAGCTTGCTTGAGCCATTAATGATATTGTTTATGGGTGTTACTATTGGTGGGATTGTAGGTGCTGTAATGGTGCCGATTATGCAAATGTCATCTTTAGTAAAGTAGGAGTCTAGAGTGTTAATGAAGAATCAAAATTTATTTTTTAAAAAAAATGCCATAAAAAATGCTGGGCGAGGATTTTCGCTTATAGAGCTCATGGTTGTAGTTACTCTTATGGCCATTTTGGTTGGTATCGGAACGGTTTATGTTATGGGCCGTTTGGCTGAGGGCAAAATTACCACTGCGCGTACACAAGCATACGAAATAGCTAAGGCTTTGGATTTATATAAACTGCAGACAGGATCATATCCAAATGCTAGTGAAGGTTTAGATGTACTAGCTAATCCTCCACGTGGCCAGCCTTTGATGGAAAAAGTACCTATGGATCCATGGGGAAATCCTTACAATTATGCTATTCCGGGAACTCATAACCCTAGATCTTTCGACGTTTGGTCGGATGGTCCAGAGGGCAACGCAGAAAATGCAGAGTTAGGAATAGGAAACTGGCAGCCAGAGTGATCTTTAATATTTATGAAAAAAACCAAGTTCTGTCAGTATCGTAATGTCAAGTTGGGTTTTACCCTGCTTGAACTGATGGTAGTGATTGTATTGCTTGGTTTTCTCATTGCCATTGCAATTCCCACTATTAATTCTTTGAGTAATACCGACCTCAAAAATGAGATAATGCGTATTTCAGGTCTTTTTAGTGAAGTCTACGGACGTGCTGCTATATCAGGCACAACACATAGAATTGTATTCGATTTAGATACCCAAACATATTGGGTTGAGAAAAAAGAAGGGGAAGCTGGAACTATTACTCCTGTTTTAGGCTATGAAGAGATAATGAAAGAAAGGCAAAAAATGCTGCTTTCTGATGAAGAAAAAGAAAAGATCGGGACTTTTCTTCCAAATTTTAAAGCCGTCGAGGATAATTTGGGGGAAAAATATAAAATAAAAGATTTTATTATCTATGGTGCTTGGACAGAACAGGCAGAACAAAGCGAACAGGTAATTCGACAAGGAACTGTATCAATTTATTTCTTTTCAGGGGGATATACCCAGTCAGCTTTCGTATCCATTGCCCGAAAAGATGATGATGTAGATAACGCTATGTATGTCGCTCTAAGTCCTTTGACCGGTGCAGTTGAAATTAATTATGGTGAACCTGAGCCCAAGCAACTTCTTGATGAAGAAAAAAAAGCAGTAGGATTCGATGAGGGGTAAAAGATCCAAAAATGGCTTTAGTTTAATGGAAGTGATGGTCGCCCTCGCTTTATTGGCTCTTTCGTTTACTTCCCTTGTGCTGGTTCAAAGCAGGGCAACTAATCTTGCTGTGCAGTCACGCTACATTTCTACCGCAACGCAGCTTGCTCGTTTTCAATTGATGGAGTGCAAGAGAGAAGTTGAAAAAATTATTTCATCGGCTTCCGATTTTAAGCAGGAAGGTGATTATCAGGAACAGGGGTTTGATGAATACAAATGGGAGTGTCATGCACCGCGCTTTAATATGAGGCCTCCTTCTGCAAGTCAGGTTGAAAGTCGAGCTAAAGCAAATGCCCCCAAAGGCCTCAAAGATGAAATGAGTACAACATCATCAGCCATGTCTCCAATGATATCTCTGATTACCGAGTCACTCGGAAATTCTGTTCGTGAGTTAGTTGTCGTAATCAGATGGAAGAATAATGGCATTGATGATGAAGTTCGGGTGGTTACACACGTTGTAGATCTTAATGCCATGGGTGCCTTGGCGAATATGCTTAAACAAACCACTGGTAATTTTAGTAGTGGTCCTAACAATTCGAACACAGTAAACACTCAACAGCAGCCGGCTGGTCAGCCTTCTTTCCCGCCCAGGTTTAGGGGAGGTGCTCCAAATGCTCCCTAATACACACCAAAAAAAATATTTTTCGGGTTTCACACTGATTGAAATCATGGTGGCAACTGTTCTTATGGCTATGATGGGATTATTGCTAATGACGTCTCTCAATACATCCGTACAGGCAAAAGATAATGTGGAGCATATTTCTCAGAGGTATCAGGAAGTTCGTCAAGCTTTATCGCGAATGTCTCATGAGATTTCGGCAGCATATTTGAGTAAGAATATTAATTTAACAGAGCCTGCATATTTGACTCAATTTAAGGGTGAAAAAAATAAATTATTTTTTAGTGCATTTGGTCACGTAGTTACGCAAAAAGATGCTAAGGAAAGTGACCAGCAGGTCTTGGGCTTTTATCTCGCTACAGATAAAAATGGAAAAAAGTCTCTCATGCGCAGAAACAACTCGCATCTTAATTTAGATGTCACCAGGGGGGGGCGCTCCCAAATATTATGTCCCAATGTTAGCGAACTTGAATTTTCTTATTACGACAGTCGATTTAAAAAATGGCAGGATTCTTGGGTTTCAGATCCATCTTCTATGTTACTTCTAGGGCAGAATAGCGGTACGAAACAGAACAGCAATGAACAAAATGATAGCCTGAAGCCTTGGCAACTTCCTGCCTTTGTTAAGATATCTATGACGGTGGAGATGAGTGAGGGTAATTTAATAAAATGGATAATGCAGACTGAGATACCTGTTCAAGATCCTTTAGAGCTCGATTAAGGGAGGAATTTGTGAAGCTTAGATTCAAAAATCGCTCCTCTCGCGGAATCGCAATTCTCACTGTTTTAGTGTTTTTAGCTCTCATGCTGGCTATTGTAAGCGAGCTGAGTAATAAAGAAATAATTCGTTACAAGCTTGCCATTAATGAACGCGATGCACTGCAAGCAGAGGCCTTAGCACAAAGTGGTGCAAATTTTTCTAAAATAATTTTGGCTGTACAAGAACCACTGCAAGGAATGTTGGCTAATCTTGCAAAGCTTGGAATACAATTGCCAGCTTTCACAGTATGGGAGTTGATGCCTATAGATAGTGATTTGCTTAAAGGTATTGTGAGCGGGGATTTTCTGCCAGATTTTGGTCTAGGTGCTAAAAAAGAGGAGTCACCAAAACGTCAACCAGAAAATGAGACAACTGCTAAATCAGTGCCTCTTGCTGGTCCCTATGTAATTCCAGAAGGTGGTTATGGGGGCTTCAAAGGAAGATTTTCCAGCGAAATTGAAGATGAAGAAAGAAAAATTTCAATAAGAAGGTGGGCAAAGTTAGCTCCTCCACGAAGAAGAATAATAGCCGATCAAATTGCTCGAGTATTAAATAAAGCAGAGTATTCTGTATTATTTGACGGAACACTGGATAATAACCGTAATCTTACGCCTGCTCAGTTGATAGGCAATATTTATGATTACATATCTGAAGATGAGTTAGCGGTCGATGTAAATGCTCAGGCTTCTGATTGGGGAAGGATCCTGTCTGGTGACAAAAAAACTATCTATGTGAACAGTCCAGGAATTGTGCCGAAAAGAGCATCTCTCGATTCACCCGCCGAATTGCGTTTAATTCCTGGGGTGACAGATGCCATATATCAGGTGTTGTCAAAACATATAACTATCTATGGCGAAAGTGATAAAATAAACATCCTATCTGCTTCTGATTCTATTCTCGATACTGTTTTTTATTTATGTTCTAAAAACAAAAATACTGGCCCATTAGTTCAACCTGGTTTTACTGAAAATTTGCTTACTCAGTGGCATAGAGATAGAGATGAAGGAAAACTAGAGATTAGTGCAGATGGAGTTATAGCTTTTTTGGAAAGAAATGGAGTTGAAGTAGACAAAAAAGAATGTGAAGAGAATATTGGCACTGAGTCAAAGACATTTACAGTCAGAAGTACTGCTACTGTAGGCAATGTAACAAAAACTATTTTAATGAGGCTTCGATCTGCTGGAGGAATTACCAGCATTTATCAGTATCAGTATTTGTAGGATATTTTTAATGATGTATTATTTAAGTTGGATAAATCCATTTATTAATAATTGTTATGGGTGAGTGAGTGTATTTACCAAGAGCCGTTAAAAACAGGAGCGGATAATGGCTAGGCGAATAATTGGATTAGACCTCGGTGCTTACAGCGTCAAACTGTTGCGTATGGAAACAGGGAAACAGTCTGCAAAGTATGAAATTATCAATGTTGCGGAAGAGGTTTTAATTCCCGAAGAAGAAGACGGCCCAGGGCTGATGGAGCGACAGAAAGAAGCATTATTAAAATTACATAATGCCGGTATATTAGAGGCTGAAGCTTATGCGAGTGGTATAAATTCTATTGATGGTCAAATTCGTTGGCTTGGTGTTCCTTTTGCTGAAGCAAGAAAAATAGAAGCTGTTTTACCGGGGATTTTGGAGTCAGAGGTTCCTTTTGATATAAGCGAAATGATTATTTCCTGGCATCGTATCGAATCTGCCTCTCAAGAAAAAAAACAGCCAGGCGAGAATAAAATTCGCTTAGGAGTTTGCAAAAAGTCAAGTATTGCAACGAGTTTACAATTACTTCAGAGCAATAATATTGATCCGAGACAAATTCATCTTTCTTCAGTTGCTCCTTATGAAATCATTCGCGAGTTTGGTATACACTCAATTGTTCCAAGTCAAGCTGAAGAGTTGCCGAGCGACTGTGGTGCAATCGTTGATTTTGGTCATCGTGCAACTAATCTTTGTATATTTGATCACCAAGGAATTTCTGCCATACATACTTTTTACCGAGGCGGAAAAAAATTAACCCAAGATATTGCTAAGGCAATGGAAATTTCTTTTGCAGAGGCGGAATTGCTCAAACATGAAAAATTAGATTTTTCAAAAGATAGTGATGATGCCATAGCAAAAAAAGTTAATGATATAGCTGCGCTTCACTATCGTGAGCTCTTTAGTCAAATCCAGCGAGTAATAATTACCCACCAATCGAGTGGAACGGCTGCAGTTAAGGCATTAGCCTTTGCTGGTGGTGGTGCAAAATGTCCAGGCCTAGAAAATCTGTGTAAGTCTTTGGTTGAGTCTGGAATAACAATTGCCCGTCTTTCTGCGTTTTTTCCTAGCAAAGTTGAACCAAACACAATGATTTTAGCTTTTGCTTATTCATTAAGTTTGTTGAGTCCTTCTGTAAAAGATAGTCGATTTAATTTTCGTAAAGATGAATTTGTATGGCGTGGTGAGCTTGATTTTTTACGCACAAAATCAGTACCACTGACTCTATGGGGCCTGTCGATCATATGTTTGTTGACCATCATGTGGTCAGCTATGTCTCTTGTTCTTGATAAAGAAAACAAGACGCTTACAAACAAATTAAAACAAACATGCTCTGCTATTTTGGGCAAACCAAATGTGAATTCAAAGCAGTGCCTTTCAGCGATGAAGGAACAAATTTCTTCTCACGTTGATTTTGGTATTCCTGAATTTTCTGCTTCTGATGTTTATATTAAGCTTGCGGAATCTCTTTCGCCGGAAGTTAAAATCGTGATAAATGAAATGGATATTTTGGAAAAACGAGTAAGATTGTCAGCCCAATCACCTTCCTATGAAGACATAGATAAAGTCACTTCGGTTTTGCGTAAGGCTCCATGTTTTATAAAATTAGAAACAGGAAGAACTGAAAAAACAGAGAAAGGCGTAAAATACAATATATCGTTTGACTTAGACTGCTCTTCGAGCTCCCCAACCAAGGCAGGATAAAAAAACATGGCGAAAATATTTGAACAGATCAGTGATAGGTGGTCTTCATGGTTTGAGACCTTGAGTGCTCGCGAAAAAAAATTACTTGCTTTATTATTTTCTGCATTCATAGTGCTGCTAATCTTTTTGACGCTTTATATCGCTACCAGCAAAATTTCCGACAAAAAAGCAAATTTAGTGAAAAATCAGTCCCAGCTTGCTCAAATCATAGCGCTTGAAGGTGAGTATCGTAGTGCCAAAGAGAAAAATGAAAGCATGGTAGAGAGCATCAGAAGTAATGACATTTCCTTGCTGAGCATGATTCCTAAAGTAGCTTCGCGTTTAGGTCTTACGGTTAAAGAATTGACTGAACAAAGACGTCCTTTGGGTAAGACAGATAACGTTGAGGTTTCTGTTAAAGTTAATTTAACAAAGCTATCGATGGACAAAGTATCAGCTTTGATCGAACAAATTGAAGATGAAAATCAAGGCATTGTTAAGGTTACGCGCCTTAAAATTAATACTCGATTTGACGAGCCAGATCTACTCGATGTGCAAATGACGGTTTCCACTTGGAAGTCCGCATAGGGAAGTTTTAAATGGAAATTTTACGCAAACTCAGATGGTTTTTTTATCCAAGTGTAATAATTTTTGTATTTTTATTTGCTTCTTATTGTACCTTTCCTGAAGAAGTAGTTCGTAGGTTTGTGGATTACACAATATTCAATGCTGCTATGGCGGTAGGGCCAAAAAATCATGGATTTCCCGACGTAAAAATGGAAAAAGCATCTTTATGGCGTGGTTCAGGGGTTAGTGTTTCTGGGTTAAAATTATCGTGGCCTACACCAAATAAGATGAATCCCATCAATGTACAAATTGATTCTTTGAAAGGTCGTGTAGCTCTAAGTTCCTTGCTCTCTAGTACAAAAAAAATATCTATCTTGGGGCAGTTTTATGGCGGAAAGCTTGATTCACACTTTAAAATCCGTCAACCAAATACCCTTTTGGGTGTAGAACTTTCACTTACCAAGCTTAATCTCGCAAAAATTGATTTATTAGAAGCGGCTTTGGGAAGTCAACTAAGAGGAGTACTTGACATCCAAGTAGATGTAGAATCGCAATCCCAGTTAAGCAAAGATGGTACAGGGTTGATTAAATTGATTCTTGACAATGCGGCATACGGTCCAGGAAGTTTAAATGTTCCCATGGGTGGTTTCGTCAGTAATCTGTCTGTACCGCTCATCAATTTAGGAAAACTCAATATTGAAATGAACTTAGCCAAAGGAAAGCTAGATTCTAAAGTGTTTTCTCTTAAAGGTGGTGACTTGGAAGGCGAAATGAAACTGGCCGTGGAGCTTGGTCGTGTTCCGCAATTATCTCGCTTAGATGGAAGTGGTTGGTTTAGCCTGAAAAAAGAATTTGTTGCATCCAATGAAACCTTTAAGATGTTGTTCGATTTGATTCCAGAGCTGCGTACCGCGCAGCAGGGAGACGGAAAAGTAGGTTTTTCGATAAGAGGAATTTTTGGAAGACCATACTTCAAGCTTGAAAGCTATAAAAGCGATAATGCTAAAAGCTAACAGATAGAATTTACATAACCGATTGGACTTTGATGAATATCAGATTTAAACCTAGCAGAAGGGGGCTGTTCGGCGGATGAATAGCTTTAGTTGTATTTACTAATTTTATTGAGTGAAATCAAAAACCGTCTGGCCTGCATTATTTCCAACTTTATGGGTTGGGCAGGGGTGTCACCATTGTTGCTTTGAGCGTTGGGATTTGCAGCAAAAATTTTTAAAATTTCAGGCTTTTAAACGGTATTGAACAGAGGAGTGTGCCTAATTATCGGTTAAATTAGGATTGGCACTAATAATAGAACGGTCTTTTAATTATTTTCACAACGCGCAGGATGGTCATTCTGTATTCTATTTCTACTTGTTTTCTGTCGGCCGACTAACAGTTTTAGATTAAAATGGGATGATCTTTAGAGTTATTGGGCAATTTACTTGAAAAATGATCAAACTTGAGACTCTATTAGTCGAGTAATTAAATAGCTCAAAGGAATATTTTTATGTTGAAGTGGTTCAAATAAAAATCGATTTTGGAGTTTTTATGAATTCTTTGCTGTTGTTTTTAATGGCAAGCAACATCGGTAATATTCTAGAATTAGAAGGCTCAAGTGCGGAGTCGTTCTATCAAGGCTTAGCTGTAGAAATTGATTTTGACAAAGAACATCACAGCAGCAAAAAAAATCAGGGCTATTTTTATTGTCTTAAAAAACAACAGCAAGACGAAATAAGCTATGAGTGCGGTATGAACTCAATTTCTTTTAAAATTGATGGTGATCCAGCTAAAGAAGCCTTTGATGCATTCCAAGCACCTGAAAACAATCTGGTGCCTGGGCAAGCGAAAAAAGAAGTTTTTGGCGACCTGACATGCGCACAACAAACACTATGGGGCGCATCCTTAAGTTATTTTTGTTCTTTTAAAGCAGTGAAGCTGATAACCAGAACTGTAGACCATATATTAGACGACGTTTACTAGTTAAAATATATTTTAATGTCCAACAAACAACGAATGGTTGCTTTTCTTAGCTTGGCGATTTTACAAAAAATCTTTCTCGTTATTTTTCGAAATGCGCGATTATATGTTGGACTTTAGGCTAGTACTCAGCCTGGTTAATATCGAGGCATACTGCTCACTTTAAGTATGATAATATTTTTAATTCTACGATCTTTGAGCGTTTTTTCATCATTTTTTTCTAAACGACCTAAAGTTATTGGCTCTACTCCATCAATAACTATGGGCCCCAAGTATCCGAATTCAGACTCTAGTCTCTCATATAGATTTTTTACTTTGGTATTTGAATCAACTTCAAAGTTAAAACTATTAATATCGCCATAACTGTTTCTAGACTGGGTGGAGTAGACAAGTACTTTCACTGAAGAAGAAGCTCTTTGAGCTTCAGCGGAGTTGAGCTTATAATTCATAGCGATGCTTGATACTGATGATAAAATCAACACAGAAAAAAATAAAATATTACGCATTTTTGGTTTCCTATATATGTTAAAAATAAAATAATTAATGAGTGCGAGTTGTCAATATATTACTCTGTAATCAAATTTAGATGGTGTTTTATTATTTTATAAAAATAAAGCCAAAATTTGAACAGCCAGTTGAGCGGTGCGATTATCGACATCAAAATTGGGATTAAGTTCCACAATATCTACGCTCACCAAATTTGGACAAGCTGCGAGTTTTAGCAGCACGGGAAGAATTTGCATGGGTGTAAGGCCAAATACTTGGGGAGCGCTTACACCGGGGCAATAACAACTGCTTAGAGCATCAAGACAAATCGATAGATAAATGGGAGTGTTTTTTTTAATAACTTCATTAATAAATTGTTCAACAACGCTTGATCCATGTAAGTGAATTTCAGATGCGAGTATATAATTCACACCGAGATTTTTAGCGCTATCAAATAAGACCTGTGTATTTGAAAATTTCTGTATTCCCACACAGTGGTAATCAAATTGGAGTTTATTTTGCATTCGTTGTTGGGCTATTTGCCTAAACGGTGTGCCAGAGGAGCCGAGTTTATCAGAAGCTATTTCGCGCAGATCAAAGTGAGCATCAAAATTAATAATATCCAAAGGAGATTTTTTAAGATATTTTTCTATCCCTAAGTAATGGCCCCATGCGGTTTCGTGGCCACCACCTAGGATAATGGGAAACATGCCTAGGTTTAATAAAATTTCTGTAGCTTTTGCCAGTAATTTTTGAGCAGCCAGCAGATCACCATCAACTTTAATTTCACCAGCATCGTAGATGTTCCTGCTGCTGTGATTAGCTAAGCGTGCAAGAATTCTTTTGATAGCCGAGGGCCCATATTTGGCTCCAGGGCGTCCTTGATTTCGTACAACTCCCTCATCACAAGCAAAACCCAAAAGTGCTACGGACTTTGGGGTAGATTCAATCTTTTGGGTAAGATCGAGCATTTTAACTATTTGATAGAGATACTGATAGGAATCGTGGCTGTCTTTTCTTCCTTGCCACAGATCAAAACTTGGAGGGCAATAAAGAGGTGAATCAATCATTTTTTTCTCTTGAAATAGGGTGTCTAGATAGAAAGTTCTATATTTGTATCAGATTCTGAGTCACCGTCAGAATCCACATCTTCTTCTGTTTCAGTTATGTTTTCAGAATCCCAACCAAATCTTAATTTAAAAGATTCCCACCAGCTTCTATTTTTGATTTCATATAATTTTTTTTGAAAAAGATTTAGTCTTGGAGCAAGCTGTTCATTGCTTAAGTTGGGTGTTTTTGTAATAAAAATTAGCGCACTCGCTATCCAATTGAGAAGGGTGGCACACACCACAAAATTCTTCATAAAAATCATTGGTATTGGTACAACTTTCATTTTGGCAAGTTAGAGGTTGTATCACTTGCACGAAAAATCCCATGCCTTGAGCAGTAAGCCAAAGTGTAACCCCAAAGAACGCAACGCTTGCAGTTTCTTTTCCAAGTGATTGGGTGATGTTATAGGCATTAAAATAGTTAAGTTCAGCGACCAGGGTTTTATTAACCACATTAAGCAGTGTTTTTAGTTTAATAAGCTGTTCAAAAACCTCATTATCACTGGAGAAAAGATTAAAACTTATAAGCCCCAATAATATCGAAAAGTAATATGCTTCATCATGTTTCCTTAGATTTTTTGAGAACTTCTAATATAAACATGAGCTTTTTAAATGGTCTCCAAGAATTAAGCAGCCTTCTTTACTTGCCTGGCATATGTAAGTACTAAAGAGACATCTTTATAGGTGAACCATGAAATCTCTCAAAACCCATTTGGGTGCTCTCAATTTGGTGGGCATCAAAGTTCGTACCAACAACACCTCCGAAATGGATCCAAAGACTGCTCAGATTGGAAAAACTATCGAGAAATTTCTGTCGCAAAAATCTGTTTTAGGCATTGCTTCCCAAAAAAGCTCAAAAATGTTTTGTGTCTATACCGATTATGAAAGTGATGAGCACGGTGACTACACGTATTTTGTTGGTGTAGAAGTAGACTCATTCGATGATATTCCACTCGAATTTGAAAAATTGATCATCGAAGCACAGGATTATATTAAATTTACTTCAGATACAGGGCAAATGCCTGAAGTTGTGATCGATATGTGGATGAAAATATGGCAGATGGATAGCAAAGCTTTGGGAGGAGAAAGATCTTATTATGCTGATTTTGAAATCTATGATGAGCGAAGCTGCGACCCTCAAAAGACGGTTTTGGATATATTTATTGGTATTAAGTAACAGCTTGTGATCATTCGCAAAAATAATTGAGTTTATAATTTTCTTTGAGCTTCGAAGCCAGCGATAACATCGAAAAGTTCTTCATCAATGCTGCTTTGTCTTAGGTGGTTAAAATCATTCTTAAGATTTTTGAGCATATCATCGATATTTTTATCTGCACGTTGCATAGCGATGATACGATTTCTATTTTCGCTGTGGAGTGATTCAACGCAGGCTTTAAATATTGAGACAAAAAGATATTCTCTTAGCAATGCCTTAAAAAACTCATCCGTATTGCCAACTATTTCTGCATAATTTTTAGTTGGCCAAGCAATTTTTTTTCTTTCGGATAACCATTTAGAGTCAAAAGGAAAAAGTCTCAGCTTCTTGGGAGTAAAAGTGGTATCCGAATCGGCCCAATTATTAAATAAAAAGAGTTCATCGATTTCACCTTGATCAAGATATCTACGCGTTTCATCGATAATATTTGCCACAAGCGATGTGATAAATTGGATAGAAGAAGGTAGGGCAAAGGATTTTACAATAGCTATGCTCATGTCCTTTAGATGAGTTTGCACATGCTCACCGACCACCCAAATTTTTGCATTGCTTTTGAAATTATTTATATTTTCTATCGTAAAATTGCTGATGACTTCATTGAATGAACCAACAAGTCCCTGATCTGAGCCAAAAATTATAACTCCAGCACCTGCTTTTTTATTTTTTAGAGATGACTTTTTGGCATGATATTTGATGTTCTTTCTCATCAACAATCCAAGGCTGAGTTCGATGCTTCGGTAATAGTCGCTTAGAGCCTGAGTTGATTTTTCATATTGAGTGATATGAGCCGCTGCTATGGTTTTCATGGCCCGCACAACTGATTGTAGCTCATGAGCTTTGCTAATTTTATTTCTCAAGCTGCTCAGACTAATGCTCATGTTTTGTCCTTGCAAAAGGGCTTAAGTGCGCTGTTGGCTATTTTTATAATTACATTTTGCTGTTCATCGCTTAATTTTTCCCTGGAAGAGAATTGTTCTTTAATCTCATCAGGAATACTAAGTGCTGCAGTAGCAAGCGAATTTTGAGCCATGAGCATGCTCTCTAAAGGGACATCATCCAAAAGTCGTTCGCGCAATGATAGCAGTGTAATAATTTGAACTGGTACTGAAACTGGGCTGTATTGGGCTTGTATCAGGCAAGAGCGAATTCGTTTACCATGCTCAATGACTCCTTTAGTGTAATCATCCATACGAGAACCCAAACGAGAAAATGTTTCGAGTTCTTCAAATTGGGCATAGGAGAGTTTGAGATCCCCTACAACTGAACGGTAAGAAGCTCGCTGAGATTTTCCTCCAACGCGGGAAACGGATTTTTCTACATCAACGGCGGGCAAAACTCCTAAGTCAAATAATTGTGGCGAGAGATAGATTTGACCATCGGTGATTGAGATTAAGTTGGTGGGAATATACGCGGAAATATTCTGAGCTTCGGTTTCAATAATAGGAATAGCTGAAAGAGAACCACCTCCTAGCTTTTCTGATAAATGAGTAGCGCGCTCAAGCAAACGTGAATGAATATAAAAAATATCCCCTGGGAAAGCTTCTCTTCCAGGGGGCCTGCGAAGAAGTAAAGAAATTTCTCGATAGGCACGAGCATGATGGGTTAAATCATCATAGATAATTAATACGTCTTCACCTTTTTCCATGAAAAACTCAGCAATACTAGTTGCTGCATAGGGAGCGATGTATGAAAGACCTGGAGCTTCATTGCCTTCTGCAACCATGACAACAGTATACTTCATAGCATTGTTTTCTTTTAAGGCATGAATAGATTTTGCGACTGCTGAAGCTCTTTGTCCGATGGCGCAGTAAATACAGATGACGTTTTGATCACGCTGATTAATGATGGTATCAATGGCGATTGCTGTTTTTCCTGTTTGTCTATCACCCAAGATGAGCTCACGCTGTCCTCTGCCAATAGGAATCAGCGCATCGATTACTTTTATACCTGTCTGCAACGGCTCAGAAACTGCAGCTCGATCCATGATCGAAGGAGCAGAGCGTTCAATGGGGGAGCGTTTATTAACTTTTATTTTACCCTTTCCATCAATAGCTTGACCGATGGGATTAATAATACGTCCCAAAAGTTCATCACCAACGCCAATATCCATCACTCTTCCAGTTCGAAAAACCTCTGATCCAGCCTGGATGTGTTCATAGTCTCCCAGTAAAACCACTCCGATCTCTTGGCTTGTTATATCGAAAGCTATTCCCAAAAGGCCACCTGGGAATTGAATGAGTTCATCCACTCCGATTCCCAAAAGTCCTGAAACTTTTGCTATTCCAAAGGCTGTGCTCGTAACAATACCAATCTCGTTCAATTTGAGCTGAGGAACTGTCTCTTTGCGGACTTCATTTAAATCGTCGAGTACATTTTTTAAAAGGGAAGATAGATTAATGGGTAGCATATGTGTCAACTTTGTATCTGGGGTATGATGACAGGAGATGTGCTGTCCTCTATATTTTTTTGCACAATTGTATTCAAGTTTTGTTCCATTGATGAAAGATAATCAGAAATATTCCATGAAATTTTTTGTCCATTGCTAAGTAATTCTATGCCGCATATGAGTTCTGGTTTAACTTCGTAGAGCATTTCAAATTTTATAGCGAAAATTTCTTCTAATACTTTTTTAAGTTCAGAAATTTTCTGATCAGACATTGGTAAAGCACTGCGAAGAGTAGCTTTGGATGTATTTAATGTGCTTTTAAATTCATTCTTATCGCTTGGTTTCATTTTTTTTGTAAATGTTAGGAAAGCATCAAGCATGGCATGTTCCATTGTAATGCTTGACATGTCGTGTAAAACTTTTTGTGTGGTCAAAAATATTTCTTCTGTAGTTTTTCGATACATTTCCGAATTAAAACTTAAGACAATATTTCTTAGTTTTTCTTCCTGTTTTTGTTCCAACTCATGTGCTTTTTGGTGAGCTGCATCGATTATTTTGGTAGCTTTTTCTTGGGCATCATCTGAAGCTTGTTGAAGGAGTTCCTTGCTCCTTTGATTGAGAGCTTTATTTTTGTTCTGATAATTATCAATTTCTTTTTGTGCGGCAATTTTTTTATTCTGTGCATCGGAAATTGTTTCAGAAATTTTTTTCTCTCTTTGATCAATAGCTGAAAGTATGGGCTTATAGAGAAAGTGTTTTAAAAGCCACACTAAAAACAAGAAATTAAATATTTGGGCAGTCACCGTAAACCAGTCGATGAGCATAGCTTAATTTCCTGAAGCTTGTGAAAGTATATGATTCCAAAATGGATTAGCAAAAATAAGAATCATTGAAATCACAAAACAATAGATAGCTGTAGACTCAATCATGGCTAATCCAACAAATAATGTACGAGTGATCGTACTCGATGCATCTGGTTGTTGGGCTAGTGAGGTAAGAGCAGCGTACACAGCTTTTCCCTCAGCTAATGCAGGTCCAATTGCCCCGAAGCTTGTTGTGAGTCCTGCTATGGTAATGGATACAATCGCAATAACTGTTGTGCTATCCATTTTTTCTCCTTTAAATATCCTCGTTAGAATTTTTTGAACGAACTGCTGCTGCAATGTAGACAGTAGCCAAAATGCTAAAAATATATGCCTGAACCATGCCGGTAAGAAGTCCTAGTAGCTCCATAATTATGGGAAAGAATAATGGTGTTATTGAAAGTAAAATAGCAATTATTACTGTTCCGCTCATCATATTTCCGAATAGACGTACGGCCAAAGCTAAAGTGCGAGAAAATTCACTGATGATATTGAAAGGCATCATCAGGAAGGTTGGTTTTAGGTAAGATTTTAGGTAGCCAAAGAGACCTTGCTCTCTGATGCCGAAAAATGGAACAGCGATAAACACGCATAAAGCGAGCGCTGCTGTGGTGGAAAGAGAAGCTGTGGGAGGTTCGTAGCCCGGGAAAATAGTCAAAAGAGCTGAAGTTACGATAAATAAAAATAATGTTCCGATAAAGCTTAAGTAGTTGAGCGAAGGAGATAGTCCCACCTCATAAATCTGTTTTTTCATGGCAAGAACAATTATTTCTAGCAAATTTTGCCAACGAGAACGATGTAACGAAGTAGAAAGCTTGCGAGTTATTGCTATAGATCCGATGGTTAAAAAAAACATTATTAACCATGAAAAAATAATAGTGGAATTAATTTTTATAAACTCATACTGACACACTGTCCACTGATCAGGGCTAATGCGCATTGATGCTCTCCTTGAGACACTGCGTTACAGCAAAGCGCGCGCCTATAAATCCTATTAGACATAGAATCAGATTGATCCAATTCCCCTGACCAACAAAGTAAAACCCAGTTAAAGCCAAACCCAAGCGTAAAAGAGAGCTTCCCAAATGCCAAAAAAAAGCACGCTTAGATGAAATTATTTTTTTGAGAGTCCACCATAATCCCCCAAAAAAAAATACTCCGATAAAGAAACCTGCGCTTAAGCTCAAAATTAATGAGCTGATTTCAATCTTCATCATCTTTTTCTTCCTTGGTGATTTCTTTTTCCTCTCTTTTTACCCAGTGCCACGCATTAAAGCATCCAAAGACCAGGCCTACGACCAAAAGAGTCAGTGTCCATGAATGCTTTGTCGGATATTTATTATCGAGCCAGATTCCGATGAAAGCCCCGATTAAAGTTGGAATGGCTATAGACCATCCTATTATTCCCATCATACCGAGACCAAACCATACGACATTTTTGGAATGCTTTTTTGCACGCAATTTGCGCTTGGAAGAAGCCTGTATTTTTTTGCTAAATTCACTCTCTCCTTTGTTGTCTTTGTCGGATAATTTATTCATGTCTTAGCTCTGTGAATCGATGTATGAGGCTCGACTCCATTTTTGATATTACTGAACGTAACTGTCTTTCGTTTTCGTTCAGGCTTAAAAATTCTTTTTCTATTGTATCTTTTAGTTGACTAAGACTTGCTCCGACTATGGCATTTCTCACGCAGATGAGCACATTTGATCCGGTCTTAATGAAAATGCCCTCATCAATTGCAACAAAGCTTTCTTTTTCATTTTTTGCTTGAAAAGTGATAATACTCGGTACCAACGCTGTAGTACAATCAAGTCTGTGAGGTAAAATTCCAAGTGACCCTTGCTGAGATACAGCAGTAATGCATAGTACTTCGTTTTTTTTTAGAAAAACTCCGAAAGGCAAGAGTATTGAAAGTGTGATTAACGAAGAATCAAGCATGGTTGTTATTTTCCTTGTTTGATTCGTGTGGATTTGGGGCTTCACTTATAGTTCCGATCATATAAAGAGCACTTTCTGGGTAATCTTTATATTCGTCATTTAAAATTCTTTCGCACCCATCGAGAGCATCGTTTAGGCTGACCAATTTCCCTTTGATTCCGTTGAATGCTTCGCTAACAAAAAATGGTTGGGTAAAAAAACGTTCAAGTTTTCGAGCGCGGTCCACTATTTTTCGTTCTTCATTGGATAATTGTTCAAGGCCGAGCATGGCGATTATGTCCTTTAGATCCTGGTATTCAGCGAGCGTGTGGCGAATTTTTTGAGCGAGTTGATAATGACGATCGCCCACAATGGCAGCCGTGCACATTTTTGAACTCGAACGTAGTGGATCAATAGCAGGATAGAAACCTTCACCAGCTCTTTTTCTTGACAGCACGATCGATGCAGAAAGATGAGAAAAAGTATGCACTGCAGCAGGATCGGTAAAGTCATCGGCGGGCACATAAACAGCCTGAATAGATGTGATTGCTCCTGTTGATGTGTTGGCAATTCGTTCTTCAAGCTGAGATAATTCCGTGTTCATGGTAGGTTGGTATCCCAAGCGTGAAGGCATTTGTCCCATCAATCCAGAAACTTCCATGCCAGCCTGAATAAATCGAAAAATATTATCGATAAGTAAGAGTACATCTTGGTGTTCATCGTCACGGAAATATTCAGCCATGGTTAGTGCTGCATGTCCAATGCGAAAGCGATTTCCCGGGGGCTCATTCATTTGCCCAAAAAACATCACCATCTTGTCTAAAACACCAGCGGTTTTCATATCTTGGTAGAGCTCTGCTCCTTCTCGACATCGCTCACCGATTCCACAAAATATGCTTATACCGTTCTGATGGCTGATCATATTGTGAATCATTTCAGTAAGAAGCACAGTTTTCCCAACGCCCGCCCCGCCAAATAGCCCAGCTTTTCCTCCTCGTTCTAATGGCATCAGCACGTCTATAATTTTAATGCCGGTTTGAAAAACTTCGGAATGTGTAGAACGTTGAATTAAATCTGGTGGAGCTCTATGAACTGAACGCCTTTTTAGTTGGTTTAGCTTTTCTTTTTTATCGATAGTATTTCCAAAGACATCAAACATACGGGAAAGAACTTGGGGACCAACCGGAACAGTTAAGGTCGTATTTATATTCTTGACCTTCATTCCTCGAGCTAGTCCAGCTGTGGAGGTAAGAGAAATACCGCGAACATAATGTTCATTTTGTTGTGAAAGAACTTCAATTAAAACTTGGTCTTTGCTACCGGAACTAAGCAAGGAATAAACGGGAGGCAAGTTGTTTTCAAAATGAACATCTACCACTCCGTTTCTTACAGCAATTATTGTTCCATTTGTTTCAATATAGTTCATATCCATATCCAATAAGCAGCCAAGACATTTCAAGAATAAATTATCCTTAGACAATTTGTGGAAGTTTAGAAAAATTTAATTTGTTGATTGATAGTCGTTTTTGCTCTTTGTTGGCCTATAAATATAGGAAAAAAATTTCATGTCTCAACCAAAACTGGCTTTGCAGAAGGTTTGGAAAATTTTTGGTCCATCACCAAAGAGTCCCCCTTGGCAAAAAGAAGGTGTAGATTTTATTGCTAGAAAAAAATCGGTGATAGCTTTAAAAAATATAAATCTTTCAATCAACTCTGGTGAATTTTTTGTTGTTATCGGATTATCTGGCAGCGGAAAGTCAACTCTGCTTCGCTGTTTAAACGCACTTTATCAACCAACTTTTGGCCGTATATATTTTCAAGGATTAGATCTTGCTCAACTTAAGCCCGCCCAGATGCAAGAAATTTTAGGGAAAAAAATTGCCATGGTATTTCAGCATTTTGCTTTGCTCCCCCATAGAACAATTCTTGATAACGCAGCATTTGGCCTAGAAATAAAAAAAGTTAGCAAAGATAAAAGAATAAAAATAGCCAAAGAATATTTAGATATTATGGGGCTTGCTCCTTATTTTAATCTCTACCCACATCAATTGAGTGGAGGAATGAAGCAGCGAGTGGGAATAGCTCGTGCTTTGGCGGTAGAGCCTGAGGTTTTGCTGATGGACGAACCTTTCAGCGCTCTCGATCCAATTATTCGTAAACAGTTACAAGATGAGCTGATCAATATTCAAAAAGAGCTCAACAAGACTATTGTTTTCATCACCCACGATCTTTTGGAAGCGCTTAGGCTAAGCGATAGATTAGCAATTATGAAAGGTGGAGAAATAGTCCAAAGTGGAAGCCCTAAGGATATCTTGCATAAGCCTGCAGACGATTATGTCTCATCCTTTGTGCAAACCTTGGAAAATAAATGGTTGTCCGAACTGCTGCCTAAGGAAAAAGTATTGAGCTCTTAATTGAATCGATAAATAGGAACTTTTATGGAACAACTTACATTTGAAAGTGCCATTGAGGCAGGTATTTTTTGGCTGACTAGAAATCTTTCGAGTTTTTTTAATTCTATTACTAGTCTCACCGATAGTATTTTTGAGACCGTAAATGGCATATTGCTTGTGGTTCCTTGGTATGGCGTTGTCGCTTTGGTTGCTCTATGTGCCTACTTTTTGAAAGGAGTGCAGCTCGCTATTGTGAGCGGATTAATGCTTGTGTTTGTTCAAACACTCAATTTTTGGCTGGAAGGAATTGCTACTCTTTCCATGATCATCATAGCGGTCAGTATATCGATTATGTTTGGTTTACCTTTGGGAATTTTTGCAGCAAAAAGCGATGGCTTTGATAAAATTTTGAGACCCATACTCGATGCTATGCAAACTATACCAACTTTTGTTTATTTGATCCCTGCCGTTATGTTTTTTGGAATAGGAAATGTCCCAGGAATAATGGCGACTGTCGTATTTGCCATGCCCACCATGATTCGTCTGAGCAATTTGGCCATCAGACAAGTTCCCAAACCGGTCGTTGAAGCAGCTCAAGCCTTTGGAGCGAGCCCATGGCAAATTCTTTTAAAAGTAGAGTTGCCTGTTGCACTACCTACATTTATTACTGCCATCACTCAGACGGTGATGATGACATTATCGATGGTGGTGACAGCTTCTATGATCGGAGCTGATGGTTTGGGAAAACCTGTTTTGATCGCTATTCAGCGTGTAGATGTGGGCTTAGGCGCCAAGGCAGGTCTTTGCGTTTTAGCTATTGCAATTTTATTGGATCGGCTCTTGCGTGCACTGGTACAAAAACAAAAATTTGTGGCGTAAAAGATCTCTAACATCTGAATCGATTTTAATCATCAATCTGATTTTTTCTTAATTTTTAGAGCTTTTAAGCTTTTGCTTTAGAAAGCCACTTCTGAATGTGCTGTGGATTATTTTCTATCCAAGCGCGAGCGACCTCTTGTGGAGTTTTTGGTGGATTGCCTGGTAAATCTTCTAGCTGAATAATAAGCGAACTTACATCTTCTATGGGAATGCTAAAATTCATGAAGAAATTAAATGCTTGAGGATATATTTCTTTGAGTTTATTTGAAACTCCCACATAGACTGTGGCGTCAGGATAAGCACAGTCTACTCGGTTTTTTTCCGGGTGATCAGGTACATAGAGCCAGTGTCCCTCTTTGCATGGAGGCTCCTCAATTCTTGTGAGATCATATTTTGCTGTTGGCCATTCTGGCTCCCAATAATAAAACAAAATTGGTTTTTTTAGCTTCATGGCTTTTTTTAAGGTGGTAAGAAAAAATGGTTGTTCGATAGTAATCGCTTCTAAATCAAGGCCATATTGCTTTATTTTAGAAGTATTTATTTCGGATGCTGTCCAACTGAATGGCCCAATCCAAATTTCTCCTTTACCATCACCATCGCTGTCAAATAAGTATTCTTTGCCTTTGATATCTTGAATGCTTTTAATGGAAAATTCTTTTGCGATTGCTGTGGGCAGATAAAAACCTTGGGGAGCGTGATCATAAGAGATCGATGCAGAGACGGTTTTTCTTTTGTTTACATATTTATCAAAACGCTGTTTTTGATTGGGCATCCATAAATCGGCCAATACATGGGCAGAGCCTTTTTCTAGAGCAGGCCACAATGCACCCGAACTTACCTGCTTAATTTCCACAGGAATTTTTAGATGATTCTCTACGCTTTGTTTCATGATTTCTTCGATCACGATTGAGCCTGCCCATGTTTGACCGGCCAGGACTATGCTTTCTTTTTTATTGGGAGAAGAATTTTTATAAGCATAGATGAGTAAAAAACCAAGCAACAGCCCAAGCGTTGTGATGAAAAATTTTTTTTTCATAACCATCCATAGATTATTTTGAAAGTGATACTTATCCCTTCCACAAAAGAATTTTTGCTTGCAATGAAACTCTAAGCGTATGAAAAATGATTATTATTCCAGTTGTTGAGTGAGTGTTACTTATTTTTTGAAACTTTATATTCTTTTTAAAAATTCTCTAAGATTATTGTTTGGAAATAAATTGTTTTATGGTTTGTTTTAAAATTAAAAAAAGAGTGTATTTTGTTTTTTATATTTAATAATTTTATGTGGAAAATATGATTGAAAAAATTTGGTGGATTTGAAAATCAACTTGATGTCTTAGATATTTTTTGTTTTGAAGTAAAAGTTGACTCTGATTTAAGCGATGAGAAAAAAATAAAAATTTTTGCTAAGATGCTTAGCAGGCTCAGTGAAGTCCCTCTTAACCGCTCGTTTCAATCTCTTAAATAAAAGCTAGTCTAGGAATTTTTTTTGATGAGCATGGCTGGGCTTTTTTGATCCTTTTGAGGGAGAAGTTTTGGTCCTCTTTCTGAAGTTTCTTCCAAGAGCCAAGCTTTAGCGTGATCATAAAATGAGTGCGCTCCAAATATTCGCGAAGATCCATAAGCGCACACTGCAGAGAGCATCATGAGCGTGATAGCTGAGTGACGGTCGGTCATCTCTAGAACCAGTACAAAAGCTGTAAAAGGTGCTCGAGTGACGCCTGTTAAAAAAGCGATCATGCCGAGAAGCACCATCAGATTGGTGTCGGGTGAATGCGCAAGCTGGGCAAGTTTGGAGCCAAGAGCTCCACCTATAGCGAGGGAAGGCGCAAAAATTCCACCAGCACAACCTGAAATGTAGGACACAATACTCGAAATAAAACGTCCGATTATCATTCCCCACGTGGCTGTTTGTTCATGAAAAAGAAAACCAGTGATGATTTGCTTGCCAGGACCAATGCATGTAGATCCAAAAACGATAGCGATAATAGCAATGACCACCCCAGATGCCAGAGCGAAAAGCGCCGCAGAAGAACTCTTTTTTAATTTTTGTGATTTTTTATGTGTGATAACTAAAAGCAAATGTCCAAACAGTGCTCCAAAAAATCCGCCGAGAGCGCCGACCAAAAGCGCTAAAGGTACAGCAGAAAAAGTCACTGGTGCCACGCTTGGAAAACCAAAATATAAATAAGGACCCATAATCCATTGGGCTATGAGTCCTGCCACAAGAACGGCAAAAATCAACACTGTTTTAATATTGTGAAAGTGAGCGGTCATGAGCTCTTCGATAGCAAAAATAATTCCGCCAAGCGGAGTATTGAATGCTGCAGCTACCCCTGCAGCACCTCCAGCTACTATGAAAGGACGATGGCTGAGTCCTGGCCATATCTTATTGGCCTTTGTACCTAAAAAATAAAAAATTGTAGCCGATATCTGAATTGTTGGTCCTTCTCGACCAATGGCACCGCCTCCTAAGATACAAAGAAGAGAACTTGCAATTTTTATGAGAGCAGTTTTCAGGCCTAAAACTTTTTTTACAAAACGGTTTTGATGCGTAGAGCCGCATTCTATGGCAGCCATCACCTGTGGAATTCCGCTTCCTGCAGCATGAGGAGCAAATTTTTTAACCAAAAACCAAGCCAGAAAAAAACACACTGGTGATAAGGCAAGCAGCAGATATTGATTGCTCGAAAAAATTTCTAAAACAATTGAGCAACAAAGATCAAATACATTTGCGTATAAAACAGCCAAGAGCCCGACCAAGGTAGCAGCAAGCCAATAGGGAACAACTTGCAAAACGGGACGTCTGGCTAAATAGAATGCCAGATTTTTTAAGCGCATTTGTACATGAAGAACACGCTGTAAAATATATGCAGTTAATTGTGCAATGGTTGTATCTCCTTAGCTTGCCGTAAGAATCTTTGACTTCACTAGTATAGGTCAGCACTCAATTTAAACTAATGAAGTCAAAAATTTTTACTTGCGACACAGCTTGTTAATATATCTACTATTGAGAGATTAATTTTGTTTCAAAAAATATGGGACACGGTTTCCAATTCCTCAATAAAAGAAACACGAGCGAGGAAGATTAATGAAGCTTTCTTTTCACGGTGCAGATAGAAGTGTTACTGGATCTTGTCATCTTATTGAATGTGGTAGTAAGCGCATACTGATAGATTGTGGACTTTATCAAGGAAGCAAAGAACTCGATCAAGAAAATTCAACACCTTTGGGCTTTGATCCCGCTACAATAGATTTTTTACTGCTGACCCATGCTCACTTGGATCATTGTGGCCGTATTCCTCTGCTTGTAAAACAAGGTTTTAAGGGAGAGATTATTGCCACGTGGGCATCTAAGGAACTCGCTCGCATTGTGTTACTTGATGCTGCACATCTTCATGAAGAAGACGCATATTACAGAAATAAAAAAGCCAACTCCCGTGGTGAGTCAGCCGATGCAGTTCCTCTTTACACTACTCTTGATGCGTTGAATTCACTTGAATATTTTGGGCGACATGCACACTTTAACGAAGCTCTTGCTTTGGCCGATGGAATCAAAGCTTTCTTTTTGGATGCAGGACATATTTTGGGTGCTGCCAGCATTTTGTTAGAGCTCAAAGAAAAAGAAAAAAAACGCCGCATACTATTTTCTGGTGACATTGGTAACAAAGATAGACCTTTACTAAAAAATCCCCAGACCGCTCAAGTGGATATTGTTGTGATGGAAAGCACATATGGCAACAGAAATCATAAGTGCTTAGACGACTCAATAGATGACTTGTACAAGATCGTGAGCGATACCTTTAAAAGAGGTGGTAATGTTATCATTCCCACTTTTGCTCTAGAACGCGCACAAGAGCTTCTTTATTTTCTTAGAGAAGGATTAGAAACGAAGAAATTGGCGGTTCATCCAAAAGTGTTTCTTGACTCTCCTATGGCTATTTCTGCAACACAGATTTTTGAACATCATCCGGAGTGTTTTAATCAAAAAATAAAACAATTATTTCATCAAGGAATCGATCCGTTTTTGCTTCCAGATCTTAATTTTACGAGAGAAACAGCAGACTCTATTGCCATCAATGAAATTAAAAATGGCGCCATAATTATGGCAGGATCGGGCATGTGCACTGGAGGTCGTATACGACACCACTTGAGAAATAATATCGCACGAAAAGAATGCAGCATTTTATTTGTGGGATATGCAGCCATAGGAACACTCGCTCGTTATATTATTGATGGTCACAAGTCGGTAAAATTATTTGGTGATGAGCTTAGTATTGAGGCCCAAATTCATACAATCAGCGGGTTTTCTGCCCATGCTGATCAAGAAGAACTTATCAACTGGCATAGGAGCACTTCGGCCAAAAAAACTTTTTTGGTTCACGGTGACGAAGATGCAATGAAAGAGTTGGCGCTAAAATTGAATTCCACCACCTTAGAAATGCCCAA
This sequence comes from Myxococcales bacterium, assembly GCA_023898405.1. NCBI lineage: Bacteria > Pseudomonadati > Myxococcota > Myxococcia > Myxococcales > Myxococcales bacterium. The sequence continues at coordinate 1,419,689 of CP060221.1, forward strand.
GCTTGGAGAAGTTTTTGATCTTTAAATCAAGCTCGTACAACAAAGCGCTTTGCCTAATTTTTTTGTTGTAAGGGATTCTGAGCCTTCAGCTGATAGACGCAACATTGAGATTCTTGATATTTTTTTTCGAAAAGGCTGATGGGAGTGCTAATTTCATACTCTTGTTCACAAACTTTCAAGCCATGGAATTCAAAGGCAAGTTTAGCTTCATCGATAAAAATTTTCCAATTGCTGCGCAGCTCAAAATAAGGTGCCAGTTTAAGCATGTGCAAAAAGCTTGGATGAGCATAAAACCTTCGTTTGAGATGCCCGCTTTTGGGCCAGGGATTAGGATAAAACATAAAATGCTTATCAAAAATAATTCTTTCAGCAAGCAAAAGACGCCACATATCGACTATATCTGCTCGTACAAGCAGGCAGTTACTGGGAAGAGAAGGTGCCCTGCTTAAGCGGGCTTGAGATTTATCAATGCCGATAACAATGTGGTCGGAGTAAAGGTGAGCAAGATTTTTTGTACTCAGCCCTGTACCACAGCAAGAATCAAGGATAAGCGGGCGATTTTTTTTGGCGATAAAGGATTTAATAAGAGCCAAGGGAGCTTGTTGATGCAAGGGGATTGGCTTTAAGAAAGAATTTACTTGGTATTTTTTGAGTACACTGGGCAGTTGATCAGAGATTTTTTTTTGGCTCGTATAAAAATTTTCATAAGTTGATTTTAGGGAAATATGTTTCATTGCTGATTTATAATGATAAATAAGTTACCGGGCCATTTTATAGTCTGATTCCTTTTTCTCAATGCAGTTTACAAAATTAATTTTTAATTCTCATGACTTACTCGAAAAAGAATCTCGAAACTTTTCTCGCTATGATTTTTCTCAAATGACGGTAATTATTTTTCATGATCGATAAAAAATATTACTGATGGATATGCTTCTTGAGCTTTATGGAAGTAGGGGAGCGTAAAAAAATGTCCCAATTAAGTTGAGCTTAAAAAGTAATTAAAAAGTCCACTTGGGTTATAAATTGCTTTATAAGTCTTTCTTTTCGCTGATAACTGCGCATAGTGGATAATAAAAGCTCAAGGGAGAAAAACCGGTGGACTGCAAAATAGCTTATGTCACTAAGGAGCTTCCTAGCCCAAAAAAGTTTAATGGCGCTGCTATTTATTGGTTTCATGAAATCGAAGCGCTCTACGCTTTTTTGTTAGGAGATTCACTTGATATCGTGTTCTTAGATCACAGTGTTGTCGCTGATACTCGCTCTTTTGCTCCAAAATATCAAAAACTCATAAGTGAGATGCACCCTCACATCAAGTTTGAAATAGTTAAGCCAGAGCTCTTGATGGGCACACGCTCAAGCTCACATCACTACTTTCCTTTGCTCAAAACCATGTTCAAGAATGGGGAGCTACAGAATTTTTTTCAGCCTATCGTAATGGGCACTCAAAAAGATCATAAAATTATCGGCTACGAGTGTTTGACGCGTGTTCGTTTTAACAATCATCAATTTGCGCCAGATTTTTTATTTAACTACGCTCAAGAAAAGCAAGAGTTGACAAAATACGATCGAATTTGTCTATCCCAAGCCTTAAGCCTTGCTCCTAAAATCGATAGTCTTTTGATATTTGTCAATGTTCGTCCGCAGACTCTTACGAGCACTAATTTTTATCCGTGGCTCAAAGAAGAGTTGAAAAAGAATAACCTAGATCCCAATCGCGTAGTTGTGGAAATAACCGAACAGCATTGCACAATTTCTGAATACGAAATTGAGCAGCAATGTCAAATACTTAAAAATATGGGCGTTAAAATAGCGCTTGATGATTTTGGTTCTGGTATTTCGAACCTGAGTCTTTTGGAAATTACCAAGCCAGATATTTTAAAAATATCTGGTCGCTTCATTAAAGGAGCGCAAAACAGTGAGATTAAGCAAAAGATTATCAAAAATGTTCATGCTCTTGCTCAATCATTTGCAATTCAGGCTGTGGTAGAAAATGTCGAGACCGAACAAGAATGGCTCGAAGTTTTAAATTTAGGGCTGAGTCTCGCCCAGGGTTTTTATTTTTACCGTCCTTTAGATAAGGCGGGTTTAGAAAAAGCACTCATGAAAGCAAAATAATTTAAATAAAGGCAGTTTCATGTCAGTTGTGCAGCCCATTTTTTAGCTTGCTCGAGCTCCTTTGATTCAAAATGTTTTACTTGTGCTTTGACAAAATGTTTGGCGATGTTGGGCACTAGAGAAGACATAGCTCCGTCAGCACAGATGGCAATGCGATGAACTTTTTTGTGATGATTTTTGATAAATTTGATGTGGCGAAAAAGTGCTCCTAAGTTCTCCCACCCAGGAAATTTGTGAGCGTGAATTACAATTCCATTAAGTTGGTTACCTTCTTGTAGCCAGGGGTCTACAGTCTGGGACAATATATCAAAACTATCGGCGCGTAACGGGCCTGAAATACTTACCAAAAGAATTTTTTTATTGTAATCCAAATGATGTTCTAGCGCTATTGCTCCAGAGTTGAGCCATGCCATGGCAGAGTTAAGTTCTTTGCTTTTAAATACTTTTACTTCGCATGAAAAAAACGATCCCACAAATTTGCTGACATTTCGAATCCAAGATTTATCACTCACGATCGCACAACGCTCAAAGAGGCTTAAATAACGAGCGCCAATTTTAAAATCTTCCCAAGCACCAGCCAGAGAAAATTCTTCGAAATCTTCCCCAAGATAATAAAGAAAACGTATTTTTTTTCCTTCTTGATAGGCTTTTTCTATGGCAGGATTAATCACTTGCTGGTAATCATCTTTGGTTATTTTTCCCACACCTTCAAATGCCAGAATATCTGGAGAAGGACTTTCTAAAACTTTGATCATGACGTTTTCCTGTTTTTTTAAGATGTATTTTCAATTTAAATAATTTTGCTTTCTATTGTCTAAAATTATTTAACAAACATACGCCATAGTGCAGTTATTAAGAAACTCATGACTCCGACTAAGATGATAGTTGCTCCAGAAGGAAGATCAAAGAAATAAGAAAGAAAGAGGCCTGATACTACAAAGAATTCACCAGCGATAATGCTTAGAACGATCAGCGACTTGAATGAAGACGCGAGCATTTTGGATAAAGTGGGAGGGATAATCAAAAGAGCGCTTACTAAAATAATGCCGAGAAGTTTTACTCCAAGCACAATAGTGACGCTGAGCAAAACATAAAAAAGAAAATCAAAAACTTCAGTGGGAACTCCCAAAACCCATGCGCTTTCTTTATCGATGGAAATGAGCGTAAGCCCCCGGTAAAGAATAATCAGGCTTGCAACAATGATCAGTGAAAAGACAAGAATGATAGTTAAGTCTGTGCTTTGAATGGAAAGTATGCTGCCAAACATAAAACTGATAAGTTCTGGTTGATAGCCTTGTTGGCGACTCATTAAGGCAATGCCAAAGGCTAAAGCCCCAGTAAAAAGTACTCCTACCAGTGCATCCGAGGAGATATTGGTTTTTTTTTCAAGCACGTAGATGAGTATGCCGAACAGAGCCCCGATAATAAGTGCCACTGGAAATGGACTGAGCTCTAAAACCACCGCGATAGCAACACCTGAAAGAGTCGCATGGGCGATGCCATCACCAAAAAAGGACATTCGTCTCAGCGTGACAAAAACACCAAAGAAGGGCAAAATAAATCCCAATGCTACTCCAGCCATTAATGCTCTTTGCATGAAGGGAAGTTCAAAAATAGCTAGTAATTCCATAGTTACTGATTCCGGTGATGGTAGAGTACAGTCTCTTTTCCGAAAAGACTTTTAATGGTCTGCTCAGTGAGAACATGCTGCGGTTTTCCTGTGCAAATAAGATTACCCTTCAGACATAAAACAAAGTTAGCAAAACTAGCCACTACATCCAGCTCATGAGAGACCATGATGACAGTACTCTTGTGCTCTTTATGAAGATGAAGAATAAGCTCATAAAAACTATGCTCGCCGCCAACATCAATACCCGCGGATGGCTCATCTAAAAAAAGAATTTTTGGGTCAGAGAGCATCGCTCTTTCGATCAGTACACGTTGAAGTTGTCCTCCTGAGAGGTCCCCTAGTTTTTTGTGAATAGTATTGGCGCTGCCGAGATGATCGAGGTAACGAATAATTTTTTCTTTCGAGCAGTTGGGATGAGAGAGTTGCAAAAACTCTAGGACTGTGAGCGGGAAGCTACGATCAAAATTAAAACGTTGGGGCACGTAAGCGATTTCTTTACGAGCATCTTTAATTGCTTTTCCCAAAATTTTTATGGAGCCTTTTTTTATAGGGATTAAGCCTAAAATAGCCTTTAGAAGTGTGGTCTTTCCTGAACCATTTGGCCCAATGATGGCTGCAATATCACCCTGATTAATGGAAAAACTTAAATCATGGAGGACATCGTTGCTGCCAAATGACACCCATAAATTTTTGGCACAAACTGCGTCTATTTTATTCATGTTTAGTATTCAACAAGGTGTTTTTTAAAGTGAGTACATTGTATTCCATAAGATCTAGGTAGGTCATTCGACCAACACTTCCTCCGATAGGGTCAAGCTCAGCTATTGTTAAATGATGATCTTTTGCAAAACTCTTGAGCGCAGCTAAAGATAGTTGTGGCTCTGTGAAAATAACGTGAATGCGTTGGTCATGAATTTTTTTTCCCAGATCATTTAAGTAGCGTATGGTAGGCTCCTCTCCTCCAGCTGTTTCAAAGCTCCCCGCCAATGAAAGGTGTAAATCACGGGCAAAGTAAAACCATGCATCGTGTAGGGTTAAAAATGCCGCATCTTTAACATCTTTTAATGATACAACAAATCTCTCTTGAGCTTTTTCAAGCTTTATTTTGTACAGGTGAGCATTTTCTATATAGCCATCAGCATGTTCAGGATCTCTTTGCGCCAAGGTATGAGCGATGTTATCAACCATTTTTTGGGCAGCCTGCATGCTTAGCCAATAATGTGGGTCCACTGCTCCATTAGGATATTTTCGTAAATCAACATCTTTGTCCACGAGCACTACATCAATGTTACCGATCGTTTGTGATATCCGAGAAGCCCATGTATCGAGTCCATGCCCCAAAGCAAAGATTAATTTTACGTTTTGCATCTCCTTTATTTTGCTTGGAGAAAATTCAAAAAGATGAGGCGAAGATCCAGGAGGTAAGATATTGATAACCTGGGCATTAGATCCAGCGACACTGCGTGTCATATCGAAAAGCGGATAAATGGTGGTTGCTAAGATCAGTTCTTGAGTTTCAGCTTTAGTCTCATTAAATCTATTTTTCAAAAAATAATGAGTAAGCATTATCGATAAGGCGGCCAAGGCAAGAAAAGGCAGATAGAGTGATTTTTTTACTGTGGTCATATTTTTACTTGGTTACTGGTAAAGACGTTATAGCAAGGATTTGTCCCATCTACATACTATTAGATGATTATATAAAGGGCTTAGGTCAATTGGGAAACAATATTCTTATTAAAATCTTTGCTGATATGAACTATGTAATAGTAGGCTGTAGTGCCGTTGACATCAAATTTTAAACCGTTAAATAGAGCTAAAACCTAAATGTAAAGAATGAGTTATGTTTGATTTAAAAGCTAAACTACTTGAAAAAGGTTTGGTCACTAAAGAACAAATACAAAAAATTGACCAAGAGAAACCAAAAAAAAATCATGGCAAAGAGAATAAAAATGTTGCTGAAGTAGATTTTGATGAAAAAGAGCGCAGAAAAACCCTAATGCAGCTAAAATCATCTGATAAAAACCAGCAGTATGCGATTATTAGAAAGTGGGTAGATTTAAATCGCTGTGACCGAGCCAGTGATATTTCTCTTGATTGTGAAAAATTTTTTATTCCAGCTAAAGATGGTCAAATAACCTGGCTTACACTAAAGAAAGAAGTAGTCGAACAAATAAAAAATGGCGTTTTAGGGGTTATTGCCTACATGTCAAACCATGGTTTAACTCATGCCGTGGTTCCCAGAGATATCGCTCAAGACGTAGCTCAGGTATTTCCTGAATGGCTGAAAGTTTTAAACGATCTAAGCGACTGTTTTAAAAGTAATTAAGTAAACTTTTTAGTTTATTTATCCCAGATGAGCAACGAAATTTTTGCCAATATGCAGGATATGAACTGCAAATTTTTTGTTCATCACCCAAAAAAAATCTTAAAAATACCTTCAAAACAGTCTAAATGCTTAGGCTGCTTTGCTTTGTTCGTTGAGTTTTCTTTTCCAGCGCGGATTTAATTTGTGATCTACCAGATAGCCATTTTTTTTAAGTAGATCCAAAAATTGCTTACGCAGATTTTTCTCAAGCAATTTAATTCGCGCTCTGGTGGTATTCATTAATTTTGCACTCCCCTCTTGGGTGTTTCCTTGAGAAAAACGCAAGGAGAAAAATTGCTTTTCCTCACTGTTGAGACGGCCGATAAATCTGTCGGTCAATTCCTTAAGTTGCAAATTTTGCATGTGTGTTTCAGGGCTTTCACCATAATTTTCTCGGGAACAAAATGGGTAGTTCCCTACAGGTTCAGGGGTATCTTCAACTCTTTCAACATTGATCAGTCGATCTCTATGGTGGCACTCACGCAATACTAAATTTTTTGCGATGGAGAAAAGATAGGTTTGAAATGGGCGGATACCATCATAATTGATCCGTGTAGATGGCATAAAAGCCCGGGTAAAAGTTTCTTGCACAATAGCATCAATATCCATTGATGGATCAACGCCACGAAAACGGTACAAACGCCCCTGGGAGGAAAAACTAAAACCTCCATGAAGAAATTTTTTTAAGGGAGAGGAGTGGTTTTTATATAGAATAAGAAATGCCGATTTTTCACCTTTTTTATATGAAGCTAGCAATTGTGGATTGTTGATCATATTTATCTAATCCTTTGGAGTAAATTTGCAGTGTTTATTCGTTGAATTACTGTTCGACTTTAAGCATCAAAAGTTGTTGCTAATAGCTTTTAGGCATACTCTTTTTCATAAATTTATCTCAATTAATTCTTTACGGGTGAGTGTTTTGCGGATAGGAGGAAAAACGCGACAGTAAATTTGCGGTAAGGACTCAACATGGCTTTTTTTCGCGCACACATTCTAAAATTATTTTTTTTCCTAAGTTTTGTGAATGTCTCTTTATATTCTGATGAAAATATTCCTGTGCCCGAATTGCCACCTGAAGAGCAAGCTTATGAAGAGTCTAAAGTTAATGAGGAACCTTCAAAGGTTATTAATTTTGAAAATCAAAATATCAGGGCAGATTTTTTTAGTGATACAGCAGCCAACAGGGGTTTTTCTCGATTTTTAAACGCTCTTGAATTATCTGGCTATTTAAGAACCAGGCTTAATTATTTTAGAAATCCTCATTTAGGCACTTATATCACTAGTCTTGGCAGAGGAACTTCAATGTTTTTGCCAAATCTAAGGGGCTACGATTCCTCAAGCGATTCAGAGGCAAATCCTGCTCAAAATAATTTTAGCGCCAATATGAGACTGCGACTTGTTCCAACTATTAATATTTCAGAAACAATCAGAGTTAAGGCTACATTGGATATTTTAGATAATATGGTCATGGGTTCAACGCCTTCTTATATGGCTGGCATGTCTTTTAATCCAAGCAATCCTATCGCCATGATGTCTATGTCGCAAAGCACTCCTATGCTAGGAGTCAATACTCTCGATGATGCCATAAGAGTTAAGCGTGTGTGGGGAGAGGCAAGCTTTCCTATAGGGGAGTTTCGTTTTGGGCGTATGCCTTTTCATTGGGGTTTAGGACTTTTGTACCACGGTGGTAATGGTATTGATTCTGACTACGGCGATCAGGTGGATGGATTTTTATTTAGCACCAAAGTTTTTGATCATTACCTAAGCCCTGGATATTTCTTTGCATATACAGGCCCTAATGCGCGTGGTGGTGGATTAGGACAGACGGCTTTAAATCATCCCAATTATTTCTTGATGCCAGAGCTTGGAGCTCGTTATCCTCTTGAGTCCAATAGTACAACTCATGTTTTTAGTCTGAGTCTTTTAAAGAGACACTCCGATTTTGTTGTCCATCAAAAGCTTGAAGAGGGCAGCACTATTTTTAACTATGGAATTTTTGCATCTTACCGCAAGCAAAAACTTGACTCTCAATATCAGAATCCAAAAGTTGATGGCAATAATGCTCAATCGCTTGTAGTTGAACGTGATGCAAATGTTGGACTTTTATCCTTATGGTCAGCCTTGTCAGTTGGAACCTTTCATTTGGAAATGGAGTTTGCAGGTGTTTGGGGTAAGTACCAAATTGGAGAAAAAGATACTGATTTACTGGCAAAGGATAGCGCGGGAAATAACGTTAGCAAATCGGATGTATGGATGTTGAGCGGAGGAGCAGCCATTGAATCGAAGTATGGTTTTATCAGTGATCGACTTCAGTTGGGTCTTGATGCCGGTTGGGCTTCATCAGGTCCTGGTTTAGGTTTTGGTGTGAGAGGAAAAAAACCGCATACATCAACTGACTTCAAAACCGATTTTACTTTTAATCCAGGCTATACCCTAGATTTACTCTTGTATCGTGAAGTTCTTGGTACAGTTTCAGGAACTTTTTATGTGAAACCTCATTTGGCATACTTTTTTAATCGTAACTTTGGCATTCGTAGCGATATCATTAGCTCATTCGCTTATAACAAGGCCAATACCAGTGGAGATTCGCATTTTTTAGGAATCGAGTCTGATACGTCAGCTTTTATTAGAACAGAAAGTGGTTTTTACTTTTCTTTAGCCTATGGAATATTGTTCCCCCTCAAGGGGCTCAATCATAAAAATTCAGCAGAAATTACACCAAAAGATATGAAAATTTTCGGTGAGGCTAAGGTTGCTCAAACCCTGCAAACCTACATTGGATTAGTTTTTTAAAGAGCTAAAAAAACATAAATTAGAGGTTGTAGGGCAAAATTTTTTATACACGGCTTGAAAATTTTTTTCCCAATTTGAGATGCCAATGGATGATTACTTGTCTTTGGCTGGTTTCAAGGCTTGAATACTTCAGCTTTTGTGGGAAGAGGCGATGTCAAAATCTCTAAAAGAATCCGGCAGCCGTGTAAGAAGAACTTTAAAAAAGGATTGTGCTCTTATTGAATCGAGAAATTTTTTTAAACTTGCCGCAGATGTTGCCAACCCCAATGTAAGAGTTGCTCTACATAAAAATGATAGCTGGCAGTTGAAAGCTGTGACGCCAGATAAGAAGGCTCACTCTAGTTTGCTGGATCCGACCTACCAAAAATGTATGCTGAGCTTTGACGCAACTCAGAGCGATCAGATTGATAATAAAATTATTAGTATTTTCCCTGACCAAAATTTGAGCGCAAGAGATCTTCATAATTACATTTTCACTCACTTTAAAGAAAATCCAGCCAAACAATTTATTATCCCTACTCAGGCTGGAAAAAAAATGATCGTCGATAAGGGCTATCTTTTCTGTGCTAATCGCCTAAAAAATAAATCGTGGCAAAGTAAACCTGGTATTGAAGTGGGGCTAAAATATTTCCATGCTCAATTGTTTTCTTCCCGATCAACTAAAAATGAAATTAATTTTATTTATTGGATAAAATTTGATGACCAAGAACAAATAACTCATGGCGATATAGTAAGGATAAAAAAATAAAACATACTAATATCTGTAAGAGGTAAGAGTGAAGACTAATACGCAAACACATATTTTTAATACAAGTGTGTTGTCGCCAGCAACAAAAAAAAATTTTTTTGCTCCTAGAACAAAAGCCGATAAATTTTTCCCCAAAAAAAAATCGGCTAATCTATTTTTTACTCAAAAAAATATCTCAACTTCGATAGAGGTAAATTTAAATGAAGAAATAAAAACCATTACAAAACCCTGGTGGTCTGAAAAGTTACAAAGTCGAATTGAAAAACAAATACATCCCTTATCTTTAGAAGAATTAACGAAAATAAAAATAGATAATGTAGATTTAAAAAGCATATTGAAATCATTATCAAAAGACCAAAGTTATCTGAAAGTTAAAATAATTTAAATGAAAAAAATATCTTTGTCGTTAACCGATGAAATTAAAAATCAATTTATCAATACTAAGCAAATTCACGTTTGGATAATTAATTGCAGTGAAAAATCAGTAAATAAAAATAAAAAAATACTTTCTATAATAAAAAAATATTTGACGAGTTATGATTTCAGTTTAGAAAAAAAAACAAATGGTAAACCCTATATAAAAAGCAGTCACGATAGAGAACTCTATATTAGCATATCTCACTCATATGATGTTTTAGTTGTTGCCTTGAGCTTTGCAGAGCCTATTGGGGTAGATGTTGAGTTTGTCAAAGAACGAGAATTTATTAAACGGATCAGCGATAAATATTTTATTGAGCCCATAGTGAGTCTGATGGATTTTTATCGCTCATGGACGGCTAGAGAATCTTTTGTAAAAATAAATGGCAATGGATTGATGGTGTCAATGAAGAAAATAAAAGTTGATAATCAGGCAAAGGAGTTTCTTATTGGAATAAAAGATTATTCTCATAAAGTTGTTTTTCATAGCTTTGAAAATTATCTTATTGCCACATGTCTAGAGAATAGCGAAAAGAATTCAGTGCAATACTTTTGGTGCTGATTTAAAAAATTTTATTTAGACCGATTGTCAAGTTAAAATTCGGTCTAAACTATTCTTTAGGTTAACTCTTATTTAATGTTCAACAACGCTAACTCTTGATCCTTGTTGTTGCGTCGATAAATTTGGATGAGACTCAAGGTAGTTAGCTAATGCATCGATATCGAGTACACCGATAGTTTTATCCCATCCCTTATTGAATCCGCTGAATCCATCACCACCATCAGCAAGAAAACTGTTGGCACAAACTCTATAATTTTCTTCGAGAACAAGCGCTTTTTGGTTGATGAAAATACTTGAAGGAATAACCTTATGACATGCAGGGCCTCGTTCATCGTATTGATAGCTAAATCCTTTTGAAACTTGTAGAACACGTTTTTTGCTTGCGCCACAGCCAACAAATTGTTGTTCTAAAATATCGACTATTTGCTGCCCACTAAGCATCATGCTAATAATTGAATTTCCGAAAGGCTGAACAGCATAGACTTCACCAAAGTTTACTTTTCCGTCACCTTCATTATTACTGCTGCTAGCATAGACGATATCGGTACGAATTCCTCCTGGATTTACGAAGGCAACGCTTGATTCTTGCTTTGATAATTTATTGGTAGTTTCGAGTTGCGCATCGGCAATCATTTTTCCTAGTGTCGATTCACCTGCTCTGTTTACTTGTTTGGTGAAGCTTTCTTGAATTGTGCCGACGATTTTTTGAGTAATAGGAGCAGCCATCGATTGATATTTTTTAATCAGCGCTGACTGTTCAATATCTTTTTTGACGGTACGTGTTACAACTATATTGTCTGCTGCAGAGCGTATTAATTGTCCACTTTCAACATCGACATCAATAAAAATTTCAGTGACAAGGCGTCCGTAAGATGCCGCGCTGGTGACAATTTTATCATTGATATTACAATTATAGGCTTGATGTGTGTGGCCACTAAGAACAACTCCTACTTCGTCATCTAGCTTTTGAACGATATTCACGATTGGACCAGAAATTCCTTTACATCCATTATAATCTCCAGCATTAAATCCACCTTCGTGAATCAAAAGAATTATTGTGCTTACTCCTTGAGACTTGAGCTCAGGAATTAAAGCATTAACTGTTTGCGCTTCATCTTTAAATGTAAGTCCCTCGATTGAATCCTTTGCTATAACGTTAGGAGCATCTTTTAAAACAACTCCGACAATGGCAATTTTGACAGCTCCAAATTGACGAACGCTGTATGAGGGAAACAGTGTTTTACCTGTTTTATCGATAATCACATTTGATGCCAGCATTTCAAATTGAGCGCCGCCAAATTTGTCTTTTTCCCCACACATTTTTCCACTACATTCACCCAAAATTAATTTTTGCATCTTCTCCCAACCCTTATCAAATTCGTGATTTCCGATTGCATTGATATCAAGACCAAGCAGATTCATCGCTTCTATTGTTGGTTTATCATCGAATAATGCTGAAAGAAGTGGACTGGCACCGAACAGGTCTCCGGCTGAAAGGATTAAAGAATGCCTTTGATTCTCTTTGAGATTTTTAATATGAGTTGCAAGGTATTCGATACCTCCTGCAGATATTCCGTTAATAGTACCCAAACTTCCGGTGGGAGGTTCAAGGTTTCCGTGAAAATCATTTATGCCTATTAACTGAATACGTACAAAATCAGATTCATTTTGGGCATGAGCAAAAGCTGTACCAAAAATAAAAAAATAAAAGATAAAAAAAACTTTTCGCATATTTTCCCTCGGTAGGGAAAAATAGCGATATGGCTTAGCAATTGGTTAAAAATAAATTTAAAATTTATAGTAGAAAATCATTGATAATCAGAGTTGTTTTTAATTTTTTTGGTTATTGAAGCCACTCTTTGGTCAAATCTTAAAACAGTATTTTTATCTCCATCAATAAAACAAGCACGATAGATCCATAGCTTTAGAGCTGGTTATTGTGAATTATTGAATTGAAATTTTCTAATAATAGTCGTGACGTATTTTTGCGATTTCCCAAGGAGATCTACCTATAGCTGATACAAGGCCAGAGTTTCTCCGAGTTCGGCCTGCAATTTCTTTAAAAATAGGGCCCGATATTTTTTCGTCACATTCTAGACAAGGATTAAGTTTTCCATTGCTTAAGTTGTAGTTCTCACTTTTAAACAGACTTCGTAGACAAACCCCAAGGCATTTTTTTGCCGTATTTTTTGAGTTGTAATACCAAGTCTTTGCGCATGGAAGACTAAAACCAAAGTTCAAAAAGCAATCAACACCTAAGACTTCACTGAAAGAGAGAAATGCACATCTTCTTGATGGGGTGGTCATATCTTTCAGCGTCATATAGCTGGCTAGATCCTGCAATGATGAGCAGGTACCGCATTTACCAAGGTGGGTAAGATAAGCGTGATCTTTATCAAGATCTTCAGAGTTTTTATAAGTTTTGGTGATGTATTTTGTTTTTCCTTCTACATAAACAATGCCGCAAAGATCCGTAGAAGCTTTTGGCTTCAATGATCGTTTGGCGTAAGGATCAGAAGAAATCTTAGTAACATTTAAGAGTTTTTTTTTCCTGAACTCATTGGCTATAAGTTTTGTACTTGGTTCTTCAAAAGAAATAAGTTTTTGGCTGCTAAAAAAAAATAAAGCAAGAGCAAAATTCCATTTTAAGCAGAAGGAAGGCGACAAACCAAGAATTTTAAAGGATGGCATCAAGAATCCTCCAAAAAGTATTAAGTATATTTCTTGGCTTTTTGAATTGGCTGCTTAATTCTGCAACAAATATTCTTAAAATCTTTGGAAACTATTTTAAAAATAATTTTCAGCAAGCATCATCACTCTTCATTGCTTTCCTCTTTATTTTTTTCTTCTTCGGCAAGACGTTTTTCTTCAGCAATTCTCTGCTCTTCGGCAAGACGTTTTTCTTCAGCAATTCTTTGCTCTTCAGCAAGACGTTTTTCTTCAGCAATGCGTTTTTCTTCTTCCTCACGCCTTTTTTGTTCAAAATAAATTTCTTTGTCTTTTTCTATCCAAGACAAAATAACTTCCTGCCAGTTATCGGCTTCTAAATCTTTTTGTTGATAAGATTCATATGCTTGAGGGGCGTCGGTAGAATAAGCATGACCTTTATTGTAATAAATTTTCCATTTTTCTAAGTATTCATTAAACAAGTGTGTGTAGTTTTTGAGCTCTTTTTCAAGGCTTAAGAATGCGGTTGTTCTGGCGATAATTTTGCTGCTTAGATGATTTAGCATTTCTCTAAGAGGATCGATAACAATGTTTTTTTGCTGCTTTTCTTGGGTTTGCCAGTATGAACTCAGATCTAAATACGAAATAAATTGTAATGCCACTCGGTCGCTGAGGTTGAGCTCTGGTGCAGAACGTAAATTGAGCTCTTGAATTCTTTTTTGTAGCTTTATTTTTAAATAAGCCTCTGCAAATAGAAGGCGGTCATGAGTATTGAGCGGATGAATGTTGATATTTACTGATTTTTCTTCCTGGCCATATTTATCGATTTTTGTCATCTGAAAGTCGGTTAGATTATTGGTATTCATTCCTATTACAAGGGATGATTTTCTCATATCAATTTTTTGTCCTGACTCTCTTCTTGTTAATCCCTCCAGGCTTTCCATGAATGCTTCAGCTAACTCTTCATTAAAGCTATTCATCTTAGTGCGATCAAACAACACCAAAACTTGAGAAAGATTTTTGAGTTGATCTTTTTTCAACTGACGCGCACAGAGATCTATCCACTTCGAGTCGGTTGAGGTTACCCTGCTTAATTCAAAGTCATTTGTTTCAAGTGAATAATAAGTTGTTCCTGAGTAAGGGGTCGTTGCAATATAAATTTTGTTGCTGTGATGGGCCGTATAGATTTTTTTTACTTCATCCCATGCAGCAGGAATATTATTATTGCTGTTGCTTGTCCTAAGATATACCGTCCCCTCCTTTTTTTCAGTCTGATATTTTTTCCATATCAAGGGCGTCTTTACTGCAAGTGATTCTATGTTTCCATCTATTTTGCAGTAAGGAATGTTTAAAATTTCAGCCAGGTTTGAAATAATCCCTAAATCGGTTGCACTGTCTTGTCTGAGAAATATCAACGGAGTTTGATAATTTTCGTTTCCTCCGAAGGTTAGGTTTTTTAGAACGGCATTAGCGATATCAAAAATATTTTGTAGGTTATGTTCACCTAAGTAGTAAAGTTGTTCACTAATAGCTTTCGATATCCTTTGTTTTTCATCACCGTCCATGATTATAGGAGTTGGTGGATTCAACGCAGTAATCATTTCTTGTATTTGTGCTAGAGATTGCTCCCTTAGCTCAATTGCTTTTGTGTTGTCTTTAAGTGTTTGTAATTCTAAAAGCGCTGTATCAGATTCGGAAATTTTGCTAATTTCTTCTTCCATCTCTCTTAGAAATTCGCCTACTTCATTATTAAATGCATCCTGTCGGAGGTTTGTGGTTTGTTCCTTTTGGTATTCTCCGATAGATTTGGCTTCGAGAATTATATTGAATGGGCTGTCGCTTGGGTAATTCCCTTCAAGCTTGCAGATATCGGGGTGCAGTTTGCGTGTCTGTATGGTTCCCTTAAATCTTTTAAAAAACTCAATCAGCCCACGAACACCCATTTTTCCATTCATTTTATCCAATGCTTCTCCATCCTTTTCTACAATAGCCATAATGGATTGTTCGCACAGTTCATGATTTATAAGAAATACACCCTTGGCTTCAGAATTTAGTTCTTCTTCCACGGGTTTCCATGCTTCAAGCAGCATGGTTAATCGCTGTTTTCTGTCAGCATAAGGAACCTGATAAATTTCTATCCGAGATAAAAGTGTATTAATCATTTCTGATTTTTTGCTGTCTTTTTCAAATTCAACAGGCAGGCTATTTGCTGTGATAAAAAAATAAAGATCAGATATTCGTACAGGAAATTCTAATACTTTTTGTAAATCTTTTCGAAGTTCAAATTCAAGTTTTGCATCAATAGTTTTTTGTGAAGGATCTCCAAGATCTTTCAAAAGTAAAAAGAAATTTTCTCTATCTTTTACTTTTTCCATTGAGTTAGCGGCTAACTCACCTTGTAAAACTCGATCAAAATCATCTAGTAAAACAACTCCATTACGAATTTTTACACCGCTTGATTTTTCCATAAAAACGGTTTTGAGGCAGTCGATAATTCTGTGCCTTATATAGCCGGTCACCGCAGGAAATTTTTCCATATTTCTCGAAGACACTTCGCTATAATTTATTTTGCATAGAGGAAGATCTAACCACCCTGTAAACATTTCCTCTATGCCACTGGTTTTTCCATTTCCTGGTTCAGCATAAAAATATTTTAGGGTTCTTTTTGACTCTTTAGCGTTGGAGTCATCCATCACATTTTGAGCTAATGCCCACAGTTTATTTTCATATTCACTGGATCCGCGTTTTTCGATAATTTCTCTACGCTGTCTCATAGCCTCTTTCTGAATGGGCCATTTGTGAAAAGGAAATTCCAATATCTGTCGTAAATAATCAAAACGCATATTTAGAAATATTTCATCTTTAAGGTCAAGCAGAGTAGGGCGGCCGGCAGCCTTTAGTTGTTCAGTGGAAGCGGTAGCCTGGCGAATAGTGAGTTTAGATTTAGCAGGTGGAGCAAATTTTTGCTTGAGAGATGATACCGAAATATGTCGAGGATAATTGGTTACATTTGGTGCGAATAATGGATCTGGCGAATATCCAGCATGATTTTGTTCTTTTGGGCTCTTTTCTTGTATTTTCTCTTCGGATTGTGTATTGGGCATCGCCTGACTTACGGCAGAGAGCATACGATTTACGCTCGCTGATTTCTGTTCTTTAAATTTATTGAGTTCTAGTCGGGCTTCATTAGTAAGGTTTCTTAGAATGCTGACTTGACTATCAGTTAAATCCTGCCGTTCATTTTTTACTAATTCATCAGCCATTCTTAGAATGTCGTCTAAGTATATTTTTTCTCTTTCATCCTCTACTCCATTGTCTTCTTTTTTCCAGGCTTCTACTCCAGCGGCAGCAGCTTGAACCGCCCAAATTTTACCAAGCTCATAAACTTGCCCCCACAAATTCCAAGTGTTGGGATCCAAGAGGTCAGCATCTTTTTTTGACTCAATAAAGGTTTCGACCGCAGGTTTAAAGGTTCCAACTAGAGCCTTGCTGTATCCCCACAAGGTTGTCAGATAGCTTTCTCCTGATGATTGATCTTGTTGAGCCTTTTCAAGAACTTTTGGTGAGGGCTCAGGCACTATTGGTTCTGAACTTGCTTGATACCACCATGAGCGTAGAGGCGAAATAGCTTGCGATTGAACAGATATATCTTGGCCTTGATCTGACCTGCTAAACCAAGAACCTAAGTAGGAACGAGAGACTTTTGGCGAATTTGACAATGGTTTTTCAACCATTATCAAATCATTTATCTCTTCAGCTTCAGTGCTGCATATAATTTTTTTTATAAAAATTTCTTCTTCATCTATTTCCCAATCCAATTGGTAATCTGATGAGTTTCTGTATTGAGATTCAAAATGAATTAGTTCCGAATTTCTTTTGGCTACAGTCATGCACGGTATTTTTTCATGACAATAAAATCGTTTACAGAAGGAATGCCCTTTTTGCACAACTAATTCTTCCAATATTTTTTGTGCGCTTGTGTCTTGTGAGAATTCGATCCCCGTAAAAACAAATTCAAATCCAAATAAATCTTTTTCAACAAGTTTTCTTATTTTTACTTTAGCTTCATTAATGGAAAATAAACGAATGCCACCGTTAAATAATGGAATTTCATGCTGATAGTTTTGAGAATATAAAATGCTTCCAAAGCCGATAGCGAGTAATAAACTTATAAGTTTTAACATGTCTGTATGGCCTCTTAATATAGATTTTAAAAATCCAAATATCGAGCGACAAGTTCTAAGGAATGGATTGGAACGCTGTTACTGCAAATGGGATCGATATTTTCCCTGCTAACAAGTGTGCCTTGAATAATTTTCCCAAGATAGTAATTTTTCTAATATTTTTTGCGTTTCTTTGGGTTCATTAACGTAGAAAAGATGGCGATAGAGATTGTGTATAGCGGTAGTGAAAAATTTTTATCCCAGCGATAAAAAGCAAAATTTATTATCACTATCCGCTATTTTTATGGAATAGAAGTTGAGTAAATCAGATGCACTTTTTGGTTGATCGTACATAAGATGTGGCTAAAGGGTCCATGATCCTTTTCCACAATGGTGGAATGAGGGCTATAAGAATCATAGTGGCATATCCAAAAGGAAGTTGAGGGCTATCATCGAAATGGCGTAAGACCTGATAACGACGCTTTGGGTAGGCATGATGATCGGAGTGGCGTTGAAGTTGAAAGAGTAAAAGATTGGTGAATAAAAAACTTGAATTCCAAGAGTGGCGATGGCTTACCGGTTCATATTTACCATTTTTTAGAAGTTTTCTTTCCAGACCATAGTGTTCAACATAATTGATTATTTCAAGAAATATGATTGCGCATAGACTTTGTCCTAGAAAAAATAGTACTCCCATTGTTCCAAAAAAAATTCCCGTACATACAATCCAAAAAATGCTCAACAAACTCCACCAAATCAGTTCATTTTGCCAATGCCAAGCACTGCGTCCTTTTTTATTGAGCCATTTTTTCTCCAGCGTGAATCCTGCAAGTGTGTTGTGTTTTAAAGCCTGAGCCAAGAATGAATAAAGTGATTGGTGTAAGCGAGCAGAAGAGTGATCGTTTGGAGTTGAAACATGTACATGATGTCCTCTAATATGTTCGACTTTAAAGGTGGCAAAACATACCAGGCTCAAAAGAAGGCCTGAAAAAAATGGTTCTATTTTATTGGTTTTATGCATCAATTCATGAGCGACATTGATGGTAAAAACGCTAGCGAATACTCCCATAGAAAGAAGCCAACCCAACTGGCCAAAAAAATTCAAATTTACTTTGGTAAAAGTATAAAGAGCCAAAACAAGCAAGCTCGCATAAAAAGGGAAACTCAGCCATGTGAGTATGCGATAGTAATATTCTTTCTCAATATTTGGGACGTCTCTGAGTTCATCTGGATTATAGGTATCCTGCCCGAATTGTAAGTCGAGAATAGGCACAATGACAAACACAAAAAATAAAGGAAAATAGCTGCTAAGATTTGGATAATCTGTGCTGTGCATCAACCACATGGTTAATAATGGCACGAGAGCCAGGAGAGGAACGCATAGATATCCATATTTCTTTACAATGAAAATTTTAGCCAATCTTTGGTTTTGCTCAATGATCAATGTCTTTGACATATCGAATCTCCATTAGGACGTGCCCGTCATTTTAGTCAATTTTCCTTTGAGACATGAAAAAAATTTGCTGTGCAACAAATTAAATCTCTTGATGAGCTGATTTTAATCCTAGTGGATAAAACATGTAGTATTAGGAAAAATTTATTAGTTTAAAAATTTTGAAGCTAAAAAATGCAAAAAAATATTAAAAAGCACCCCTAAAAATATCCAACCGAAAAATAATTCGAACCATAGAAATATGGTGTGGGTAATTATTATGAATACAGAAAAAAAATTTTTTATTGGAAAAAATTCTGAATTATTTTTTATTTCAATTTTTATTATCTGCACGATGTTTTCTAGCTCTTTGATATCAACATTACCAATGGTCAATGAGCTAGAAGGGCTTGGGCACTTAGACCATGATTATTCACAACGCTCGGACAATAGGAAACATCATCGTACTTTGCATGAGCAGGATAAAAAAGCTTATGGCGATGAATTAAAGCGTGCAAAAAAAATTTTTACCAAACTTGATAAGCTCTACAAAAAAACAAAGGTTAAAATCCAAAAAATAAATGACAAACATGAGCTTGGACCAGAATTGGTGAGCAATCTTTACTTGTTTTTGAGCGGTACAAGTGATGTTGATACGATTAAAGAAATTATTAAAAAAGATTGTAAAATAAATTTAAAAAACAAAGAGATTAAAAGAATCACCAGTATCAATAATATAAATTTAGTAAACGCTCTTAGAGAGCTTTATAAAATGAAAATTATTGATGAGGTGAAGCTTTATGAATTAATTTTAAGTACAGCTCCCATGACATGGCCAGAGATTTTAAAATTATTTGATTTGGGGGCTTCGAAAACCCAGAGTGGATTTTTAGTTCAGTTAAAGACTGGAGAAAAATTTGGTGATCCGATAGAACTTTTTGAAGAATTTCATACAATCGCCAATGAAATTACTATTGTTGATAGTGAGAGAGAAAATAATTCTGAAAGTCTTTTGTTTCATTCGCTTTCCCCAGATACTGAAAGAAGTTTACGTGACTTGAGTCCTAGGGCTTTGGATATAGTTTCAGATGCGCGAGTCATTAGCGAGATTAGAAGACACTTTGTATTTTTGTCGAGCTTAAATGTTCCCATAAGTTTTCGACCAGGCACGACAGATTTCCGTCTCAATGCTCTCACTACATCTGCTCCAGTGGTAAATCCTGTCAATTCAAATGCTATTGTTTGGGCTTCATTGAGAAATCTTAATGCTGTGTTTTCTTCTAATCATTATTTTGCCAATCACAATACATCATTAACCAATTCCGTCATGATTGCGCCTTTTGCTGCAACCTATTGGGGATCATATAATTGGACAGCAGGTGGAGTTGGCTGGTGGCTCAGTTATACAACTCGTTATCTCGGTGCAGGAGCAAGCTATACCGCTAATTTTTCCAATGGGACTTTTTGGTCGCACGGCGCGCCTACCTATTTGATGATAGGAGGCATGATCTCAGGGTGGAGAAATAATTTATCTGCAGGTATTTCACTCATGACGATGATGAGTAGCACGATAGGTGCAGGAGCAAGTATCTGGGGAACTCTCACACGTGATCATGATGTTAATTATCAGGGGATATATCCGCTCGACGGGCGCTTTGCTGAAATTAGAGGAAAACACAAAATTGAAATTGATGATCGAAAGGGTGTCTCTGGAAAAGTTGCTGTTGCTGTAAATTTTTCGAATCTTAAAGTTCCAATTTTAGTAGCTTTTAGGGCAGGGCCGGAGTTTACTTCACGAAGAATTTATAGAACGCATGTCGATCTTCCTGATGCTCAGCGAATGCTTACGGAATCGGAAATTCCTGGAGTGCTGTTTCTTTTGGGAAAACAAATTAAAGAAAGTAAAATACCTAAATTTGACGATCCGCGAAATTTAAACGTCGGAGATGAGTTTATTGAGACAAAGACTGGGAAATTATCAGGTGCATTTGTGGCGGGTTTGCAGTCACAGATCCCGATAGGGGCTGTTCGTTTTGGGGCAACGATCGATCTTACAGCTGAATTTGAGTTAGCCTTAAGGCGATTGCCCGCAAATAAATTTGAAGTGAGTATAAAACCTAAGCGTATCTATGAAATAGGTATTATCAGCAGCGCTCTTAATACCTTGGGAGTGGGATACATCGATTCGATGTCAATTTACAAAAAGCAGAGTTTTATCTTTGATTTTGATAATCCTGATTCGGTTGTTGCCTATTATGATCTTGTCGAAAATGGGCGTTTGCCATCTCCTCATGAAATTCAAATTTACTCGGAAAACAGAGGACCAGAATATCTTTTGAGTGAATTTAGATATCAAAATGAACAGCTGAAAAATCGAGGTGTGGCACTTAGTTTTGTTGAACATGTAGAGGTATCCTCACAAAAATTATCTGCTGGTTTTAATTCACGCTTACTCAAAGGAGTAATGGAGGCTGTTTCTATTGCACATAAGAAACTTAGGCCGACTCACGATAGGTTGAATCTACAATTTGCAGGCATTGATTGGCAGTATATGCAAGCGGATGCAGCAAGCACATCAAGCGATGGTATCATTGCAATAAGCAATTTTACCTCTGCCTTTAGAAAAAGCGTTGGTCAAGGTTTTAGCGGAAGGTTCAATAGGGATCTCTATCTTTCACATCGAAGAATTTATACTATCGATGATTCAAAAATGAATTTCAGTGTAAATAAATGGCAGTTTGATAGTTTGCTGATTCATGGGCAATTTGAGGATAATCTTATTACTGACGATCAAGAGAATGATATCGTACGCGAAATTAACGATCTTTTTGGTACCGCTATAGGCTCTTTTGAGGCAAAGGATTCACGACAAATTCGCAAAGTTAATATTGAACGTGAACTTAGTGTCGCTCACTTAGAGCTTTTATCTCAAGATGAATGCAGGGAAAGAATTTATGTTGCAAGCCAAGTAAGCGGTATCCCTCAAATAGAAATTTATTATTTGTTAGAGACTATTCGAGGAAAGCACCCAGATAAACAAGCTTTGATACTTAAGCAATTTATACAAGTGCAGTCTGGGTTGAATGGCTTTGCTGCAATCCATCAGCTTTTAGGAGCAAAGCCAGAAGATCTCGTTATTCGCGCAGAAAGTGGATATGCAAATACGATCGATCAAGCCAAAAAATTTATTATCACTCATACCAAAGAGTATAACGAAGAAAATGAGCCCATTGCTTTACTCAACCCTATGAAGAGTGCTCATACCTTGAGACAATGGAAAAACAAAAGGGCTACTAAAAAATTCTATGATCAGTCAAGAAATAATTTGCGGAATATCGATCAGCAATTGCGTCTGCTTTATGACGATAAATATCTTTTGGATGAGAATAGCGATTTGGTGCATATCTACGGAAAAGAAAGAGTAGACAAAATAATCGAAAAGGGATTTCGGCAGGATAAAAGTGAAACAAAATTATTGCTCGTTTCTGCCAGAAAAACGATCAAAAATATGCTTGATTTAGAAAATCAAGGCTACTCTGAGCAAGAACGTAAATCGATCTATAAAATGGCTGGCAGGAGACATCTATCGCTTGAAGCGTTGGTCGATAAACTAATGCTCAAGTATGAAAATATGAGTTTAGCTGAAGAGAAAAAAAATAAAAGAATAAAAAAACGCTTTGAAAAATCAATCGATCTTATCGAAAAAATTAATGATCGAATTAATCGAGTGAGCGAAGATCACGTGATGATTGCTATGGATAAAGATTATGTAGAAAATTTTATTGATCAGCTTAAAAATATGAAGAAAAAACTCATCTCTATTATTGATCTTAGAGGGTTTGAACATCAAGTTGTTGTTGGTATTAAAAGTGTACTTGATAAGGAAGTTTATGAGCATTACGAAACAATAATTCTGCTTTATGAAATAGATAATATAAACGAAGTTCTACCAGCGGGTGAATTGAAAGATAATGAGGTTGCTCTATGAATTATCGATTTTTTCTCTTAGCGATATTTATGTGTGCGAATTGTGTTTTGGCAAAGCATGATCATTTCAGTGAAAAACAAATTGGCGAGTATTATGAGTTTGATATAGAGGGAAATAATTATGACCAAATTAGAAGGCGTATTAGCTTTCACTCTAAGCAAGTTATTAAAGCTCCATTTAAAGCGACGCGCTTTTGTTTTAGAACTACCAAAGATTTCATCAAGGGCATGGCCCATGACATAGAACTATTTTTGAGTGATTCGCACAGCATAGATGGTAATCAAAATAATCTCCATCATGCATTGAAAAGCTGGTCAGAAGATTCTGAGATTGAAGCTTATGTGCTTGATGAACCTCATGTCAGTGGCACAAATTGCATTATAGCTCTACCTCATGCAGCTTTGAAATTATTGAAGAATACCCTGTATGCTGTTGGCATACGTCTTCCACGAGCAACATGGCGAACCGTCAAGAGTTTTGCTTCTGGGGTATCTGATTGTGCTAGGATTTAGGTGTCACCTCATACCAGCATTGTTAAGCTTGTGGGGAAAAAATGTTGGTCAAGCTTTCACCATATCTTATTGCAATACTTATCGGATTGTTAATTGGAATTGAACGAGAACGCCAATCTATCCATGGCACCAAGAGTATGGGTGTTCGGACATTTTTGCTGTTGTCTATTCTTGGAGCTATCGCGGGAGGAATTGATCAGCCTTTGATAGCCTTGGCTTTAGTTATTTTTTTGGCTGCTGCTGTATTGATCAACTATATGTTGAGCGCTCGTCAACAAAGTGAAAAATCAAGTAGGCCTGCAGGCATTACCACTGAAATTGCTGCGCTGGCTACATTTTGTTTGGGCTATTTTTCCCACATAGAGCCGATTTTATGTTTGCTTGTAGGCGTAACAATGGTGTTGATTTTACACAACAAAACCGCTCTACATAGTTTTATCAGAAGATATTTACGTCCTGATGAAATTCAGGCTGCAGCAGTTTTGATACTGTTATCAGTGGGAGTCATTCCTCTGATTCCTAACCGTACTATTGATCCCTTGCATATCTTTAATCCATTTAAGCTTGCCTTGCTTATAGCCATGATTGCAGGAATTCAGTTTATTGGTTATGTGATTTCACGAATCTTTGGAGAAAAAATAGGGCTTCCCTTAGCTGGTTTTTTGGCAGGAAATATTTCATCAACAGCAGCTTTTGCCTCCTATCCTCGCCTTGCACGAATAACACCAGAAAATTACATGAGCATTGCATCGGCAGCTCTCTTTGCCATTACAGCCATGTTGTTTCAGGTATTTGTACTGGTGGCTCCAATTTCTCTGCCGCTTTTAGCAGCACTTATCATTCCATTAGGAATAATTCTGCTTGTGTGTATAAGCGTTGGTATAATTTTGGTGCGTAAACAAAAGTCAGATTTGGCACGAGTTACACATTCAAATCCTTTGAATTTAAGAAGTGCAATAAAAATTGGCACACTGCTTACGGCACTTATTTTTATTGTTGATTTAAGTGAACGTTTTTTGGGAGATTTTTTTACTACACTCGTAAGTTTTTTTGCGGCTCTTTTTGAGTTGCATGGAGTTGTCATTGGTAACGCCAATATGGTAGCCAATAAAAATGTCAGCATTATCGCTGCTACCAACACAATTATTCTAGCCGTTACAGCAACCATGGTATCAAAAATAGCTCTAACTGCTTTCTTGGCGCAAGGCCGTTACCGCAAGCTCATGCTGGTAATTTTAGGAGGGCTTTTGCTTTTGACTTTGGGCGTAGTGCTTTTGGTAAAACTAGTTCCTGCTGTGAGCCTTAAGTTAATCACTTAATTCTTAAAGCCGCGCACTAAGAATGCATAGTGCCATCATAAGATAGAAGCCAATACCGCGAATCAAAAGCCACCACCAATTATTTAATCGGAAAGCTGCGTATGCTACCAAAACCGCATGAATCAATATTCCGATGCCAAGATTAAGTGAAAGCTGAGATAACAAGCCGCGCATATTTTGGTGAGCAAAAGCATACATAATTTCTTTAGGAAATTGTTCACCGTATTTATCCAGAAATAATGGCAAGAGAGGTTTATTTAAGTACTGCAGAACCAATATCACGACAGAGAATATGAGACCAAAAATTACTGGCTGAAGTTTTATATAAATAGGCTTTTGGGATTTGAGAGACCAAAATCCAAAAGCAAGCACCAAGACAAGGGAGGCGATGCTGAGAGCATCAAGACTGCCAAACACAAAGATACTGTAGCCTGCCTCAAGAAAGGCTAATATTATAGCCGCAATGAGACCTGATTTTAGTCCCAAAAAGTTGTCGATAATCACGAATGCCACAAGCGGCAAAAGTCCAAATAATAGGTTCATACTCATCTGCCAATATCTAAATTATTTTGAGCGAGCTATCAATAGCAAGCGCTTGGCTAAGCTTAATTCAATTTTTAAGAAAGCCGTTGAAATTTGAATTGGCAGGGCATAACTGTACTAATTTCTTCAAAAGATTTATGATGTAAGGTGCTGTATATGAAGAAAAAAAACAAACAGCCTCAAAATGAGATCGAACAAGATATAATCGATACTAAAAAGAATCTTTCACTGACCAAATATGTTTTGTTTCTGGCGTTTATTTTTGGAGGTGGAGCTTTATTTTGGGGAATAAAGGTTGCTTTAATAACCTTCGTTATTTTGTTCACACTGTGGGGGGTAAGCACCTACATTGCATTTATGCATTATCACGCGGCCTTAAAACGAAAAGAATAAAAAAACTCAATCCTAAAGTTTTTAATTCAATTTACAAGCAAAACAATTTTTTATTAGTTTTGTTTTGTTAAGACTTTGTTACCTTAACGGCAAAGGAGCTTTATCGTGAAGCTTCCAAAAACTCCTGTAATTCTCGGTTTTGCACGTACACCTATCGGAAAATATGCAGGAATCCTTAGAGATTGTCGACCTGACGATTTGCTCTCATTGGTTTTTAAAAAGGCCGTACAAAGAGCTGGAGTCGAAATAAAAGATGTAGAGGAATTGAGTGCAGGCTGTGCCAATCAAGCGGGCGAAGACAATCGTAATGTTGCTCGGATGGCTCAGCTCTTGGCTGGATTTGAGGTTAATGCGAGTGCTGTGACAATCAACAGGCTCTGCGCTTCTGGGCTTGATGCCGTAGCAGATGCGGCACGAAAAATTGCTTTGAATGAAAATCAAGTCATGATTGCGGGCGGTGTTGAGAGCATGTCGCGTGCGCCTTACGTTATGGCTAAAGCTTCGGCAGCTTTTAAAATCGGAATACCGGAAATCTATGATTCATCTTTGGGCTGGCGTTTCTTCAATGAAAAAATGCGTGAGATAACTCCCCCTGAATCTAATGGGCTCACAGCCGAGCGCTTAGCGCAACAATATGACATCAGCCGTGTGCGTCAGGATCAATTTGCTTTGTGGAGCCATCAAAAAGCGATCGAATCGCAACACTCGGGATTTTTTAAAAATGAAATTGTTGATGTAGTTATCAAAAACAAAAAAAATGAAAGCTCCATCATAGATCAAGATGAAGGTCCTCGCAGCGATACAAGTCTCGATAGACTAGCGCAGCTCAAAGCAGCATTTAAAGAAGGAGGATCGGTGACGGCAGGGAACAGTTCATCCCTTAATGATGGAGCAGCAGCACTGCTGATTTCTTCGATCGACTATGCAAAAGCTCATGGACTAAAGCCATTGGCAAGAATTTTAGGTTTTCAATCATGTGGAGTTGCACCGACTACCATGGGAATCGGTCCAGTTCCGGCTACCATAAAATTGCTCGATCGACTTGGAATGAAGCTGAGCGATTTTGACGCGATAGAAATAAATGAAGCTTTCGCAGCTCAAGTGCTCAGTGTTGTAGATTTACTCAAGATCAATGAAGCCAAAGTCAATCCTCATGGAGGCGCGATTGCCTTAGGCCACCCTTTAGGGTGTTCGGGAGCAAGGATTTTAATTACGCTTCTGAACCATCTGCATAAAAGCAAAAAGAAATTAGGTTTAGCAACTCTTTGCGTTGGAGTGGGGCAGGGAGTTAGCATGGCCATTGAGGCACTTTCATAAGAAGGACATAGAATGAATCATTTTACTAGAGCAGGCGTAGTTGGGGCTGGTACAATGGGGCGTGGCATCGCCTATGTGTTGGCTCAAGCTGGAATAGACGTATGTTTGATCGATAATGATCCTTTTGCCCTTGAAAATGGCTTAAACGCTATTGATCGCCTTTTGGAAACAAGCATTGAAAAACAAAAAATAAATAATTTCGAGGCTGAAGCTATAAGTGATTGCATTTCCCAATCTAGAGATCTTGAAGCGCTTGCAGGTTGTGACCTGATGATCGAGGCTGTGAGCGAAGATATCAAGATTAAGCGCCACATATTTTCTATTGCAGATAGACTTATCAGCGAAGAAGGATTGCTTGCGTCTAATACTTCAAGTCTATCCATTAGCGATATTGCAAGTGCAACATTGAATAAAGAACGAGTTTTGGGGCTGCATTTTTTTAATCCTGCTCACATCATGAAATTATTAGAAATTGTTGTGCACGCTGATAATAGTCTTGATGCTGTTGAGCTTGCTAAAGAACTCGCTCTTTCCTTGCGCAAAGAATGTATCGTAGTTAATGACAGTCCGGGTTTTGCAACATCGCGTTTGGGAATTAGTTTCTGTCTCGAAGCTATACGCATGCTTGAACAAGGAGTCGCCGGAGTAGAAGAACTAGACCGGGCTATGAAGCTCGGTTATGGTCACCCTATGGGGCCTTTGATGCTTTCTGATTGGGTCGGGCTCGATGTGAGATTAGCGATAAGCGAGCATCTCTATCGTTCCCTCGATTCTCACGTGTTTGAACCACCAAATCTGTTGAGGCGAATGGTTCGAGTTGGATTTTTAGGTAAAAAATCTGGCACGGGATTTTATGAATGGGACGGCAGTCGCCACTTAGGTGTATCGCAATCGCTCATTGATCTCTTTCAAGGGATTCAATAAGATTTTTTCTTTACTTGTATAGGTATGCATGCTTAGTTTCCAACGGTAGTTTTCCTGTAATGCAAGATTATTTTCTTTAAGCCAGTAAAGGCCCGATTCTACCGATAGCTGGGCAAAAAACATCAATCTATCTTCAATTTTTCTTTGGTAGATAGTGTTGGTAATATCGCTTGCATCGATGAGCTGTTGGCTGTTTTCAAGTACGCGATAGATTTGTTCTATGCGCTCTAAACGATGTTTAATGGCATTGAGCAAAAAAAAATGTGGTTGTTCTACGATAGCTTCACCATGAGCAGGAATTATAGTTTTTATTGGCAGTGAAGCTATGCGCTCAAGATGAAAAAGATATAATTTAAGTGAACCGCTATTGGGAGGAATCAAAATAGTTCCGCGACTTGTGATCATATCCCCAGCAATGAGGCAACCATCGCTCCGATCAAAAAATACCACATGGCTTTCTGCATGGCCCGGAGTATAAATTACCTCTAGAGAATTTTTTTCATCTAGGGCTAAATGCTCACCTTCTTCTACCGTGCGGTCTACAGAAAAATCAACTTTGCCGCATAAAAATTTATGTGCCAGGATGGGACTTTTAAAGTTAGAGCTTAAAAGGGATACAGCTCCGATATGGTCACTATGATGATGGCTAAGAAGAATTCCTAACATCTTTTGCTTTTTATTTAAGCGCATCTGAATATGTCGAATTAAAAATTCCTGATGATGGGGATCTTTGGTAGCAGGATCAATAACCCAAAAATTATTTTTTCCATACAAGATTGTATTGGTAGTCGTGTAAGGAGGTACTGTTTCTGTGGCTAAGGACAGTATTTCAAAATTTTCACTCTGAACAATGCGTGGTTCATCTACGATGCCCATGAATTCTCCTTACTACGAATTATGTTTTTTTATTTCATAAAAGAAGTGAGTGAGCGAATAAAAAACAGGGGTTTTATTTTTTTCTATTAAGTAAGCGTATTCATTGAAGGCCTGCCCATAACGATAAAACGGAATGCGCGGCCAAAGATGATGAATAATATGAAGGCTATGGCCCATACTGATAATGTAAATAATTTTCCCAAAGATTATGTTGGTGTTTTTGTATCTATCCTGTGTGCTATGAGGGGCATGAGGTAGATAGTCAAGGAAAAATGCTAGAGCTGAATTTGCCAATAGTGAAGGTATAACCCATCCAAAAAATATAATTTTGTAAGAAAAAATAGAAGCTAAGAAAATAATAAGCAAAATAAGAAAAATAAAATTTGCTACGGTGGGCAAAAATAATTTTTTGGCAAAAGATTTTTTACTGGTGAAGAAATAAACATAGTAGTGAGGGATTATCGTTAGACAGCGCCAAAAAACAGACCAAAAATTTTTTCCTTTAACCCATGCGTCAGGATCTTCAGCACTATCATTAGTGTGAGCATGATGACTTAAATGAAGAAAGCCAAAACATCTAAAAGGGCCGAGCAGCATTGTTCCAGAGAGATGGCCAACTAGGTTTTCTATCCACTGCAGATGTTTAAATGAGCCTCTGATATTGTTATGCACTGCTTCGTGCAGAGGTGTGAAAGCTACATAACATAAAATAAAATTGGTGATTGATGAGAACCACAGGGGGATAAGGCCAAGGTAGCATAGGCTTATGCTGGCTATTAGAGAAATGGCCAAGCTCAGCGCTAATATCAAAGTGGGCCAAGCGAATGATCCCGCATATTTTTTGCTAGCAATTTGGTCGATACCTTTCATAGTTACTATTCCTCGATTTTTTATGAGAAGTGCCACAAAAACATTCAAAGGCTTTGGTTATATCCAAAAGAAAAAATAATTTAAAAGCGTGGCACTTATTTGACATCATGAGCTTATCCAAAACAAGCAATTTTCAGAAATAAACATCATACGATTAAAGTATGAGGTTAACAAAAATGATTAAATCATTGGGATTAATGCTGCTTTTAAGCATGGGAGCATTTTCATGGGTGCCTGAAATCGAAGGCTTTCAAGCTTTAAGTGTAGAAAGCTTAAACTGTCGCATTGAAGGTCATGAAACTTGGAAAATGATGAAATATAACCCGGGTAGTGGCGAGATGGCTTTTTATGATGCTAACAATAAGGATCTTTCTGACCATTGGGATGCTTTTTATTTTTATAAAGATAAGAAAACTAACAGAGTATGGATTGTCTATCATGACGGTGGATATCCCGATGAGGTAGCTGGTGATGCTTATATCGATGAAGACATGAGCGGAAAATTATTGACCACAGATTCCATGGGAACAAGGCTTACAGACTGTGAGATGTCATCACAAATTTATGCTGACATTTCCTAAACACTTTGGTTGTGTCCAGAAAATGTTGAAAGGCTTCTTAATAAATTTTTTCACTAAGTCCTCGCGTGCGCTGCGGAATCGTTCAAAAATTTATTAAGAAGCCTTTCAACATTTTCTGGACACAACCAAAATTTCAAGAAGCCTAAAGGCGATTATGAGCTTGTTTCATTATGGGCCTTCAGAAGGGGCTTAATTTCACTGTTTATATCTGCGTTTTAATCCTAACCTGAGCCTATGTAAGTTTATCAGTGTTGGTAGTTGTTTTTTGACTAAGTTATTGTTTTATTTTGATCTCTAAAATTTGAAAAACAAAATGTATTTTTACATATGTTAATTAATTTAATATTTGAGTGAAAAGTATTTTTTGAATATTTCTTGTGAATTAAGAAAGCAAAAAATAATTATCAGGGGGGACAATGTTTTTATCACTCATATTATTTCGCAGGACTAAGCTTGTTAATTTAATTTTTTTGCTAAGTATACTACACGGCACATTTGCTTTTTCAGAAGCTGTAATTGAAGTTATCAAACGTGGTCAACCTCAACTTCCTATTGCAGGAGAAGTTTTCAGTTATTCCTTTACCCTTAGAAATATCGGAGATGAAATAGCGGAAAATTTGCTGTTTTCAGATACGCTTCCTGCTGGTTTTCATTATCAACAGAGTGAAACTCCATGTAGTGTAACCTCAACAAATCCTGATGTGGTTGAATGCAGAGCTGCTGGAAATGCATTTACTGCTCCTCAATATCAGTTGGCCGTAGGGGAAATAGTTACATTTGAGCTCTTGGTTTCGATAGAGCCGCAAATAATCGGCGTAGTAAGCAATCAAGCCACGGTGACTTTGGATAATGCAACGTATTCAGTAAATAGTTTTCCTGATGACATCACGGTTCAATCTGTCAGTGATTTAAAAGTTCAAAAATTCGCATCGAAAATTCGTGCCAAAGCGGGGCAGCAATTTGATTATCTTATGGTTGTGGAAAATAACGGTCCATCTACGGCATTTCATCCGGTAATACGGGACACATTGTTCATGCAGACAGTATCTAATGCCCAGTGGGTGAGGGCTAATGGATGTAGTTTATCTGTTCGAGACTGCGGAGGATTAACACAAGAGTTTCAATGTAACTTTGCTCTCGCAACGGGAGTTTTTGATCTTGCCACTATAGGTGCAACAACACTTCATCCGACCGGTTATTACGATTGCGATGGAGATTTACCAGGGGATCCTGGCTATGAACCTACGGTTAATGGCAGAATTGTGATGACTATAAATTTGCAGGCATACGAAGATGGCGCGTTAAATAATATTGTAGAAGTTTTTGCAGGCGATAATATTTCTACAGATCCTAATCCAGAGAATAATATAGCAACTACAGTAACTCCTTTTGATGCTTCATCGGATTTGCAAGTTACTAAAATAATTTCTTCAGACCCAGGTCAGCCTTGGATTGCTGGAGCATCGCAGGTGATCTATCAGGTAACGGTAACAAATTTGGGCATCAGCCGAGCCGAAAATGTAGTGCTAAAAGATTTTTTACCAAAAGGTGTAAGTATCGTTGATATTTCTGTTTTGAATGGTGACACAGGAAGCTGCTTGTCTGGAACTCCTGGTAATCCAGAGGATCCCATTTTATGTAAACTAGGTACGCTGACTCCAACAGGTCATCCAGAAGAAGGCGAGGGCGATACTGCAACTAAAACGGTAGAAATTACTATCAATGTTGATTCTGATTTTCCGATTGATGCAAAGACATGTGGATCAATTCTTAATAACAGTGCCTGGGCTTCCAGCGATTCTATGGATTTGGATAATAGCAACAATGCTGCATTTATTTCTGCTTTGGTAGAAGGCTCAACTGCGGATTTAAAGGTCACTAAGTTTCAAACCTCATCTCAAGAAAAAGCAGGAGATGCACTGACTTATAAAATCTTGGTACAAAATTTGGGCCCCTGTACCGCACGTATGGTGACACTGAGCGATACCGGAATTGCCGATGGAAATTTTACTATCGAAAGTCTTAACAGCGATCGAGCGATGAGTTGCAGTCCAATGGCTCCACTTAATACGGAAATCCAAGATTTTTATTTTGCATGCACGCTCGATCAACCTTTAGAACCCGTACCTCAAGCTCCTGGCGGTGGAGCGTGGACCCTCACCATGGAAATAAATGCTGATGATGGAATTACGCTGACCAATGATGCAACACTAACGCACATGGGAATTGATCCTGATCTAAAAAATAATGAAGTGCTCATTTCTGGTGATGTGGGAGCTTTAGCAGATCTTGCGGTTATTAAGCAAGCGGAAGGTGAAACAGATAATATACCTGGTTATGATACCAACTGGTTGGCAACGCAGCCTCTGCCTCACGATGTAAAGGCGGGTTTAAATCTCAGGTATACGCTTACGGTAACTAACAATGGACCATCGGCGGCAGTAAATGTTTTGTTGGTTGATAGATTGCCAGATCTACTTTCTTTTGTAAGTGCTCCTCAAAGCACACCAGCAGGCGTTAACTGTGCAATCGCAGAGATTGAAAACAAAGTGACGTGCGGTATTGGCACACTTCTTTCTGAAGAAAGTGTAGCAATTACTTTTATTATGAAAGTCAGCGAAGATGCACAGAACTTATCGATCCTAAGGAATGAAGCGGTGGTTTCTTCCGATACCATGGATCTCAACAACGAAAATAATTATTCGACTTCTCTGTCTCGTCTGATTGGAGGGCGCACTAACAATCACAATCGTGGCAACCAAGCAAATGCTCATGCATATGTTGATCTTCCGCCACCTCTTGTGCCCATAGTGCCAGCTCCAGCAGTTGTGGCAGCTGCTGAAAAAGCTCCATCTTCTGAAGCGGCTCGCGGTGCTCTTGACTTAAAGCAAAATGGTTTAGCTGAGTCAGCCGAGAAAGGGCTAGATAGCAAATCGGCATTGCAGGCCTCTGGATGTTCTACAACCAAGGGAAATGCATTAAATCTATGGATGGTGCTTTTGTTGATGGGATTAGCTAAATATCTAAATCTACGATGCAAAAAATTATTTCTTTGATGCTTTAGCATAATATCTATAAATAAAAGGCCAGCAAAGAATGCTGGTCTTGTTTATTTTATAGTTATTAATTAAGTGTCAAGAATTGGATTTTCTTTCAAAAAAGATTTTCTGTAGATATCTACGCTCCAGCAGTGTTTATAAGTCTTTTTAGATGGCAGAAAACAACATGTTTTAGACAACTCTTTTTGTTCTCCCAAAGCTTCTTTTTCTTCTGAGCTCAGAGGTATTTTTTGAATTTTTAGCGTGTGAAATTTGGGAATCTTTACTGCTTCGCTCGTATAGTTTGGGTTGTCGGGTTTTATGGTTACGAATTTTTTTGCATCTTCTTTTATCTTGATCGATGTAGAGGAACTGCAGTTTTTATAAACAAATATATAGGTGGCTTCCTCATCTTGTTCTTGTACTAAATTGCCCTGGTCATTTTGGTATGAAACGAGTGGAGGATAAAATCTAAATACAAAGCCTGGCTCGTAGCTAGTTTCTCTAAATTTTTTTTGTTTGATGTTTTCAATGAATTCATAGCCTTCATTGATTAAATCCTGATCTAATAAATTAAGTTTGCTATGAGATGAACTTGAATTATCCGCGTTAAGAATACAGACGCACATAAAGTTTAAGAGAAAAAGTATGGCGAATTTGAGCATAATGTCCTCACTAAGGTATTTTTAGATTGACAAAAAGAAGGATTTTTCATTGATCCTTAAGAATCTATAGCGGTTCGTTTAACCATCTCTTATCTGTTTTTATTTAATATTTGTTGTTTAAATAAATTATTGGGCTGTATAGCCTTGACTTGGATGAATATTTTTTTGACTACTAAGAGCAGCCGCTTGCTTCTACTAATTTTTTATATTCATTTAACAATTGCAAATATTTTGCTAACACGGCTTAACAACGCCATCTTGATTTTAAAAATATAGCCTCTAAGCGAGGCAATAAAATCTTAAAATAATCTTAGAAAAAATCTAAGCCGAAATTCCAAGTGCCAATCCCTCAGGAAAATTATGCTTGGTCTGATGTTGATAAAAATTAAAAACATCATGCTGAGTTTATAATCTTCAACATGATGTTGTAAACGCTTTATTGATTTAGAAAAAGTACTGTTTAGTAAGGAGTCGCTCCATTGGCAAGGAGCAGAGCTACAATAGCATAAAAATTGTTGGCGGTAGCGAGGTGAAGAGGTGTGTTTCCTTCATTATCAGCAGCGTTGATATTCGCACCGAAATTTATGAAGAGTTCCACTTGATCAAAAGAGCCATTCTCTGCAGCATAGTGAACCGGAGAGCGGCCATCAACATTTCTTGCGTTTATGTTTGAACCAGCATAGAGCAACATACTGCTGATATAGAAATTATTTATTTTTGCAGACATGTGAAGAGCGATATTCCCATCGTTATCGATGATTGAGGCATTAGCTCCATACATGAGCAACAGTTCAACTACAGCGATATGTCCATGAACGCTTGCAAAATGAAGCGGCGTTTGTCCATCAAGATTAATAGCATTGATGTCAGCACCATTATTTAGAAGCAATTCGACCATTGGAAGATTGCCATTTGCTGCAGCCAAATGGAGTACAGTGTTTCCATCAAACAAGGAGTTTGTCTCTAAATTTTCGTGATAGGAATACGCAAAAAGGTGGAAGAAGATTACTGCCAATAAAATATGAATGGCTCTCATGATGATACCCTTGTTGGTGATTTTATCATGTGAAGTGTAGTTTTATTTTTATATAATTATCAAATTTTAATATTCTTATTTTTCTAGTTTTGCTATGTTTTTAAGATTTATCTGAACCAATTCGCAATCTAATATCTTTTAACTTTGTTGTATAAAGCTTGAGGTTAAAAGACTCGCTCATTTTTCTAAAAAGCGGAATGCCAGCACCAAGGGCGATAGGTATGAGATTGATGGTAATTTCCATCAACATCTCATGAAAAATTATGTAGCAAGAAAAACGATTGGCGCGCCCGGAAGGATTCGAACCCACGACCCCCGGAACCGAAGTCCGGTGCTCTATCCAACTGAGCTACGGACGCATAGTGATAAAAGATCAAGTGATAAAAAAATGGGGTGAGTGAAGGGATTTGAACCCTCGACCCCCAGGGCCACAACCTGGTGCTCTAACCAGCTGAGCTACACCCACCATTGACTGGGCATAAAAATGTCTTATGTCAAAAGCGTCAATAGGGATACCTAAAACATTTGTAAGATTGGAATAGAATAATTATGAACGAAAGAGCTCCAAATGAGCGCCACTGGGCCGGTTTTGCTGTGAGTCAACAAACAAGTTTACGACGTAAAAGACTTATGCGCACCATGCTCAACACGGTTGTTGATTACCAATTGATCGAAGAAAATGATCACATCATGGTTGCTATTTCAGGTGGCAAGGACAGTTATACTCTGCTTGACCTGCTGCTTTCAGCTCAGGCCCGAGCACCTTTTTCCTTTAAAGTTACTGCGGTGCATGTTGATCAAGTGCAGCCAGGTTATGATGGAAAACCGCTGGAAAATTGGCTTATGGAACATAACATCGATCACGAGATCATCAGAGAAGATACCTACAGCGTTGTTAAAGAAAAAACTAAACCGGGGGGGACGTATTGCTCGCTGTGCTCCCGTATGCGCAGGGGAGTGCTTTATAAAGTGGCCAGCCGAATCAAAGCTAACAAAATAGCTTTGGGCCATCACCGTGATGATGCGATTGAAACATTGCTGCTGAATTTGATCTATGCGGGAAAACTTCAAGCGATGCCTCCCAAATACCGCACCGATGATGGACAATTCTTTGTCATTCGTCCGCTGATCGAAGTAGCTGAAAGAGACATTATCTCTTATGCCAAACAAAAAGAATTCCCCATTTTACCTTGCAACCTGTGTGGATCACAAGAAGGTCTTAAGCGTAAGCGCATGAAAGAATTGCTTGATAGTTTAGAGCAAGAGAAGTCCGATGTTCGTTCGGTCATGTTGCATGCCATAAAAAATGTAAAAGCAAGCCACTTGCTTGATCCTCGTTATTTGGATGGAGAGAAAATATTTGATGAACGAGCATCAAAACGACTAAAGGTAATTGGATAGAAGCGCGTAAAAAAAAATGAGCTAGCGGTGGGGGGCA
Organism: Myxococcales bacterium; assembly: GCA_023898405.1. Taxonomy (NCBI): domain Bacteria; kingdom Pseudomonadati; phylum Myxococcota; class Myxococcia; order Myxococcales; species Myxococcales bacterium. The sequence continues at coordinate 1,456,081 of CP060221.1, forward strand.
CTAATACTAGTGCGCTTTTGATTGCGGATAGTATTGCAAGAGACAAGAAATAGTAATTATCAGTATGTCGTAATATTATTTTTAATTCGATTGATAATGAGTAATAAAGGGGTGAAATGGTGCGCGCTGGGATTTTTTAGTAAGTCTGATTTTTTTCTTGTTTTATTTTATAAAAAACGTTGAAGAGTAAAAACACTCTTCAACGCCCGACAGCAAAATAAAGCCTAAAAATAAAAGTAGTTAAGCCCCCCTAAAACTTTTATTTGTGCAAGCCTATTTTTTTGTCTTTTTCATCAGTATCGCACGCTCTTATTTGGCGTTTAGAGTGTTTGTCTTGCTCTAAACAAGAACAGCTTTCACCCACTACCATCTCGCTCCTACTCATCATGGTATTATTCTCTTTTTTTGGACTATCGGATGTTTGGCACGCCGCTGTTAGAAATGAGATTGCTAACATAAAAAAACGTTTGATAATCTGATAAAAAAAATGTTTGCATTTTTCACACTATCACCCTTTATAGCTATCTATTATTATCCTTTTATTATTGGCTAAATAAATAATTTTTTATGGTGAATTATTGGTTGAAAAATATCCTTAACCGTAAATTAGCTTAGAGATTTATTTGGCAGCTCAAAGGAAGATCGCTGATGTGGGCTTCGATATTTTGTTCGGGAAATGCATCAATTCCTTTACTGTAGCTCAACTCCCTTATGCTTATGGCATTCATGCGTTTGCTCAAAGTAAGTTCGAAGCGTGTGTAATGAAGAATTCTTGTGATTATATCGCTGTGTGCAGAGATGGTGATGCTCTGTTCGCCGCGCAATCGATTATTAAAGCTGCTTTTCATGGTGACGTGAGAAGAAGAGCCATAACCATAAGGCGTGCCAATATTCAGGTTGATTACTTCACCATTCGCAGCATGATACATAAAAGTAGCCGCGTTATTGATAAGGTCCAGACCAATTTCTACTCTTGCCTTAGAGGCTTCGGTGGGATCGCTACAGTAAATAGTTGTGCTAAAATTGTGTGATGCCTGTGCGCTGTGCAAACAAAAGATGAGCGATAACACACTTGCCGAAAGTATTTTAGACATAAAATCTCCTATGAACCGTTGATGAGTGATATCAATCAGCTAGGATGTTTGGATTTATGTCTATGGATTTTAATTAAGTTTTATTTTTACTGTTTTAATCGGAGGGATTATTAGTTTTCAATAGGTAATATTAAACCGGTTTTTAACAAAAGCTAAAACAGTTGATGGTTGGCACTTAGTAACTTTTTGATTATGAATATTTTTGTGAGAGATTTTTTGGGTGGAGAATAGTTTGTATGACATTGCTGCAGGCACTACTTTTAGGAATTGTTCAAGGATTGACTGAATATGTTCCCGTATCTTCCAGTGCGCATCTTGTCTTGGTGCCTAATATTTTAGGGTGGCAGTTTTGTGAAAAAGAGTCTTTCATCTTTGATGTCCTTGTACAGCTCGGTACTTTATTTGGAGTAATGATATTTTTTGCTCCCGTCATTCGTCGAGTAGTTGTGGGGGTTATTGCTGGTCTTGTAGCTAAAGATCCGTGGTCAAATTCTGATTCGCGCATGGGGTGGTTGGTAGTGATCGCAACCATGCCTGCTGCATTGATCGGTATTTTGTTCAAAGATAGTATTTCAGGCTATTTTTCTTCGCCATTAGCAGCATGTTATTGTTTGATATTTACAGGCTTTGCTATGATGCTTGCCGAAAAATTCGCCAAAAAGTTTGAACGCAACATGAATCAGATAGATGCGCTCTCTATTGGTTTTGCTCAAACACTTGCTTTATTACCAGGGGTGAGCCGCTCAGGTTCGACCATCGCTGCTGGGATAGCGCGAGGATTTTCCCGTACTGACGCTGCCCGTTTTTCATTTTTAATGTCGATACCGGTAATGTTGGGGGCTTCTTTAGTTGCGTCTATAGAGCTTTTTAAAGATGCCGAACTTGTTGCTCGTATGGCAATGCCCTTATTGGTGGGTTTTATATCGGCGGCGATCAGTGGTTATATCGTTATAAAGTGGTTTATGAAATTTCTTGGCACCCATCGCCTGATATGGTTTTCATTTTATTGTATAAGCATTGGTCTTTTGGGTATTAAGTTTTTTGGAGCATAGAGAAATTTTATGACAATAAAAAAAGGCAAATGTCCTCTAAACTTTTTATGGAATGGGCAAGGTATTGGTCTTTATCTGATGAGAACGAGCATAGCGCTAGCATTTATGGCAATATTTTTTTCAATGGTTTTAGGGCATTTTTATTTTTCAGAGAAAAAACTTGTTTTTATAGTACTCGCGGGCTCGTGGGGAGTTGGCAAAATACTGAGTGTGATAAAAAAATGCTGGTGCCCAGAAGAGGACTCGAACCTCCACGAAGAAAACCTCACTAAGACCTGAACCTAGCGCGTCTACCAATTCCGCCATCTGGGCTATTAATCTCTTTAGTATCTAATCAACTGTATGAGCTTGGTCAAGCCCTGTAGAAGCCAACTTGACGGTAGTGTACTTAGGATGCATTGTTCATTTCGAAAAAGGCATCTTGGAGTTTAAAAATTTTGTCAAAAAGAAAAGTTTTATCATATGCCATTAAATTAATTGCTTTGTTTTCATGGGTTGGCTGTACTTCTGCCCCGGTCAAAGTACCCCCCCCTGATCATAGCGTACCTTTTCCCCTGCATATGGCGCTTGAAGGTGATGCGTTGTTGGTAGTTGGAGCAAATACCGACGATCATTTTAGCGATGGAAAATTGGTTGTTATTGATACGACGGCTGTTGATCGAGTGATTAAAAGTGGTGTCCCTAAGAATCCTATTGCTTGGAATTCTGTCGTGACATCGAATGTTCTCATTCCATCGGCATCAAGTATGATCGCGCTTGATAGTAATACTGTTACCTTTGCCAGTGATAGCAGTAGCAGGTTGTATAGATTTTCCATTCGTTCGGGAGTGCTTTCATGTGAGAACGCTCAAAAATCCATTGTAGATTGTAAAGATACGCAATCGCTCTCATTAAAACAAAGCGAACCTGGATATCTTCAACTTATAGCCACCAATAATAATGAAAAAAATCTTTTAATTTCGTATCGAACTTCAAGCCAAATAGAGCTGATTTCTTTGGGAACAAAGATGAAGCATGTTCGGTCTTTTAATTTTGTCGACACGCTTAAATCTAAAAATATAAAAATTTCTGCAGACGAAATTATTGTCACTAAAAAAATTCAAGTAGAAAAAAACAACGAAAAATCATTAGTGTATTTCTTGCTTGAACGTCAGTTCAAAGAAGACAAGAGTCAACCTCAGGGAATTTATTTGCTCTCTATCAATCTTTCAGATTTATTGAATAATGAAAAAATTTCTCCATCGCGTGTCAATTTTTGGGATTTCAAAGATAAATTTTTCATCGATAGCGCTCATGATATGCATATCGATGAAGCTGAGCAGTCAGTCTATATTCTTGCCGAAAAACCTGAGAGCATATTTAAATTCAGTCTGAAATCAAAAACACTGCTTGATACAACTTCTGTCTGTGAATCGGCAACTTCCATGAGTGTTTCGAAGGAGCAAAACCGTATTTTTATACCGTGTTATAAAGATAGTCGCATCGCATCGTTTACCAAATCTCCATTATCGCTTGATGTGGTTTCTGAGATTCATGGTCAAGGTCCGGCTAAAGCGGTGCTCGATGAAAAAAAGAAATTGATTTATGTTTCATTTTTCGATGATGGTACCTTAGGAATTTTTGATTTTAATCTAAAGTATCTCGGAAAAGTTTTTTCAACTACAAGCCCTGATGGCATAGGCCTTTAACTATGAAAATTGTGGCTCATTTTTATATTCTACTTTTTGTTTTTTTGACGGGCTGTGCTGATAAGGGAGCCTATCTCAGTGGCCATATTCGCAGAGCCTCAGATGCTATCATGACAAATTGCGATCCCTACAATCAAGGGGTGGAGCACAGCTGTATTGTTTATTCCGCATCATTCAGAGGAAAGCTGCTTATCTACGATGCTACTACCGAGTCAACTGTATTTGCTCCTAACTATTTTCCTTTGGCTGTCAAAGTTGGATCTTCGAGCAATAATCTTGCTGTAGTGAAAAGCCCAAATAAAAAATTTCCTTATTTTTTTGTGCTCGATCGAGCGAGACCTGGGCTTTTTATTGTAAGAACTTTTCCTAGTTCAGACGGGAAAACCCAAAGTTTTTCAACTCCTCACTTTGTTCAACTGAAGAAAAAGTATTACAAGATGGCAGCTTTTGAGCATGGTACTATGGCTGTTGTACTTTTGAGTGATCCAAATGAAAGCAGCATCGATATCATTGCCTTTGATAAAGTGACGGGGCAAGCAAAAGGTCAAATCCAAAAAATTGCTGTTGGAGTTAAGCCAAGCCATATAGAAATCGATGAAAATGCTTCAAAAGCAGTTATTTCCGATGAAGATTCGCAAAATATTGCGGTTGTTAATCTTGCAAACATCGATCGCGTTTTAGGTGGCAGTCAACAAACACAAATAAATATGCTCAATGTGGGAATGATGACCGATAGAATTTTTCTATCTAGCCGTGACTTTGGTTTTGGAAAAAAGATTTATTTGATTGCAATCAATGCTATTAAAGATGAAATAGCTTTGGCAAATATCTCTGATATGAAAGTGGAAACACGTTTTCAACTAAAAGAATACCCAGAAGCGATATATTTTCCTGACAGTAAGAGTGAAAGCTGCTGTGGAGGGAAAAAAAATTGGCTAGCAGTGGCAGGGGTCAATGGGAGTCTCTATTACTTAGCTGTAAATAAAGAAGGCGGTAGTCTTAGTTTGAAGCAAGAGTCAGAAGTTGTTGATTTGAAATCCAAACACAATATGTTTTTAAGCTTTTTGCAGATAGGAAAAATTATTGGTGGTACCGTAATTCAGGATAGCTCAATCGATAAAAAGACCCACTGTCCAAATAATCGCAGAATGTTCATCGTTTCTCATTATGGAAGCGATAAGCCAAGTTTAATAGAACGTGACAGGCGGACATCCTTTCAACCCTTATCTGTCGAAGTGGAAGGACAAGGAGAGGGATGTGAAGGATCCAATAGCTTTGCCAGGCTTGGTTTTAAGCAAGAATAGTTGAAGGTCGCCTAAAAATATTTTTGAAAAATTTCTTAGATACTAAAAAATTCGATAATCTGCTGTCGTTTTACATCTGCATCATGCATGCCGAGCCGAATTAACTCAGAAGCAAATTCATGATCAAAAAGTAAGTAGCTCAATAAATCGCTCGCCTGTCCAACACCAATGTCGCCTAAGCGATGAAGCAAGGGTCCAACCAAAGAGCCTGCACGTGCTGCGATGGATCCGCGCTGTAGATGGCGGCTCGCTATTTCAGCAATATCAACTGTTGGCCTAATATCTATCGTGTCAATTTCTCTGTAAGGTGCTCCCCTCGTTTTGGTCATGAGTCCATCAAGATGATGAGCAAACTTCTCTCCGAATTCTTGAATACCTTCGCTGATAAGAGCATTATAACGGCGCAACCTTTTTAGGTCATATTCGGTTTTATCAACTAATAGCGCATTGAGAACTTTTCCTAAAAGATATGCAGCAGAAGGAAATGTATCGATTCGGTGAGGTTCCTGAGAGACGCGCCAATCGCCAATATCTTCGCTTTTAAGTCCAACAACAAACAAACGGTCTGCCCCAAGGCGAAGTGCAGGAGAAATTGGAGTATTAAGTTTGATACTGCCATCGCTATAAATATCGCCATCGATTGCGACAGCAGGAAAGACCCAAGGAATTGCAGCAGATGCAAGAGCGTGATTAGGACCTATTTCAACGGCTCGAGCTTCAATCTGTGGGTCAGTGCTCCACGGTGGGAGTCCACCGCCTTCTCTTTCCACAAACACATGAGTTCTTCCTGAGCGAACATGAGTAGCGTTGACAGCCAGCGCTTTATAGAATCCTTCTTCGATATTAGTTCGTATTCTTGACCATGGAATTTCATTTTTAACCATGTGTTCCATGGGTGAAGTGTTGAAGAGACCGCCTAAGCGCCCTGGGCCAATTACATCATCAAGCTCTCCTCTCCCTCGCGATCCAAGCAAAAAACGTGGCAGGTTTAAAATTTCTCTAAGCCCTAGTTGATATACACGATCGATCTGTAGGTTTTGCCATAATTTAAGCAGACCTTGTCCTTGAGCTTCTGGGGCGTGGCTTGTTGCTGCTAAATAGCAGCAATTGATTGCGCCCACCGATGTACCGCATAAAATTTCAAAGCGAACATGGGGGCGTATTCGGTGAGGAAGTTCATCTCTCAGGTAGCGAATAACACCAGCTTCGTAAGCTCCTCTAGCGCCACCTCCTGATAAAACTAAAGCTGTATTCGGGGCTTTTTTATACCAACGCATGTGCTCACCTTGAAGCCAAAGTTTTTAGTGAAATGTTATAGGAATAGTAATTTTGCAGAAACACTCCTTCAAAAAAATATTACAAAAAGTTTCTTGGGTCCAGAAGGTTTAAGTAGTGGCACTCATTTAATTAAAAGTTGAATTATATTTAACCCAATCACTTATCTTTCAAATACTCAATTCTCCTGTCAACACTCTCTTTGCTCAAGAAAATTTTTGGAGTAGGCCACAGCTCATATTGATTGATGAGGTAAAGTCATGTCCGAACAAAATGTCTGGCGTCATTGCGGTAGCTGTAAAAGAGCTATTCATCTCAAACAAAAATATTATGCATGTGCCATATCAACGTGTAGAAAATCTGCTTATTGCTCTATGCCCTGTTTTGATGAACACGTGCCGGTTATGCGGCATAAAGATGCATGGGCCGAAGAGCGACTCGCTCCAGCAGTGGCTGAAGAAGAAGTACAAAAAATTTCAAGTTCCCGCTTGGTTGATCCCAAATCGCAGTCAGAACATATTCCTCACGATATTTTGGTGGTAGCTTCAAAACTAAAAGATTATATCCGAGCAAAATCAGGAATGAACACATCGGCTAATGTTTTAGAGCGATTGTCTGATATTATTCGCCTTCATTGTGATAAGGCCATCTGTAGAGCTCAAAGTGACAATCGAAAAACAGTTATGGATCGTGATTTTGTTGTTGAATCGCGCAGTCTCTAAGACGACTGAGTCAGTTTAAAAATAACTTCATGTTCAATTTGAGCTACTTGTGCTCTTCCAAGATCATCGGTGGCAGGTAAGAAAAATAATTTTCTTGCCACAATTAATGCAGCCTGTCGGAGTCCATACGCTGGTCCACTGATGATATCGGCTTTGATTACTTTGCCGCTTTGAGCGACAGTTAATTTTATTTTAACTGTTCCTTCAATTCGTTTTATGCGAGCTTGTTCTGGGTATGGAACCTTTATGTCTTGAGCATTGAGCAAGAAAGGTTTGCTGCGAGTCCCATAAGAATTATTCTTTGTGTTTTGTTCGGAAACAAGATTAGTTGGCAAGTTTTGAGAGGGCACTATACTATTTTGAGAGCTTTTTTGGCTTTGTAGGCCTTGGTGATTTTTATTATTATTTTTTGCTTTGTCAGTTGTAACAAGTTTTATGGGTGCCTGTTTTTTGACAGGAAAAGATGCCTGATTACTTTCCTTATCGAACTTTTTTTTAGAAAAGGAGATGCTTACCGAGTGTTGAGGCTTGTAGTGGTTAGAGTAAATGGGAGTATCTTTCATGAAATATGAAAACACGGCGAGCATAGTGATATGCAAGATAAATGATAAGGCAAGACAATTCGTTCTACGAATATTTTTTGTTCCGAGTAGATTATTTTCGCCGCGAACTTTCATAAAACTGACCAACTATTTCCCTTTTTGTTTTCACTGCTTTTAGAGAGACATGACTGACGAAAATTAATAAGCTAAGCAAGAAGTCAAAACTACGCTCTTTTTCCGAAACAGTAAATATGGTGAATAGGAAAGGCATTATGAAAAAAATATCACCCATTAAAGATATCGGTAGCCTTAGGGTTAGCGTTGTCTACAAACATTCACGATATGTTTATGCTGCGCAGCAACGCTCAAACAAACAGAAAAATTATTTAAAAAAACATTCCGATATTATAAGCAAAGAACTTTTCAGAGCACATGAGGAAAATATTTTTTGCATTAAAAAAGTGGAAGACGATCTAAAAAAACTTGCTGTTGATTATTCGATTTTTTGCCGTTCTGAAGTAAAGCCTTCGGATTTAAAAAATAGCTTTGTGATTTGTGTTGGTGGTGATGGAACTTTGCTTGATGCTAGTCACTATTGTGTGGATACACCTGTTTTAGGTGTTAACTCCGATCCAAAAAACTCTATTGGTGCACTGTGTGCAGCAACTGCAAATAATTTTTTATCCATAATGCAAGATATCTATGATGAAAAAATAATTCCGATGCCGGTGACGCGATTATCTTTGCGCTTAAATGGCCAAAAAAAACTTTTAAAGCCACTCAATGACATTCTTTATTGTCACAAAAACCCAGCGGCTTTATCGCGTTTTTATCTAAGTCTGGGAAATATTATAGAGTCTCATCGTTCAAGCGGGATTTGGGTAGCAACGGGTGCTGGATCAACCGGCGGTATATATTCATCGGGAGCACAAGCGTTTGACTTTTCAAAGAAAAAAGCTGTTTTTCGAGTTCGTGAACCATACTGGAGCAATAGCGATGCACCTTCTTTGTTGTCAGGCACAATAACTCAAGAGCAAACTCTAAAAATTACCAGTAACATGAGTGATGCTCGATTATTTATCGATGGCCCCCATAAATCACTGTTGCTTCCCCTTGGACAAAGTTTGGAGATAGGCGTATCAGAAAAGCCTCTTTGGCTTTTTGATCAAAAAAATATAGAAGCAAAGCGCAAAAAAATACTTGAGCAGAGAGAGCCCTATCGTAGGTTTCTTAAAGTCGAGTAGTAATATCGCGGTGATTACTATGGGAGAGCAAATTGTGTTGGTAAGTGGAGATAAAGCGCCAAATTTTTCTTTGCGCGGTGATGATGGGCAACTTTATAGTTTGGCAAATTTTAAAAATAAACCTTTGGTACTATTTTTTTATCCAAAAGATCTCACCCCAGGTTGCACGACTGAAGCATGTGACTTTAGCGCAGCCTTTGAAGAATTCTCTAAATATTCAGTATCCATAGTAGGCATTTCAAAAGATCCCTTGGCCTCTCATTTGCGTTTTAAAAGTGCTCACAATCTTAGAATGCTTTTATTGAGTGATCCAGATTTAGCAGTGCATCAACAGTATGGAGCCTACGGAACGAAAGTTATGTATGGTAAAACTTCTGTGGGAGTGATACGCAGCACCTTTTTTATCGATGAAAAGGGCGATATTATCAAGTCCTGGTATAAAGTGCGCGTAAAAACCCATGTTAATGCGGTGCTTGATACAGTAAAAAAACGTTCGTGAAATTTGAGCAGAGCACGTACGGTAAGCTCATAAGCATTCAAAAAATAATGCCGAGGGCGGGACTCGAACCCGCACGGGATAACCCGGGCGATTTTAAGTCGCCTGCGTCTACCATTCCGCCACCACGGCATATCAATACTTCACCCCTTATACCTGTTGTTTTAAAAAGTCCAAGAGATCTGGTGCATTTTTTTAATGCTTTCAGTCTTGCACTCACCTCTATAGCTGCAAAGGACTGCTTGATCATTGCAAAATCACAGCTATCCTTCGATGCACTTTAGGAGGCCAAATGAAAAAATCCACAAAGACATGCCTACTCCTTGCTTTATTTTTAACCTCAGTTTTTTCCAGTGAAGTTTTGGCAATGTCAAAAGGACTTCAAACGCTAAAATTTGCCAAAGAAACTTTTTGCTTTGGGCAGTTGGCTAAGAGCAATTTTTGCTCAGAACAGAAGCCAATTAAGACTAAAATCTTAGAATGGGTCAAAGAAGAAATTAAAAATGGATATGATGTAAACAAGAAAAATGAAGAAGGAGGTACTCCTCTTAGTATTGCGGTAATCAATGATAATGAAGAATTAACCAGTGTTTTATTAGCTAATAAAGCTGAGCCAAATTTGATGGTTAATGAGGGGACTACCTTGCTTGTTTTAGCAATCCAGGAACGTTGTTCACCGAGGCTTATAAATATACTTTTGAAAGCGGGAGCAGACCCTTCTTTCAGCCCTTTCGGGTTAACACCACTTATGGTTGCCTCTATTCTAGGAAATAAAGACGCTCTTCAAGAATTATTGAGTTTCGAAGATTTATCTTGCGCTCATCAACTTGATATCAACGAGAAAGATGCGAATGGCAAGACTGCTTTAAGCTTAGCTATAGGAACTCAAATACAAAATAAGTATGTGAGAGATTTAGGTGAGTTGATACAACACGAGAATATTTTGGATGTGATTAAAGGACTTATAAAATGGGGAGCTGATACAAATGTAAAAGATAAAACAGGACTAACGCCTCTCATGAAAGCTGCTTTAGCAGGAAATATAGAAATTGTTCAGCTGCTCATAGGGAGCGGAGCTTTACTTGATGAAAAAGATAATTTTGGTAATTCCGCTTTGAGTTTAATAATAAAAACTCAAATAAATGATGAAATGAACAGTAATTCTGTGAGGGATACTCTATCGCCAAAAAAAGCTTATGAAATGATAGAGTTTTTGCTAATGTCCAGAGCTGATGTTGACAATCTTGATGCTGAAGAGGCAACTCCACTTATGTTTGCTACGCTGACAAAAAATGCGGACATTGTTCAACTACTGCTTAAATTTAACCCACTGATAAATGCGGTTAATAGCCATAGTCAAACAGCTTTGGATTTGGCTGAAGATAATGAAATTGTAAGAATTTTACGGGAAAATAAAGCAATAAGCTTAAGAAATAAGGAAAGATCTAAAGTTATCTCCATTAGCGGGGGCAAGTTTTTACCTAAGGAAGATGAGATTAAGCATAATATAAAAAGTAGATACTCCATGTTTAACCCCAATAATAATCTCCATTGATCCAGCTAAAAATATGTAAATCCGGCTTATAAATAGGCCGGGCTGTTTTTAGAAGATGCGATGCATAAAAAATCATGTATAGCCCAAGTTATCTATCCTTGTGAAAATATTTTTCTTGTGTTTTTATGTTTCAAAATCGGTTGAATTGCTGCTATTAGGCTAAAATAATGGGTGGCATAGCGCAGTATTTACGCTAATAATTGCCAAAGAATTTTTAAATATACCTAGGGCCAAATAAAACCAATTAAGGGGTTTTTCATATGAGTAGCACTCCAAAGACCAGCATAATTGAAAAATTGATGGATTCGCTTAATGCTGTGCAAAAGCCCTTTAGCTTGGCAGACGCATCTACCAAAAGTGGACTTTCACTCAACGATGCAAAACTTGGTCTTAATTATTTGACTGCCGAATATCGGGGCGCGCTTTCAGTGACATCTGAAGGTGAAATTTTATATTCCTTTCCCACCGGTTTTACCAAACCATGGCACAAAAAAGAGTTGCTTGAAGAGTGGGGAGCAAAAATAAAAAAGGCTGGTCTTGGTGCATTAAAATTTATTGTTCGAGCTTGGATAAGCATTGTCATGATCGCCTATGTGGTGATTTTTGCACTCATTTTATTGGCTCTTACGTTTTCTAAGGGCAATGATCGCGACGATAATTCATCAAGTTTTTCTGGCACGTTAATGTTTCATACGCTGCTTAGATTAATTTTTGATTCTTTGTTTTGGACCTTTCATCCTTTTTCACCCTTTAGTGTTGTTTATGATCCCTACGATTATTATTACCGGCCCAGGGCGAAAAAAATGCCTTTTTATGAACGGGTCAATCGATTTTTCTTTGGTCCTGAAGAAAAACAATTAAGTAAAGAGGATGTTAGCAAACTTGTTTTACAGGAAATACGGGCGCAAAAAGGTCGTATTGGTATTCTTGATGTCATGCGTGTGACAGGCTTTAGCAAAGAAGAGGCAGATCCTTTTATGGCCAAGCTTATGCTTGATTATGATGGGGATGTGATCGTAAGCGAAGAGGGAGGAATTTTTTACGAATTTGTTTCGATGCGTAAAAGTTCCCAAAGCGAGATCAATGTCTCGGTGCCGCCTATTTGGCAGAAACGAGAAGTTGTTCCTGAATTTACCGGTAATCCTGCTGGATCCAATATGTTGATTGCAGGGCTCAATGGATTCAATATGATCATGAGCTCAGTAGCTATTTCTAATGGGTGGACTGTTGAAAAACTGAGCTATTATTTGACGCTTGCCAAGAGTCACATGGTGCCTGAACTGCTCACTCCGCCACCTCAAGGGGTACCGCTGCTCCTAGGATGGGTGCCTCTGATTTTTTCTGCTACACTTTTTTTAATTCCGCTCTTTCGCGCTCTCAACCGTCCAATGAAAAAGCATCAAGTCAATGTAAAAAATGGCAAACGAGGTATTTTGCGCGCTATTTTGAGCAAAATGGGAAGACGTGGGGTTAAAGAAGAAGAGCTTAAGAAAGCGTGGGTTGAACAAGCTCGGGCTCAGGTTGATGATAGGGAATTTACCAAAGAAATAATTCGTCTTGGAGGCGAGCTTGATACAAATGATGCCGAGCTTAATTATCGTTTTGAAATGATTGAAGCTGAATTAAAAGCTCTTGAGTCTGCTCGAAAGAAAGCTTCAAGTAGCGAAGTGTCCGTTGGTGAAGTAATATTTAGTTCGAAAAATTAAAGAGGCTTATTTTGAAAAGAAGTGAGATCCGTGCTTTAGCCGATGAAGTTTACGCTACTCTTGATGAAGCCGATGCCGATGTGGCGGTATTGCGGGCAATGGATATTTTAGCCAAAGCCCCTAAAGATGTTGAATCTTTTTTGCTTCTTTCTGAAGTTTTTGAAGAAAAAGCTCTTTTTGAACAGTCTCTCAACTGGATCGAACAAGGGCTCAAATATCATCCAGATGATGAAGCTCTTTTATTAAAAAAAGCATCTATTTTGCTTGATAACTTTGAAGATGTTGATGAAGCATTTGCCATTCTTAAACAAATCAAGAAAAAATTTAAGGATAGCCCACTTTCGCAGTTAAAGAAGGACTACGATGAGGCTCTTTTGGTGGATGTATATCTCTTGTTGAGCGATTGTTTCCGTCTGAAAAATAATTTTAACCAAGCTCTTGAGCATGCGCAGCATGCTATCGATATTAATTCAAAAGACGAAGCGGCTATTTTATCTTTTGCCACTGCTTTGCTGGAGCTGGGTAATTTTTCTAAGGCCATGGATTTACTTGACCCTAGTAAAGATCACGAAAAAAGCGATTTTTTGTGGGTATTGGGGCAGCTTTATTGCGCTATGGGCTCTTTTGAAAAGGCTGATAGCTATTTTGCCGAAGCAAATAAAATTGATAGACGCTATCACCGGCCGGTTCGCTTATCACAAAGTCAATTCTTTAATTATTTTGAACAGGCTATTTTAGTTTTACCAAAAGAAATACGCGATTTTGTCTATAAGAGTTCGGTGCGAATCGAGCAAATAGTGCCTCAGAAAATATTGGAAGAAAAAAAATCTTTGCTATCGCCGTTGGCCTGTGTTTGGTTTGAAGAAAAATCAGAGCTTAATACTATCTATCTCTTTCAAAAAAATATTGAGAATCTTGCTTGTAAAAAAAGCGACATCAAAGACCTAATAGCAAGCGCAATGCTCCATGAAATAGCTTATATTCTCGAAGCGTAAGTTTTATTTTTAGAAGCTCCAGCTAAGAAATTTTATTGCCGCCAGTTAAATCATGAACGCTGTTTAACTTCTTTTTTATCTCTTTAAGCTTTTCTTTTGCCGCTTCAAAAAAATTTGAATTATTTTTTTGCTCAACAATTTGTTGGTAGATTTCTTCTGCCTTGTTCAAGTCTTTGATTTTGTAACTAAAAATATTTGCAGCACGCCATAGGGCTTCTGCTGAGATATCGCTGTTGGGGAAATCATTATTGATATTTAAAAATCTTTGGACTGCGGCTTGGTATAGACTGCGGCGCTCATAGTAATCAGCGATATTCATGCTGTGTTTGGCCAAATATGAAAATAGTAATGCTCGTTTATCCAGTGCATCTTTTGCCTGCTCAGAGTTTGGAAATTTTAACAAAAATCGATCGAGTGCCGATAGTGCCTCTTTGGTAAAAGTTTGATCTCGCGTAGTTGAGCTTGGGAGAAGAAAAAAATCTGTGGGAACCGCGTAAAAATAGCTTATACCGATTCGATAAGTTGCATAGGGAACTTCTGGATGTCGAGGGTGAAGACGCACAAAGATTTCATAAGCTGAAGCAGAATCAAGCCATTTTTTTTGAGCGTATTTAGTGTCGGCTATTCTTAAATCACTTAAGGCCGCAAATTTCGAAAAAGGATATTTGCTTCTCACGAATTGAAAATAACCAATCGCTTTTTCAAATTCGCCATCTTTCAAAGCTTTTTCACCCGCATCAAAATTAAGTTTTACACTCTCAAGATAACTGCCTTCGTGTTTGCGCAGGCTTTGAGTGGTTACGCACGAATTAATCGTGATCAGTAAAGCACTAAGCGTAACTAATTTGAAAAAAAACATAGTGTCCTCATTCCTGTGCGATCATCAACTCTTCTACTTCTGGTGTTTCACTCATAAAGCTTTGTGCGACATTTAGGAAGCGTTGTGGATTATCACTGACAACCACCTTAATTGGTTCTGAGCGTGTGATGTCTGTAAGTTGATTGCTAGCTTTTAGATTCTGATGAACTTGTGTCGCAACAAATTGGGCCGCGTCAATAATATGACAATTTTCTTTGAGTACATTTTTTAGTACAGGAACCAGGGCTTTAAAGTGAGTGCAGCCTAGCATTACTCCATCTGCATTTTTGATTTTGTCATGAAGAAGCTGTTCAATGATTATTTGCAGTTGTGGTTTGGCCAGGTTATTTTCTTCTATTAGGCTTACAAGGGAGCTACAGGCCTGTTCAACCAGGGTAGTTTTTCTATGTGGATCTATTGCTGGCCAAAAATTATGGTAAGCGCCTGAGTCGAGCGTCGCTTTGGTGGAAATAATTCCCAAAGTTTTTATGTCGTTTTGTAATAAATAATTTTTTAGCCCCATAACGCTCGGTTCAAACATACCAATCACAGGAATTGAAAGGCTTTGTTGAATTTCTTTGAGATGCCATACCGATATGGTGTGACAGGCGATGACAAGAATTTTGTAATCGGATAGTTCTAGAAAATTTTGTACCGCCTTAAGGGCAAGCTTTTGAATGAGCTTTGGGCTCTTAAGCCCGTAGGGAAGATGGGCATAATCTGCAAAATAATGAATTTGTTCATGAGGAGCAATATTTCTTAAAGCAGTGACTACACTTAGTCCACCTGCGCCCGTATCCAAAATAGCAATGGGTCGATTATCTGACACCAAAGAACCTCACTTGTTGCCTTGTATGCAAAATTTTAGCCAGAAATAGTTTAGAAAAATATTACGGGCTTTTGCCTGGTTTGAGCGAATCATAGCCCTGCTCTATGCTTTTTGATGAGTCAAAAGTCTTAAAATAATTTGCTAATTTTATTTAAGAATTCGCCTCAATACATTTGAAACTTTATGTTAAGCCGCCAGAGCAAAAACTTAGAACAACATATTCTGGTAGTATTTTAGTGTTTCATAGGTGTATTAAAATCAAGCAGCAAGTAAGGAAAGCCAAGTTTTTTTCAGCTCCACTCTGTAATTGAGTTATTTTTGGCCAAAAAAATGGTTAATCAAAGCCTGGGCGCTCTTGCATGGCCCTAATGAATGGAGTAGAGCTGGGCTGAAAAAGTTATTTTTGGAGTTAGTTATGGCAATTTGTGCATTGACCGGCAAAAAACAGATGAAAGGTCACAAGGTTTCTCACTCGAACATCAAGACCAAGCGCGCCTGTAAGCCTAACATAAAGAAAAAACGCGTTTTTGACATGGAAACCGGGCGTTTTGTTAGATTGGCACTTTCCACTAGAGCGCTTCGTACACTCAATCACCAATCGCTCTCCACGATGGTTAGAAAAATACTGGGATCTTTTTAATCTTTTAACAGACTGTACTGGTTGCCAAAAATTCCACTTTTTATGAGTGGATTTTTTTTGTCATATGAATAATTTCACGGGCAATGCCAGCCAGAATATAAGAGCCAATCACAAGAACTAAAATCACGCTGACCGGAAATTTCATGCCAGCAATAAAAAAACCAATGGCAGAGATGAACATTATGTAGATAGTTTTTTTGCCAAACTTAACATTTTTAAAAGTCCAAAAAGATACGCTGCTCACCATTAAGAGGGCAAGAGTGATCACAAGCCCAAGCACCAATGCATTGCGGGTGACCGGCATGCCCTCAAAAATGCGAAAGTGAGCGATAACCAAAGCCACCACCATGCTAGCCGCGATAGGAATGGGTAGTCCCATAAAAAAATCGCCAGAACTAGCACCTGCTCTTCGGGCTAGCACGTTGAAACGAGCCAATCTGATAGCTCCGCAGGATGCAAAACAAATGGCTGCTAAAATTCCAATAGGACCGATTGACCAAAGGGCCCAACGATAGACGATGACTGCAGGTGCCACGCCAAAACTGATGATGTCGGCCAAGGAGTCAAATTCAATACCAAATTCGCTTTGAGTTTTAGTGAGGCGGGCTACGCGGCCGTCGCACATATCAAAAAAACCTGCAAAAAATATCGCCATTGCTGCGTGGTAAAGCGCTTCAGGGTCTGAGTGCAAAACTGTATGGAGAATAGCGTAAATTCCGCAAAAAATACTTGCCATGGTAAAAGCGTTGGGAAGTATAAATAAGGCACGTCTTAGCTCAAATTTGCGAAATCTTTTGAGAACGCTAGGTTTTTGTATCTCAGTCATCCTATTTTCCTTCTTGGCCGGTCAAGCTTATGCTATAAGATCCGCACTTACCGTCTTTTCCTTCTTTGACCGCCTTGCACGAACCACATTCTTCTAAAGCCGCTTGGCACAGTTTCGGGTTACTCGCTTTTTTGAAAAAATTATCGGACTTTGCCAGAGAAAGGCCGGCTAAACATTCCTTTCTTTTTTCTTCGGTCTCTTCACACTCACACAATGATCGACCAAGTTCATAACATGGGTCGCAAGCAATCACATTCATCAGCAGAGCTAAAAAAAGAAACCCTAACGCAAGACGAATGAAAAATAAATTCTTTGACATATTCGCTTATTCCCAGTTGTTGCAAAGACGGTCAAGCTCCATATATATTTTCCATCAAAGCTAGGCAATAAGGCGAAAAATCATGGCTGAAAGCTCATCTTTATCATTATCACACATTAGAAACGAGTTAAAAAAAAGAGAATTAAGTGGCGTTCTTATCCGTTCTACCGATCGTTACTTTAATGAGTATATTCCAAAAAATGAGAGTCCTAGGGCTTTAATTACTGGTTTTGATGGTTCTGTTGGTGACGCAATAATTACGCTTGAAGGAGCTTATCTTTTTGTTGATGGACGTTATAATTTGCAAGCAAAATCGCAGGCTTCAGATTATAGCGTTCATGTTTGCAGCCATAACCAAAGTATAGAAAATAACTGGCTTAGTGCTCTGAATAAAATTATCTTGCCTGGCCAAGCCTTAGCCTTTGATCCCGCTACTATCGATCTGAAACTATTTAAGAAACTTCGCGATATTTCAAATGATAGTGGGTTTTCTCTCAGTTCTGCTGGCCGCTCGATTATTGAGGGCGTTTTAGTGAATGTTGAGCCAAAAGCTTGGGAAATCAACGCCATTTCACAAGATATTACAGGCTTGGGTACTGAAGAAAAAATTGACAGGATACATTTGGCTCTTGATGCCATGAACTTAAACGCATTATTGATAGTAAAACTTGATGATATTGCATGGTTGCTCAATATCAGAAGCAACCGCTATCCATTTCAAAGTTCTGTTCCTGGCATTGCTGCAGTGGTCAACAAAAAAATTATATTGGGGTTACCCGAAGGTCTTAAAACTCTAGACATAACTTTGCCGAAATGTGAACTTGTAAAAGAAAGTGAATTCTTTCAGCGCCTTAAGAGTGAGCTTACCAAGGATTCGGTGATAGCTATTGATGAGAGAGAAACATCACAGGCCCATGAAGGCGGCTTGCGTGAGAAGGAAATAAGCTTTAGAAGCGTCATGAATCCCATCATGGATTTAAAGGCGGTGAAGAATGAAAGGGAGCTTGCGCACATGCGTGAAGCCTTTTACAAGGCCGATCAAGTGGTCGATCAAACGCACCGTTATGTCGTCGAATGTTTTGAAAAAGAGCAAGCCATTTGCGAAAGTGACGTTGACGCGTACGTTCAAAAATCATTCTTTGCATCAAAAGCCACCGAGTTATCCTTTCGTCCGATTTGTGCCAGCGGAAAAAATGGTGCGATCATTCACTACGGCACTCCCGATTCTAAAAATTACATTGAAAGGGGATCGCTCTTCTTACTTGACTGCGGAGCTTATTATCAAGGCGGATATGCCACGGACTTGACCCGCACTTTTTTAGCTGCCTCACAAAATGAATCTGCCAAGGATTGGCAGCGTGAAATGTTCACACTAGTTTTGATGGCTAGTATTCGAGGGCTTTCTGCACGAATAAGACGAGGAACTTTAGGAATGCAGCTTGATGCCATTGTGCGCCAACCACTGTGGCAGCAAGGTTTGGATTTTGCTCACGGAACTGGCCATGGTGTGGGTATTAATGTGCACGAATTTCCTCCTCGTGTTGCTCCCTCTTCAACCAGTGTGCTTGAACCCGGTCATGTTTTTTCTATCGAGCCTGGGTTGTATTTCGAAGATCTTGGCGGAGTTAGAATCGAAAATTTAGCTACCATTGTTCCGGATCCTGAAGATGAGCGTTTTGTTAGGGTTTTGCCTCTCACCTTTTGTCCTTTTGATGAGCGTTTGATCGAAGAAAAAATGTTAAGTACTTCAGATAAAGCATTTTTGTATTATTACCGTGCTCAGTGGCAAGCAGGTGCACAGTGGCCTAAACTTCCTCCCTTAAGTTCCGTAGAGTGGGCTTGAGCTCGATATGTTCTCAGAGGCTGTTTAGAAAACAGTCTCATAAGATTTATTTTTTCACACAGCTTCAAATTCTTAAAATAATACATTCTGGTGTGCACAAGACTTTTTATCTTTAACAAATCCCTGAATAAAGAGTGCATGATTTATTGTTGTATCTGATGACACATAAAACTTGGTGAGTGATATGGCAAATTTTTACCTCGACAACGACGATCTACGCCTTAACATTGAACAACAAAGCTGGGATGAACTTTTTGCTCTGGTTGAGCCTGATACTTCCGATCCTGAATCACCACGCAATGTTAAAGAAGCTAAGGTTCTCTACCATGAATTTTTACAATCCTTGGGAGAATTTATCGCCGAACAAATCGATCCTAAAGCTCACCTGCTCGATCAACAGCACCCAACGCTAGAAAATGGTGAGATGATTGACGCTCCGGCGATGCAGGAATTTATCAAAGGTCTTTCAGACATGGGGGCAATGGCGATGCCATTCTCACGCCACGTCGGGGGCTATAATTTACCGTGGCTGGTGGCCAATGCGGTTTGTGAAATGACAGCCCGTGCTGATGTTTCTTTGATGACATATTACGGTTTTTTTTCTGGTATTGGTCTTGCCTTCCAATTTTTTGCCGTGGATGAGGGAAGCTTTACTGCAGATGGTAAAAAAATAACCTCTACTCGATTTGATCATGTTATCAAGGATTTGGTAGCAGGCAAAACTTGTGGTGCTATGTGCTTAACTGAACCTCAGGCAGGATCGGATTTGGGGCAAATCCGTACAACTGCTCGTTTGGATTCAGATGGATACTGGTACCTCAATGGTCAAAAAATTTGGATTACCTGTGGGCACGGCGAACATCATTTGGTGCTTGCACGCTCTGAAGATTCTGCAGTTTCACCAGGGCTGAAAGGGTTATCGCTATTTTATGTTCCAGCTCACATCGAGAAAAATGGCACGAAGGTGCGTAATTTTGAGATCGGTGGCCAAGAAAAAAAAATGGGGCAGCATTCTTCGGTCACGGTAACGCTGAACTACGAAGACTCACGAGGAGAGCTGGTTGGACAAAGAGGGCATGGCTTCCGCAATATGCTGCTGGTTATGAATGATGCGAGGCTTTTAGTCGGTTATGAAGGCATAGGTTTGAGTGAAAAAGCCTATCGCATGGCTAAGGCATTTGCAGAAGACCGTTTCTCCATGGGCAAAAAAATTGCCGACCATGAACTTATAGCTGATTATCTCGATGAGATGGATGTAGAGATAAAAGCACTCAGATGCCTTGCTTTTAATGCAGGCTTTCATGAGGAAATGGCTAACAGGCTGAAATCATATCTCAAGGTTGATACCAGTCTTTCTGACCAGGATCTTAAACGTAAAGAGGAAGAGCTTAAAAAACATAAATGGCAAGCACGTCTTGCAACTCCATTGGTGAAATATCATGCATCGGAATTTGCTGTACGCGCAGCGAGGCTCACCATGCAGATCATGGGTGGTGTTGGTTATATGCAGGAATACTATGCCGAGAAGCTAATGCGCGACTCATTAATTTTGCCGATCTATGAGGGAACTAGTCAGATTCAGGCATTGATGGTGCTCAAAGATCATCTGCAATATGCGATGCGTAATCCTGCTAAATTTATTTCTAAGTTAGCTTCTGTAAAACTGGAGATAATAAGTGCTAAATCTTCGCAAGAAAGACAGTTGGCTCGTTTGGAGTCGCTTTATTATTCGAGTATGCAGACCATAATGACACGTATGGTGGCCGATAAATTTGGTGACCTGAAAGATAAACCGCTTGCCGATTGGAAAAGTGCCTTTCTTAAAACGTGGGATCCAAAAACTGATTTTTCTTTTGGATTATTGCATGCTGAACGTTTTTGCCAAATAACTGCCAAACTTTGGATGTCTAAGGCATTGCTACAGCAGGCTTTGAGAATTAAAGATCAAAAAATTAAAAATGAGCGTTTAGAGCTTGCTGCACGTTTCATGGAAAGAGCGGAACCAAAAATACGAGGGCTTATCTATGAAATCGAGGCAAGTAAATCTTCGATATTTAGGGAACAATTTCAAAAAAAACACGAAAAAAAAACTAAGAAAAATAAACAACAGATTCGGGTATAGAAATTAAAAAATAGCGACGTAAAATGATCGGGGTTGAGCGTTTTCTCGAAATAAATTTCATAAGCTTGGCGTTTAACAAAAAGCTTATGTAAAAACGACAATTCGAGGTGTGCCTTATGGCTCAAACTGCCCGCTTTGCTGGTTGTGACGCCAAGTTTATTGACGAAACCCCTTTTGAAAAGGAGGTAATGCCCCACATTCATACCCTATTTGGGGCTGCCCTACGCTTAACAAGATCTTCTTCTGAGGCCGAGGATTTAGTGCAAGAGACGTATTTGAAAGCATTTCGTTCTTTTGCGCAGTTTGAAGTCGGCACTAATTGTAAAGCGTGGTTGTTTCGCATTTTGACAAACACCTTCATCAACAAATATCGAAGAAAAGTCAAAGAGCGTGAAATATTAGACAATGAGTTTCGCGCCATAACACAAAAAGCCCAGGATATCTCAGAGCATTTTGGTAAGGGGCATACTCCAGAAAGCGATCTTGCTGATCGGTTTTTGTCCGACGAAGTATTGCGTGCTTTGGAAAAAGTACCCATTGATTTTCGTTTAGTGGTGGTTTTGAGTGATATTTATGGGTATTCATATAAGGAAATTGCGCGCCGAGTAGAGATCCCTATTGGAACAGTAATGAGTAGGTTGTTTCGGGGAAGGCGCCTTTTACAAGACCAGCTTTTCGATTATGCAGTGAAGGAAGGTGTCATTAAGATGCCAGCCTGCGTTTATGGCGATGGTCCAAAAGATTTAGCCGCATATCGTAAGTTGAGCCCTGAATTGCAGGCTGCGGCCTGAGTGTAGTTTTTTGTGCCCCGTATTCCAGATCGTTTGGTATAAAAAATTCTAGTAAGGGGCGCAACAAAATGTATGACCAATATGCTCAGCTCTCTAATAATTTAGTCTAAAAAAGATCAGGCTCATTATTTTATAAAAATATTCTCAAACCCTGTGTTGACAGCCTCACACAAAGTCTTAGAATAACGACGATTGCGCGCGTGGGAAGGCAAAATATTGGTGACTGTTTAACCAGCAAAAATGTGACGCACTTAAGTGCTCTAGGTTGAACGCACGGTTAATAAAGATTTTTGAAAGTGGAGAAAAAAAATGAGAAATACTTATAAAAGCATTTGGTCTTGTGTCATTGCAGGCTTAGTTGCCGTTTCTATGGTAAGTGGTTGCAAAGATACACCAACAGACGGCCCAGGTAAAAAAGAAGAAGGTGGCGATAAGGGCAATAAGAGTGATGAAGCCGCTGGATCATATAAATTTAATAAGGTTGCAATTCCTGACGCTGCAGATTTTAGGGGTCTTGCTGTAAGCGGCAACGGCGACGTTTATGTAGCAACAAATGATGGCACAAAACTATTCAAGGTTGCAGGCGCGGATGCAGCAGCAGCAGATAAATATGCTCAAGTAAATCTTGGTGACACTGGATTGGATGGAACTCCAGGAAAGTCAAAACTGGCTGGTGCTGTTGTAGTGAACAAGGTGGTGCCAACTTCTACCGGTGCTTTGGTTGAAGTCGCTGTTGATGCCAAGGGAACCCCAAACGAGGGTAATGGTGTAGGTCTGGTTGAAGGCGGAAACTGGGTAGCTGCTTGGGATAACAGCAAAGCTGGAGCCCATGTCGCTTTTGGTGGTGCTACAGCTAGATCAGATGCTTATAATAAAGCGCTGAAAGCAGTTGCTACTTTGGTGAGCGGAGAAGATGAAATGCCTTTGCTTTTCAAACGCGACTATGGATATTTTCTCTATGGCAAGGCTGATGCTAAGCTTGACAAATGGATCGGTCTTAAGAGTACTAGTAGTTTTAGCAATAATGTTTTTGCTACAATGGCGGGTGAAGATGCTTTGATCGTTGATGCAAACTTCGAGGTACGCTTGTTTCCAAAGGCTTCGTTCAATACGAACAATCCAAATACTGAAACTTTCAATCCAGCAGCAGCAGTCAAAGCCTGGAATCTCAAAGGTAAAACGAACAATAGTGTAAGCGCAGTTAAATTTGCTGACGGTAAACTTTACATTGGTCTGCGATCTACCAAAGATAACGCTGATGCTACTGGTGGCGTGATTGTCTATAGTTACACTCCAGCAGCTGAAGGCAAAGCAGCAAGTCTTGTAATGGCTGATGCCAAAGTTTTGGAAGCATGGACTGGAACCTTTGTGCGTGATTTGGCGGTGAATGGCAGCAATGTTTACGCAGTTACTAAAGAAGGATTGCTTGCTGTAGGTGCTGATGGTTCTAAGGGCGATGCACTTGAAGTTGAAGGTCTTGACAATGCTATAAAAGCTCAGTTTGCAGGTGACAAGATTGTTGCTCTTACTCAAGAAGGACTTTTTGTCGGTTCTAAATAATATCTCTTGATATTTTTATCATGCAAAAAACACCAGTATCATGCTGGTGTTTTTTATTGCGCATGCTTGATGATTGGGTTTTTTTATGACGGCTGTTTTTAAAAGCAATAAAACAATGCTGCTGTGTACTCTCGTAATTTTGATGAACGCCTGTTCCAAATTTGAAAGCCCGCTCAAGATTACTAAATCCAATGAAAGAGTTGTGCAAAAATCGGTTGATATAAAAAGCTTTTATAAGATCGATGGTCAAGAATTTAATTTTAATGATCATATACCGACCATGCTTCAAGTTAGTGGAAGTACGCTTTATTGTTCTGATGGCGATCCACAACATTTTTATGCTTGGAATATGGCAAGCACAAATCATGAGCGTTCGTGGATAAAGCTGGATAATTTTCAAGGTAAAGATGACTACTCCCGCTACAATTTGAATTTGGGAATGCGACGTATCGAGAAACTTGGCTGCAGCGTTGATGGAGTGCTGGCGGTTATAAGCGATGACCAAGAACAAAGAGCACATGCTTCAAAGCTTGGAGGCGTTGCTTTTTTCAACGGAAAAAGCTCGCAAGCAATGTGGTCGAAGGCATTTGCTAAGCCCAATCTTGTTCAAGTGCAATCGTCCAAACTCCACGACATTATTGAAGTGCCAAGCCCAGATGGAGCTCATATCACCGCTGTAGTCGAGCTTAAGGCTCAAGGTTATGAGGGCAAGCGTTATGTGATATCTAGCCTGCATCATGAACGCAGTATGTTTTTTAACGGGGTGGGTGAGCGTGAACGAAATCGTATCACTCACAAAAATGGAGTACGCCTTTCAACAAAGAATCTTATTGGAGCTTTAGCTTGGCACCAGCACTATGGAATTTTTTTGGCGGCACCAGATGCTCTAATGAACATTCCTGATCGCGCTATCAGAGTAAGAAAAAAAGCTTTTATAGAGCAAGATGCAGGAGATGCTTTGGATAATAGTCATCCAAAACAATGGAGCGCAGATTTTGCCATGGGAACGCAGTTAGAGGGCGTGGTCGATATGGCCCTGGTTGCAGAGCAATTTTTATTGATTCTTGTACGTGATGCTAAAGGAAATAGCTTCCTTAGCTATGCAGATACCAGCAAAAAACCTTTTGTCTTTATTAATAATTTTCATTATTCCATGCACAAGTCATTTAAGATTGTGACCAATGCTTATGAGGCGCGCATCATAAGCCCACATAATATTTACAGTTTTAAAGATGGAAAAATTACTGTTGAGTTGAGTTCGAATAATCTTTTGAGGGATAGGATCGATCTGAAAACGAAAAGAGCTCGGCCCTTTGACATCAATAATTACAAAGGTGGTAATGTTGGTGATGTACCCGATGATGGCACTGATTTTTATGATGCAGCTGCTTATGGTGATGACTGGTATTATGCGACCGACCAAGGTCTATTTAAGGTCATTAAAAATCGAGTCTCAAGGGATTTTAATTTTGCTGTAGGAGACTAAGTGGCGATTAAAATTATAGCTCTTTCAGGAGCACATGGATTGATAGGCTCACAGCTCAAAAAAAAATTAGAAGAGCAAGACTATGAAGTGTGGCCCTTGGTGAGAAGTAAAGGAAGGCTGGGCCCGCGACAAATTGCCTACGATTATCAAAGTAATTTTATCGAAGCAGATAAGTTAAAAATGTGTGATGCGGTTATTCATTTGGCGGGTAAAAAT
Organism: Myxococcales bacterium; assembly: GCA_023898405.1. Classification (NCBI taxonomy): domain Bacteria; kingdom Pseudomonadati; phylum Myxococcota; class Myxococcia; order Myxococcales; species Myxococcales bacterium. The sequence continues at coordinate 1,481,245 of CP060221.1, forward strand.
ATTTTGTCGGGCATTTGGACACCTCGTGTTAAAAAAGAAATCTTTGAAAGCAGAGTTTTATCTACCCAGTTGATTGCCAAAACAATTATTGAGCATGGCCCAAGAGTGTTTTTATGTGCGTCTGCGGTTGGATTTTATGGCGACAGTGGCGAGAAAGAGGTCGATGAGCATGCAAAACCTGGCAAAGGTTTTTTATCCACCTTGTGCCAGGCATGGGAAAAAGCCACAGCATCTGCACGCTTAGCAGGAGTAAGGGTGGTGAACTTGCGTTTTGGTATAGTGATAAGTCCGCGAGGAGGCATGCTCAAGCAAATTATTCCACTCTTTAAATTTGGTTTGGGTGGGAGGCTTGGAGCAGGGCATCAATACATGTCTTTGGTCGATCTTGATGATGTGATTTCCGCTATTATATTTGCCCTCAGCGAAAAAAAAATGGAAGGACCAGTAAACGTGGTGGCACCAGAGTCCGTTACCAATAATGAATTTACCCGCATGTTGGGTGAAAAATTTAATCGCTCAAATTGGCTTTCGCTTCCGACATGGTTCTTAAAAAGCTTAGGAGAACAAAGCACGTTGTTATTGTCTTCGACACGTGCGGTTCCCCAAAAACTTATCGACCATGGTTTCCGTTTTTCATGTATGAATTTATGTGAGATGTTCAAAAAATTATAATTAATCATAGTTTTTCCAAAAAATGTCTCATCTCCTGCAATTCTTGTATAAAGCAGAGGGTAAAGCTATGTTGGTGATTCTAGGAAATATTATTAAGAGGTTTTCGATGAAATTTTTGTTTTTAATATTCCTATTTCAATGTTTTTCATGCGTCTTAAGTAACGAAAACTCTCCATTGCCAAGTTCAAAACAAGCGAACAACTCCACGCAAAATAGTGATGAGAAAAAAAATACGCCTCTTTGTGTTAAAGAATTTGTCGATGGGCTTGATCTTGGAAACCCGCAAACTTATCCCGATCAAAGAACCCAAAAAACTATTGATTATGTAAAAAATACCAAGAAAGAATTGAAACTTGCTGTAGGGGTTAGCAATCGGAATGCAGAACTAAGAAGATTTTACAATGAGTGTCATGATTGGGTTTTGTTGGATATTAACGGTGTGGCTAATGGACCTGATTTTTTGCATATGGACGTGGGAGACCTCTATCATTTGACCAAACTTGCTGATCAGCTAAGTGATAGATTTAATCTTATTGCCATAGATTATTCGGTTACACGATTGGTTAGGGATTTTAGGTGGAATCATATTTTTCAACTTTTGAGAATGCTTAAAAAGAATGGGCATATGGCTCTTTGGTATGATGAAAATCCATTTCAGATAGGCGCAACAATTAAAACAAATCATGAATTTAATGATGCTCTCGCTCGAGCCAAAGAAAGCCTAAGGCTAGTAAAAACTGTGCTTGCTAAGTTTAGCAGTGATAGGCCTGCTGGAATATATGGATTTACAACTCTGAGTGCTGTAGACTTTAATATTAAATTTTACCAAAAACTTTCTTCAGCTGAAGATGAACAATGGCTGAAAGTTGTATCCGAGTACGATGAAAATAAACGCGAACTTTTAAAGAAGAGTTTTTCGCTCATGAATATTGATATGAAATTTGTACAGGGTAATTTTCCTTTACCCCGTGGGCATTTTGATTATTCAAAGCTTAAATATATTCGCCTAACAAAAAATTAGGCAAAGTATTCTTATCTATGAAACATAATGCCGCACTGTTTTAAAAGCTCTTTATTTTGCAAAGCGATGATCTCGCTGAGAGCTCTTTGTCCTAGAGCATAAATCTGATCAATGTGTGCTTTGTTCATAGGTGTTCGCTCGGCAGTACATTGAAATTCAATGACCTGTTCACCATTCGATCCCACTAAGTTACAGTCCGTATCAGCTTGAACATCTTCTTGATAGTTGAGATCGAGCAGCACTTGATCTTTGACAATTCCTAAAGAAACCGCTGCAACCGGGCGCACGATGATATCTTCCATGGTTTTCATTTTAAGCTGCCCATTTTTTAGCAGACTTGCCACATGAGCACATACAGCCACGTAAGCTCCTGTAATGGAAGCTGCCCGTGTGCCGGCATCAGCCTGAATAACATCGCAGTCTATAAGGAGGGAGCGTTGACCTAAGGCATCAAGATTTACGGCTTGGCGCAGGGAGCGACCGATGAGACGAGAAATTTCAACCGAACGACCATCATTTTTAAGCTTGGCTATGGCACGCGGTTTTCTTTGAACGGTCGAGCCTGGAAGCATATTGTATTCAGCTGAAAGCCATCCACCGGCGTCAAGGCGATGGTGAGGTACGCGAGTTTCACTGGTTGCTACCACAAGGACTTTTGTGTTGCCCATACTCACCATGACTGAGCCAGGGTGATGTTTTAAATAAGCGATTTCAAATTTGATGGGTCTAAGTTGGTCATTGCTGCGGCCGTCGTTGCGCATCTGATACTCCACTATATAAAAAGTAAGGACAACTCTAACAGGCAAATTTAATTATGCGACCCCCGGTTTTTTGGGGGAGACATGGTTTTGAAAATTAAAAGCTTGTTATTAATGTGCAGACTAAAGCGCGCTTTGAATTCAATAGTGTTATTTGTGAGAGGTTAAGATGGGAACTATTATACTAATTATTGCTGCGTTAATTTTATGTGTTTTACTGTATGATTCATTTTTTACGGTTAGGCAGCAGACTATTGGTTCGGTAGAGCGTTTTGGTAGATTTGTCAGAACAGCCAGTACGGGTTTAAATTTTAAGATTCCTTTGATCGAAAAAGTTGCTAAGGTGATCGACCTTAGGATTCAGCAGATGGTTGTTGAGGTTGAGACCAAGACCAAAGATAATGTCTTTGTGAGAATGCATATTGCTGTGCAGTATTACGTATTAGAGAATAATATTATCGATGCCTTTTATCGTTTGAGCAATCCTGTTTCTCAGATTCAGTCTCATGTGCTTGATATTGTGCGAGGACAAGTTCCTAAGATGGAACTTGATTTGGTATTTGAGAATAAAGATATTATTGCGTTAACCGTAAAAAATGATTTAAGCCATTCCATGAATCAATTTGGCTATGAAATCCAAACGACATTAATTACGGAAATCGATCCTGATAAAAAAGTTAAGTTGGCCATGAATGACATCAATGCTGCTCAAAGAGAAAGAATAGCCGCCAATGAACGAGGAGAGGCAGAGCGAATTTTGGCTGTGAAAAAAGCAGAAGGGGAAGCCCAGAGTAAGGAGCTTCAGGGCAAAGGGATTGCCAATCAAAGACGTGCTATCATTGATGGTCTTCAACAGTCGGTAGAGTTATTTCAAAAGGCTATTGCTGGATCAAGTGCTGATGATGTCATGAAGCTTGTTATTATGATTCAGTATTTAGATACATTAAAAGAGATCGGTACATTAGGTAAATCAAATACAGTTTTTTTGCCACACTCTCCAGGCAGTTTAAGCGAGCTCATGAATCAAATTTCTAGCGCAATCATGGCTGCAAACTCGTGTGAGGCTGGGCCAAAGGAAGGATGAGTGATCGCTTCTGCTAAAACAACCAATTTAATTCACGGTCGAATTAAATCTTACTAATATTGAGTGGGAGATCTGCTTATGTGTCAATTTGCCTTTTATTTTTGCTTAGTTGCAGTATTTATTTCACCGATTTCCCGTGCCGATTTTTATTGTTCGGCCGATTTTTATCTTGAGAAGCGTTTGAAAAAAAAATGGAATTATCAAATTTCTCATGCTCAAGAATTAACTTCAGAAAAACACAAAGAAATTAAAGAGATAGGGCCATTTGTTATTGTGAAAGATTTTGATGGTGATTGGGTGGTTAAAATTTATAAAGTAAATAGTAGTATTGATAGCAGAATTATTAGTGCGTTTCGTTTTAATCCATTACATGAAGACATTTTTCAACCCGTAAAAATGAGCACTGAAGAATGGGAATTAGATATTATTTGTAAAGTAGAGCATGAGCCAAAGGCAGCGAATATTTTAAGACCTAAGAAAACTCCTCGCAAGAAGCGCTCTTTCAGAAATTCTTTGATCATTGCCAAAGACTCTTTTACTACCCTTGAGTTTAAGCGCCTGTGGAAATGAAAAGATTATTTAGGGAGTTGTATTCTTTGAATAGCTGGTTAAGTTTGCACCTTCTGTTTCAATTCGCTCGAAAAAAATTTTTGTGCAAACTACAAAGAAATTTTGTTGAGTTGAATAGTTTGGATAAGTAGAGTGCGAGGATGTTATTTCCGTAGGAAATATTTGGGATGATTTCCGTAGGGGGTTGCCTAATCGTTTTTTTTTTGAGCAGTTGTCGATCGATGTATTGGACAGCTGGCCGAGCGGTTGAAGGCACCTGATTCGAAATCAGGCAGGCTCTTTTTGGGTCTCGGGGGTTCGAATCCCTCGCTGTCCGCCAACACACCTTTGGTGGTATTTGGAGAGGTGGCCGAGAGGCTGAAGGCGCACGATTGGAAATCGTGTATACTGTAACAGGTATCGAGGGTTCGAATCCCTCTCTCTCCGCCATTGCTGTGCGACTTATTACTTTCAAACCCCGCCAGGCCCGGAAGGGAGCAACGGTAGAAAGCAAATAGGGGTGCACGGCATTTTTTTTTGAGGCATGAGTGTGAGTCACCTAGTTTTAGCCCGCAAGTATCGGCCACAGTTTTTTGAGCAAGTGGTGGGTCAGGAAGTTGTTGTTTCAACCATTAAAGCAGCTATAGAAAAAAATCGCATTGCCCATGCTATGTTGTTCACAGGCAGCAGAGGCGTAGGAAAAACAACGATCGCTCGTCTGGTGGCTAAAGCCCTTGTGTGTACCCAGAGAGATGGGGCTGAACCCTGCGGGAAATGTGCTCAATGCAGTGCGATCGATAATTTTTCTTCCTTGGATGTGATTGAAATTGATGGAGCTTCGCATACTGGTGTTGATGATGTGCGAGAGCTTCGGGATAGCGCACGCTACCAGCCAACGTCTGCCAAATATAAAATTTTTATCATTGATGAAGTGCACATGCTTTCGATCAGTGCATTCAATGCCCTATTAAAAATTCTTGAAGAACCGCCGGCTCATGTGATCTTCATTTTTGCAACAACCGAAGCTCATAAAATTCCAAAAACTATTTTGTCGCGGTGTCAGCGTTATGATTTCAAGCGAGTTGCTGTTGCCGTTATTCAAAAGGCGCTTAGAGATATTGTCAAAAAAGAGGCTTTAAACTTTGCCGATGATGCATTGCTGTTGATCTCAGAGTTGGCGGATGGTGGCATGCGCGATGCTCTGAGTATTTTGGAGCAAGTTATTACCTCCGAGCGAGAAGTATATTCATCAAAAGTTATAGCAGAGATTTTAGGGGTGGTAAGTCATCAGGCTGTTAGACAGTTAGCTTATCACCTCATCGAGCAAGAAGTCGGGCCTGCGCTTGCTATTGTAAAAGAAGTATATGAGAGTGGTCTTGATCTGTGTCAGCTGAGTGATGCACTTGCCGCTCGATTTCGTGTTCTTTCTTTATCGGCTCATCTGGATGATTTCAAAGAAGCATCAACTTTAATTACCGGTCTTGAAGAAGAAGAATTTAATGAAGCCCACAGTTTTGAGCGAGCTGACTTAAAACGGCTTTTTGCCATGGCTCTCGATGGAATGGCTCAGGTGTTTCAAGCAAAAAAACCTCTCTTGGCTTTGGAGCTTTTGGTTTTGAGATTGGCTATGCGGCCGCCTATGAGCGAGGCCACTACCATCAATTTTTGCCTCAATAAACTCGATGCCATTTTGCATAATCGCCCTGTGCCTTTGGAGTTGCCTAAGGAACATGGGGAGCAGATGAAAGCTCAGCCACCTAAAAAAGATACTCCCAAGCCAGAAGTGAAGAGTGCTAATGTTTTGGAGCTTTTTAGTGTTTTGCTTAATCAATTGAGTGAAATTGCGCCAAGCCTTGCAAGCCATCTGCGCCATGCTCAGCCCAGTGTTCGAGATGGAGTTTTGCATTTAAGTTTTTCTTTGTCGCTGCATTATGAGTTTGCACAGCAATACAAAAGTCATCCACAGCTATTGAAACTTGTCAGAAAAATTTACGAGCAATCTCTAGAAATATCTCTAGAGCTATTAAAAAGTGCTGAACCACAAACCAAAGAATCAGCAAAGACTGTAGCTCAACACGAAGAGCAGCAAATAAAGGCAGCGGAGCAGGCGCTTTATGATGAGGCGAGTTCTCATCCAATCGTTAAAAAAACTTTAGAAATTTTTGGCGGTGATATTGCTACGGTGGAAAAAATTCCTACTCATGATTTGGGATAATAAAAAACAGTCTGTTAGAGACCGTTTTGAATGAAATCTAGTGAGCGTTTGATTTGGAATAAAGAGCTTAAAGGCTATCTGCTCTTAGTTAGAATACTGCACCGTGTGGCTTCGAGGTGAATTGGCTAGGTCGAGTTTTTTCTATCTACCAGGCAACATTAATGCTGTTTTTACACAGAAATAAATAGAAGAAGACTTTATCATAAAAGTAATTTGGTTCACGATAATTATTTAACTTAGAGCCTCCCCACGATAGGGGAAGCCAGGAATAAAGGGTTTATCAACCTCTTCCTCCTTTTAAAATAACACTGAGAGAAAATTGCTTTGGAGGCCCCATCTGTGTAGGGAGCTCTTTTGGGGGAGCAATTTTTAATGGCTTGCGTCCTGGTTTGCCAGGCGCCTTTGCAGGCCCAGGATCGCGTTTTTTGATGCGCGGAGGAGGGGGGCCATCTTTTGGTTTTACTCCTTCTTTAGCAAGCGCTCTGAGCTTTCCGTCTACGAGTGATAGAAAAGCCTCTAGGTCGCCTCGAGTGGCAAGTTGGGCTTCTATCCAGCGCAGAGGACCTTTTTTGGGTGTCATTTCGTAGAGCGCTCGCGCTCGAGGAGAAAGTTTGTCGTCCTTATCAAGGTAGCTGCCGACTTTATCTCCAACACCAACAAGTCCCATCAATGGGTTTTGAGCCAAATAAATTCCGCATACGGTTACTTCGCCAATGCAAAACCTTGGAGCCCAGCCACTTGAAGGTCCATACCAGTACATTTCTGGATAGAGTTTTCTTTCTTCTAAAGCTTTGACCGTTTCTTGGTAACGGGGCCAACGATTGCCTAAAATTGCGGATAAAGAGGCATCGTCAGGAATGAAGTCTTTATCTTTAAGTGGGCTTTTTGCCATTTTTTACCCCTTTAATTGCGGTTTATTCATGCATTGACTAAATCACTTAAAAACTGGCAGCTTGATGGGTATTGCTACCTTTGTTTGTTACAGCGAAATTACGCCCTATTTTATATGCACAAAAAAACCAAATACTAAATACCCGTACAAGAATCTATTTTTTTTGATTTTAAGATTTAAAGCCCAAAGGAGCTGAATTTTTCTGTTTTTGGTGAATAAGATGCTCGTCACAACTAGCTTATTGAAATTTTTTGGCAATTTTTAATGATTGATTGAATTGTTGATATTAACTGAAAAACTTTTGACAGTTTTTTTGTAAAAAAAATTTTGTTTCAATATTAAAGTCCAAGGCAATCGAGCCACGATATTGCTGCTAAATATTATTTAGCAGCTACCTGTAGCATCCTTTAGCGACTTCGGCAAAAGCTTTAAAGAAGAAGTTGCTTTTTCTCATCGCTGACAAAAACCACTAAGGCATTTATTGTATGTTCGGATTTGTTAATCCATTATGGTAGCAGGAGATTGCTTTGTTAGATTTTAACTTTTTAAAAAGGTTGTTGATATCATGAAGAAAATTTTAGGCACTTTATTGGTCTCAATAATATTAAGTTTTCAGGCTAATACTGAACTAGCTCACAGGGTTGGTGCTCAACTGGGTGGCATATTTTTACTTAGTGGTGGTGGAGCTTCGTCTGGCATGGTCTATCAATTCGCGTTTCATAGAAATTTTGCGTTGGAAATTAATGGCAATTATAATTTTGGCGTAATGTTTTTAGGGCAAGGGCCAACTCATTCAGGGGGCTTAGATATATCTTTGCAGGCTATGCTTTATAATTTTGGAAATAAAGATTTCTCTAAAGGATTTGGTGTAGGTCTGGGTGGTGGTTTTCACTATTTGGCAGATTTTAATCAAAATATGTTTATGGAAAAAAAAAGGTGACATCTATGTGCACAATAAAGGGACCTTTTTGCTCTTTCCTTTGATGGTTGAAATATTTTATCAACATTTATTTGATAATAATTGGTTTATTAAATCGGGAATTAAAGGCTATGTGGCTCAGTTTGCTCACCAACTTGAGGGTTCAAAAATAAGTACGAGCTCTGTGGCGATAATTTTGCCATCGTTATATTTTGACGTGGGGTACTCTTTTTAGTATCGCCCTAAGGAATGTCTGAAGTTTTTTTTAAAAGCAGCATAGCTGCTGGGCACGCTACAAAAAACATGGGCCACAACTCAAAACCTTAGTATTGTCTGCATTTGAATAAAGCTTTGGTTTATTGGGCCCTCATTATTGCACTACAGTTGAAAGCGGCAAACTGCTGCGGAACTATCTTAAAAAAGTATTCCGCAACTAGCTACAGCAAGCCTGTTAAGCCACTAGTCCTGAGTTAGAGGCACAATTTGTCATGAGCAGCATAAGCTACCACATTTGGAGCGTATACATTTTTTATAGTATCGAAAACAGAGTCTCCCTCCTCTTTAGTATCTTCGGCAAGCGTCATATCAAGAGGAATTGTGGAATAGACAACCCCGCCCAGACCAGAGCAATAGGAAAAGGTAATCACATGTTCAGGATCGCTCGTGGTAAGAATGCTTTTGGAGTTTTGAGGAAGCGTGTTCTTATAAGCAAAACCTTGAGCTAGATTGGAGCCATCGAGGCTTTCGCTTGTGAGGACTCCCCGAGGCCCTTTGGTGATACGGGTATCCGATGTAGCAATCTCAATGTTACGAATTTCTTCAATATCAGAACTTAAATCAAGCTGAGCTAAGTTGGGAAGAGCTGTTTTAGCGCTATCCTTCAATTGATCATGAAACACCAAGCGGCCACCTTTATTGATCCAATCTGCTATTGCAGGCACTGTTGCCTGAAATTCTAAGGCCTTGTTTTCATCATCGCAATTGACAAGAAATAGCACGTCGATGCTTTTAAGGCTTTCTTGTGATAGATCAGGTAGCTTTAGTGGCGAGAGAGGAGCGGTTGGAGTGGCTGCAATTTTTATCGTTTGCTGTTGCGATGCTGTTCCTTCGTTTACGCAGAGGTCAAAAAAACCTACCAACTGGCGGGACTTTTTTCGATTATCTTTATTGTCTTGACCCATTCCGTACTTTTGTGAACCAATGCCGCCTTTTTTCATAAAGCTTTCTTGTTTATCTTTGCCAGGTTTTGGTTTTAAGTCTGGACCCTGATTATTATTGTCAGCTTCCTCAGTGCTGTCAGCCTCACTGGCAGGCGCGGTCTCTATTTTTTCATCAGCGCCATATTCAGACTTAATCTCATGGCTATTATTTTTAGAAGCATTTTCTATTGATTGATTGGAGCATGAGCTTAGGAGTGCTAAGCCAAAAAAACTTGCAATGAAGTTTTTATTTTTTTGCATTGGTCACCTCAAGGTGTCTGCTAATTATTCAGACGAACTATCAAATTGAGTATTAAAAAATAAGTGAAAAATATGGTGATTAATTTAAATTAAAAAAATATATAAATATAAACAGTGCCTTAATAAAGGTAAAAAAATACACGAGATATCACACAGAGTGATCAGTAGTATTGGAAATCATTACCTCAATTTAGTCTTTTTGCTAAAATATTTTTTAAAGTAAATTTGCTGCTGCTTCGGCAAGCTTGGAGCGCTCTCCTTTTTTCAAGCGTACATGTCCAAAAATTCCTTGATTTTTAAAGCGGTTAACAACATGTACTAGGCCATTATTGGTGGAGTCGACATAAGGGTGATCAATTTGGTAAGGGTCACCGGTGAGGATTATTTTTGTGCCTTCACCAGCGCGGGAGACAATAGTTTTAACTTCGTGAGGAGTGAGGTTTTGAGCCTCATCAATAATCATAAATTGAGATGCGATAGAACGGCCTCTGATATAAGTGAGGGGCTCTATTTGTAAAAGATCCAACTCGATAAGTTCTTGATAACTTCGTTTATGTTGTTGGCGTGAAAAGTGTGAACGTCCCATAATGAATTCTACATTATCAAAAATAGGTTGCATCCAAGGGTTGAGTTTTTCCTCGACTGTTCCCGGCAAATAGCCTAAGTCACGACCCAGCGGAAAAATGGGACGGCTAACCAATAAACGCTGAAATCTTCTTTCATCCGCCACCAAGTGAAGCCCTGCAGCGATAGCGAGAAGTGTTTTTCCTGTACCCGCCTTTCCTACCAAAGTGACGAGCTGAATTGAATCATCGAGCAAAAGATCGAGTGCAAACACCTGTTCTTTGTTTCGCGGACTAATGCCCCAAACTTCTTGGTTATGCTTAATAATTGGGCGTAGGATGTTATCGCTTGGAGAAAGGCGAGATAATGCTGAATGCGAAGGATTGCTGTTATTTTTTAGGATAGCAAACTGGTTTTTCAGTAGCTGCGAATTGTCGAGCGAGAGCGTATTTGCGCTGTAGAATTGATCGATTTTTTCCTTTTCGATTTCAATTTCTCTGTAGCCGGTATAGAGCTCGTCAATTTTTGTTGGTTCAGGTTCAAAATTTTCTGAACGAATACCAAGCGCATCAGAACGGATACGTAGGTTGGTATCTTGAGTAATAAATACGACTTCTTGTTTGCCTTTGAGAAGTTCTTGGGCATCGAATGCAACAGCTAGAATACGGTTATCAGCGCTGCGTTCTGAGGCTAATTCCTCGGGAAGAGAACGGCTAGAAGTGGCAACCTTTAATGTACCGCCAGATTCTAACTTGACACCTTTGGCCAGAGAGCCAATGTTTCTAAGCTCATCGAGAATACGGCTTACTTGGCGAGCATTTTGCCCTAATTCTGAAAGCTCTTTTTTAAAATTATCAATTTCTTCCACAGCATAGATCGGGATAACGATATCATTATTACCGAAATTAAATAGTGCCTGCGGATCATGCAATAACACGTTAGTATCCAGGATAAAGGTTTTTTTCATTGAGCTGCCCCCACAAAAAAAGCGACCTTTAACCTTGTCGCTTGATACACTCTTATTTTATAAAAAAAGCCCCATAGGGCTATAGTAGCATATGGGGTCTCGTAATCTGCTAAGAATGCAGTTTATTTTTTAAACTTCAGCATTTCTGAAAGGCAACAGACCTGCAGCTCGAGCTCGTTTAACAGCCTTTGTTAGCTTGCGCTGATTGATCGCTACGAGTCCAGAACGACGAGACGGCAAAATCTTGCCTTCTGGCGAAATAAAGCGACGTAGAACGTCGACATTTTTGTAGTCGACTTCAGTTTTATTCTGAATAAAAAAATCCGCTAAGCGTCTTTTGCCGCGTGATAATGCAGTATTTTCCGACATAATTCTCCACTCTAATCAGTCATCCTAAAGCCTCGTTTCTGCCGCAATAGTTCCTTTTGATCAAGAGGGATTGCGGATCTTTTGCTTTGTGAAGTTAAAAGCAGTGATTAAATATTTTTTATTTTGAGAGCTAATCTGTTGTTTTTATGGTGATTATTAATAAAGTGTCTAGTGTTTTATTTTTCTTGCTTGCAGATAGAAAGTTTCTCGTTATGATTAATTAGCGACTGGTTGCTTGCTAGAGCCTAAGTGGCCCGATGAGGCGGTTTTTTAATCGCCTGGTTTAAGCCGGGGTTTTGTGTACCCCGGCTTTTTATTGTCTGCCAAGCAGAATGACACTTTAGTTTTTTCTATTGCGCTGTTGCGAAAATAAACGAAAAAGTCTTTTTCAAAATAAAGCGAGGCTGAGTCTTGTTTAGTCACTATGGCTAAATATGTTTTTCTTATCTTTACTTTTATGTCTCTGAGTTCTTCAGTGCGGTGCGAAGCTTTCGGAAATAATTCGTTAAACATTCCTCATGTAGGTGCCATTTTTTTTGATTCTCTTTTTTCTGAGATACAAAAACCTTGGGGGATAGGCACCCAATGGAGTGTTGGAACAAGCTATAAGCAAGCTTTAGACTACCAATGGTGGTGGGTAGTCGAAACGACATTCGCGAGCGGGACTCTTAGTTTTGATGATGAGGAATTTGTATCTAGTTTTTTAGGCGGAGCGGGGGTGCGCTATAATTTTTTATATGAAAATTTAAGACCATACTCTGGAGTGCTGCTGCATTATCTTCAGTTTTTAGGGAACAAAGCTAAAAATTTACCTCTTAATTTGGATTGGCCAATTTTTGTAGGTTTGAAGCCTCACCTAGGAATTGAATGGCTTTTTTATTCTGAAATGGCCTTAGTTTTAGAATGTGCTTATGCTCTATATTTTAATATCCATGAATCATTCAAACACGCTCTATTTTCCCATGTTTCATTCGCATTTTATTTTTAGTCAGTGAAGAGTAACTATGGAATTTATCAATGAATTTTTCGCTTCAGAGAAATAAGAGGGCCCTTATGGCTAAAAATTTTTTTATCACACGGGGAAGAGCAGCGCTGGAAGCTCTTTTTACTTAAAGTGTGATAGATGCTCCATATTGCCCATCCCAATGCCATCAAAACTAACCACTGATCTAATATCTCCCACATAAAAGCTCCCTTGCTCGGCTAAAAAAGATTGCCAATCGCATAACTTAGTAGCGCTAATAGATAGGCAGAACCTGTCATCAGTAGGAATTGTAGCAAGGTCCAAACCAATGAACCGGTTTCTCTGTGGGTCGTGGCTAAAGTGCTGATACATTGCATAGATAAGGTAAAGAAAACCAATAGGCAAAAACCAGATAATGGGGTGATATTTTTTTTAAATGCATTTTTGAGGTTGTTGTCTTCTTCATTTTGCAAGCCATACACCACGGCCATAGTGGAAACAAAGACCTCTCTTGCCAAAAAACTTGCCAAAATACCAATGCTCACCTGCCAGTCGAGCCCCATGGGAGTAACGAGTGGTTCCATAGTTTTGCCAATTAATCCTGCGTAACTATTTTCGAATTTTACCTTTGTGGTACTTAGTTCTGCCACAGAATTTTCTGGCAGAGGCGGATGGTGAGGCTCAAAGTGAAATAAAGCCCAAATGAGAATGGTAGAGGCTAAAATAACGCTTCCTACATCTCGTACAAATAAGTGGATACGCTCTACCACTCGTTTTATCAATGAAGAAAGTTGAGGCATACGGTAAGGAGGTAATTCGATAGAAAGTCCCTGCTTGTGAGAACTCTTAATAATTTTTGACAATACATATGCTGAAAACAATGAGGCAATAATGCCTAAGGCATACATGGCTAAGAAAATAAGAGCGCCTCTATTCAAAAAACCAAAGAAAGGCGGGTAGGTGCTGAATAATGCACCTACAATTAAGCCAAAAACAGGCAGGCGGGCCGAACAGGTAAGGAATGGGGTAACCATGATAGTTATGAGACGTTCTTTGCGATTACCGATAGTACGAGTAGCCATGATGGCGGGAACCGCGCAGGCAAAACTGCTCAACATAGGAACAAGAGAGCGTCCGCATAATCCCACTTTTTTTAAAGAGGCATCAAGCAAGTAGGTTGCTCTTGCCAAATAACCGCTGTCTTCCAACAGGGCTAAAAAGAAGAAAAGGAGGGCTATTAAGGGGAGAAAAGATAAAATACTGCTCACTCCGGCAAAGACACCATCAATCACTAAAGACTGGATCATTGAGCCTGCAGGAAGAAGGTTGTTTATAAGGTTGCTCATATAGCCAAGACCGCTTTCGAGTCCATCACCCAAAGGTTGCGCAATAGTGAATAACGCTTGCAGTAAGCTAACGAACAGCACAAGCAAAAAAGCGGATCCTAGTACAGGATGCAGTAAAAATTTGTCGATTCTATCAGATGTTCGCCGGATATCGTTGACACCGGTTTTAATGTCTTTGATCCAGGTATCGATTCTTTGAAAACGTTGTTCAGGGATGCTTGCAAGTAAGGCATCGAGCTCGCTCCTGTTATGTGCTGTCAGATGTAGATGGGAAAGATCTTTTTCGTTGCGGCCAAGTCGAGCGCATTTTGCAAGTCGATAAAGAACAATATTGTGATTGCGAATCAAGTCTGGATTATTTTTGATGTGCTGGGGGAATCGCTCAAGGTTTTTTGGAGATTGCGCAAGTTTATCGATCAATTCCTGCGAAAGGCTTTTAAATAGCAGAGGTTGTTTTTTAATTTGAGGTGTGAGGGAACCTGAAAGAACTCCATCAATGGTTGTTTTCAGGTGTGTGATACTCTTTTGATCAAATGATGAAACCGGCACGACATAGGAGCAAACGGATTTTTTTAAAACATTGAGAGATTGAGTTTTTTTAAGTTCTGGTTTTTGATCAATCATAGTCAGCGCTATGATTGTTTTAAAACCAAGCTCAATAAGCTGCGAATACAGATAGAGTCCGCGTCTAAGCTCAGTAGCATCAATGACCATCACGATAAGGCTTCGATCTTTGAGACTTTGAATATCCCCCATCAAAGCTTTGACGCTCAGCTCTTCTTCTTCTGATGCTGGTATCAAACTGTAAGTTCCTGGTAAATCAATAATATCTACCTGTTCTCCGTTAAGTCGTGTGATCTTTCCAAGCTTTGCTTCTACAGTTATACCTGGGTAATTTGCGACTTTAGTGTGAAGTCCGGTCAGCGCATTGAATAAGGTTGATTTGCCAGAGTTGGGGTTGCCAATCAAAAGTACAGGGCCGGTCATGAGTTTAACTTTGTTGTGCGGTTATCGTTAAAAATTGATTGGCCAGATCATTTGCAATACACAAACGACTGTTGTTGAGTGCCAACTCAATTGCTCCAATAAGACGATCATTTTGTAGTACGGTAACCCGCGCACCTCGGCACAGGCCCATCTCTAGGAGACGGTAAACGTCGGAACGCAAGGGAGACAGACAGCGAGTGATTTGTACACAGCTGCCAAGCGGAATACTTTTAAGCGGTTTTTCTTCCACGTTTTCCTCCTTTCTTAAACGATTTTGCAAATCATTCTCAATTAGGCAATACCCGAATGGCTAAGTGCTTTTATTCTTCGTACTTCATGCTAGCAATTTTTTCATTAATTTTTTAAGCAGTTTCGAGGGATTATTAGATGAAAATAAGATTTTTGGCGCTTTTTTCGCTTTTCCTGTGCAATGCTTGCCAGCGTAAGGCAGCTTTGGGGCCGGCTGCTGATACTATGTCTAATGTTGCGCCACCGCCCATGGGAGCCAGTGTTTACAATGATGAGCTTAAGAAAGAGGTGGCTTTATTTGATAATGTGGTAAACCACCGTCTCGATCAAAGACAGCTAAGAAGAGTGGTCAAAGGTCTAATGGATGGTGATCAAAAACTTTTTTCCAAAGACTCAAAAGATGCTGATCTTGTTAAGCTTTTTTTAAGTCTTCCAGAGTTGATACGATCTTTAGATACACTGAGTGATAATCGGAAACTGTGGCTAAAGGCGAAGTTGCTTTTTCTTAGAAGGCGCTTTGTTGAAGCAGCTATGTACATGAGTGAAGTCCTAAAGAATGAGCCTGATTTTATAGAGGCTCGTAATTGGCGCGCTCGGGCTATATTTTTTTTGGGAAACCCGGATTTAGCAGTAAGCGAGCTTAAAAAAATTGTTGATGAAAGCCCTAAGGATTCTGAAGCCAAAATGGATGCGCTTTATTTGATTGGGGCCATAATATACGAAGCAAATGACCTTGATAAAAAGCGTATTAGTATTGGTATTGAGGCATGGCAAAATTATTTAGCTCAAAAAAAATCACAGCCAGAACTAAAAAATGAACTAGAGGCGAGTATTGCTGATTTGAAGTTGCGCCTGGAAGGTCAAAAAAATGTTGTTGAAATTCGCGATCCTTTTTCGCCTCATAAACAAAATAGCCCTCAAAAAAATGAAATTCTAAAAGCTTTTCAAGAACAAAAATTGCTGCTTTGTGAAGAGTTAGCTAATCAATTTTTGGCAAAAAATTATGATGTCGATGTGTCTATCGTAAAAGCTCGTACCTATTTTATAACCGATAGGCTTGATGAGGCTGTGGGTCTTTTCGAACAGATAGTGCAAAAAAAAGCTGACTATGCCCCTGCGTTCCATTATCGGGGAATGGCATTTATGATGAAGGGTAATATTGAAGAAGCTATCGCCAGTTGGAAAAAAACCTGCGAACTCGATCCTCACTATGCTAAGGCGCACAATCTAGAGCAGCGGATTGCTGTAGCTCAAAACATGACCGGCCAAATAAAAATTCCAACGCATTAATGGTGAGATACTCGAGGAGTTATCCCATATTTCTCTTATCGAACGGAATTACTTTAGAGACTGTTTTGAAAGTATTTAACAAATGATTTTTGAGGAAATTTTTTCGCAAAATCAATGAGAAATTTGCTGATAATATCCACTTATTCCACTTTTTTTGCTGAGTGCTGTATAAAAGGTTTTTCAAGGAGAAAGAGAATGCAAAAAGCAATCAAAATATTTTTTATATTATTTTTTATATTTTTTGGACAGATTTTTGGGGGTGAAATAAAAGAGCCTTACAAAAACATGTCAATCTCGCTTTTGGGAGGCGGATCTTTCCCTTTGATTGGAGGAGGTGCTTATGGAGGAGGTGTTCGCTTTGAATGGGCTTTTTTGCCTGCATTAAGCGGTCTAGTTCATGCTGATTATAGAGAAATTTATTATGGAGGTTTTTCTGAAAGTAGTCAGTTTAGAACTATGTCAGGCGGTTTAGGAGCGCGATTTTATTTTTCTCAGCTCTTTTTTCGGCAAAATTTAATGAGCGGCTTTTATATTGAAAGCCTTTTGGGTACAGGTTTGGCTTTTGAACAACCAGGTTTGCTTAGAGGTGTGATTCAGTCACGCAATCAAGGGCTTACTATCGCTTGGTTTAATTCGATTGGTTATAATCATGCTTTTGATTTTGGTTTAGTCTTAGGAGGTGGGATTGGCTTTTCCTCAAGAAGCTTTTTTGAGCCTATAAAACAAAAAGGCTTAATTGTTCACCCTAATCCCGAGCTTTTATTACAAGTCGGATATAGTTTTTAAGCTCAACTTTGGCCGAAATTTTAAAATTTTTCAGAGTTGAGCATTTATTGAACTCGGCCAAAGCATTGATTTTCTCCTCACTTTAAGAACTGCGATTCAAAATAGTGTGCACCTGGTCAAAAATACTTGGATGAGCGCAGACGGCGGAGGTTCCAATCACGGGATCGCCGCCCGTGAAAGTTGTGATTTTTGCTCCGGCACCTCTTACAACGGGAATAACTGGTAAAATATCCCACGGTGCCATTTGCGCATCAACCATGATGTCTGCTTTACCGCTGGCCAGCACAAGGTAACCAAATCCATCGCCCCACGTTCTAAAGAGTTTAACTTTTTCTAAAAGATCTTCGAAGCCAGCTTTATTGTGCAGGCGTCCCACCTTGAGCATGTCTGTGCTTAGCATTGTTGTTTGAGAAATATCTTTTGGGATTCTCATTTGGGTGGGTTCATTATTGAGCCATGCATGCGTATTATCTCCCTCGCACCGAAGTTTTGCCACAGGTTGGTTAATTGCACCTAAAATTGGCTGCCCATTTTTGAGAAGTGCGATTAGGGTGACAAAAAGCGGAACTCCATGAATGAAGGCAATGGTTCCATCTACCGGATCGAGTACCCAAACATATTCGGCATTGGGATTTTTGCTGCCGTATTCTTCACCGATAATCCCATGATCAGGGTAGCGATCTTCAATGAGCTTTCGCATAATTTTTTCTGATTCTTTATCGGCCAGAGTAACCGGAGTGTTATTTGCTTTTATCTCAACTTGATAATTTCGTGTATGAAAATAGTGGCTGATAACTTCGCTTGAAGCATCTAAAAGTTCATTCATAAAACCGCGCATTATTGACCTCTGGTAAAGAAAAATTTTTTTTGATCATCTTGACTGCGATAGACACCATCGCGAAAGATATGAACAAAACTTGTTTTTCCTTTTCGAAAAATCGAAAACATCAAATGTTAAGCTTTAATATGATGTCTTTTAAAAAATTCTCTAGTAAGGGATAGAATAATTCCTTAATTAGCGAGGAGATCATCCATGAAAAAATCAAAAAACTTAGAAGAAGAATATTTTGTCAATGAAAGCGCGAGCTCAAGGCACAAGCTTCAACATGAAAAAATCAAAAAAAATAAAAAAGCTCATGATGAAGAGCTCAAAGCCTTGCACTATATGAAATGCCCAAAGTGTGGTCACGATTTAGAAACTAAGCGCATCAGCTATGTGGATGTCGATCAATGCAGTAGTTGTGGGGTGATTGTACTGGAGCCAGACAATGTAGAGCGCTTTATAGCTGAAGAACGATCAGTTCTTAAGTCATTGATTGATTTTTTTAAGTAAGTTAATGAGCCCATGCAGGCTCACAACAGGGTTGGTTTTAATATGTATGGAAAATTATTTTTTGCTTTTTTTTCATAAGTTTTATAGCAAATGCAAAGGTTGAAAACATAAAACCTTCAACTAGTGATAAAAAAGTTGAAGCGGATTTAAAGAAAAGCCATTCCAAAAAAAATAAAAACAGGCATACGAATCCTTTTATCGCTAATAAAAAATATCAGTTGGAAAATGGGCTGACCGTAATTTTATCGGAAGATCACTCAGCACCTTTTGTGGCTGTTAGTGTTTGGTACAACGTTGGCTCAGTCAATGAACAACCTCATCGCACAGGATTTGCTCACCTTTTTGAGCACCTTATGTTTGAGGGAACGGCACATTTTGGCTAAGACGATTTTTTTAAATTGCTTGATGGAGTTGGTGGGGCATTTGCTATCAATGCTTCTACCAGTTTTGATAGAACCAACTACTACGAGACAGTGCCGAAAAATCGCTTAGAATTAGCCCTTTCCCTAGAAGCAAGTCGAATGACTTTTTTGACTATTGATCAAGAAAGGCTTGATGAACAGCGTGAAGTTGTAAGAAGAGAACGAGAACAACGTTATGAGACTTCACCTTATGGTTTGGCAAACCTAACGCTGTGGCAAAAAATATTTCCCCAAAGCAATCCTTATCATGGCTATGTGATCGGCTCTCACAAAGATTTAGAGGCGGCAACTTTGGATGATGTGAAAAGTTTCTATGACCGGTATTATGGCCCAAGCAATGCCACTTTGGCGATAGTTGGTGATTTTGATGAAGTAGAAGTCAAAGCTTTGGTTGCTAAATATTTTGCAACCTTGCCCAAAACAAAACGAGCATCTACTCCCATAATTCCGCAAGTAAAGATTGAACGTCAAGAGATCATACGGGTGGATGAAAAGCTTGGTCAATTGCCGCTTTTGCGTATGCAATGGATAACACCATCTATTTTTAAAAACGGCGATGCTGATCTTGATATTGCATCTATTATTATCGGCAAAGGTGAAAATGCCCTGCTTAAAAAAGCTCTCACCAGAGATAAATCTTTGGCTAATCAGGTTTCGGTCTATCAACACTCAATGGGGCAAACATCAGTTTTTACCATTGATGTATTGCTCAACCCAGGAGTGGATGAAAATCAAGTTATCGAGGAAATAGATCGGGTGATTGCACAAGTCACAGCTGGTAATATTGAAAAAAATGATATTGAACGCAGCAGAAATTCTATTATGACTAACTATTATTTTGATCTGCAGGAGTTGGGAGGAGGCTCTGGTAAAACAGAACTTTTACAAACTTATAATCACTACACCAATGATCCAAGTTACATGCAAAAAGATTTAGCTCGATATAAAGCAGTGACTGCTCAAACTTTGAGTGCAACTGTTAAGCGCTGTCTCAAACCCAATCAACGAAAAATACTTATTGCCGCCCCAGAAAATATTCATGTAGCTCAAAGGAATTAGTTATGAAGAAAAATATGATCAAAATTTTTGTAGCTTTAATTATTTTTTCTTTGACAGGATGTAAATCTATCCCAGTCAATCCTCGATTGGCTAAAGAGCGAGAGCAGTTGCTCAAAGAAGAACAATGGCGTCATCAATTGCCTCTAGAAGAAAAAGCAGTTGTTGCTCCGGTATTTCCTACAGTAAAAAAAGCGAAGCTAAAAAATGGCTTATCTATCTATGTGGTGGAAGATCATCGTCTGCCTATAGCCGAAGTAAATCTAGTGTTCAAAAATGGTTCTGCTCGAGATCCAATAGGGCAATTTGGTTTGCAAAACTTAGTGAGTCTCATGCTTAAAGAAGGCACCAAAAAATTGAGTTCTCTAGGGTTAGCCGAAGCTTTTGCTCAGTTAGGTACTCAAGTGAGTGTAGGAGTTGGCAAAGATTTTTCTCAGATCTCTGTGGGAATATTAAGTGATAAGATGAAAGAAACAGTCAAACTTCTTGCATCCATGGCGCAAAATCCTCGCATGGAGCAAAGTGATTTTGATCGCGTAAAATTTCAGCAGCTCAATTTCATTACCGCAAGTCAAGCAATGCCTAACTACGTCGCTCAAGTGAGTTTTTTAAACACTGCTTATGGGAAAAATCATCCTTACGCTCATCCAAGCAAAGGTACTATTGACTCGCTTAATCAGATCACGCTCGATCAGGTAAAGCAAGCTTATACTCAAAATTTTGGACCGGATAATGCGGCACTCATTGTTGTTGGCGATGCAGATTTAGCGAGCATAAAAAAAATGGCCAAAAAGAATTTCTCTAAATGGAAAAAAATAAATTATCGCACATTGGAAATTGCTGCGCCTGCCGCACACAAAGAAATGACTACCAATCTTATTGCACGCCCTCATACGCCTCAAACTTATTTGTTGGTGGGGAAACCCGTGGCAACAATGAAAGATCAAGATTTACCATCCTATTCTTTGTTGCAGCAAATCTTGGCTAGTATTCCATCCAGCAGACTTGATAGCAATTTACGAGAAAAGAAAGGATGGACTTATGGGGTTGCAAGTTCAGTGAATCCATTTCAAGGCTTAGGGCCATTTTTTGTCACTACTAGTATTCGAGTTCCCTTTGGGGCTGATGCTTTGGGAGAGATTCTTAAAGAATTTGAGATGTTAAATACTACACCAGTGAGCGATGAAGAACTCAAAGCGGCAAAAGTAAGCCAGCTTGACTCATTTGCTAGTCGCTATTCGACGGTGCAAAAAATTTCGGACATAGTATCTGAGCAGTTTCTTTATGATTTACCTACAGACTATGACGAAAAATATTATGAAAAAATTAAAGCCGTTACTAAAGAAGACATCATGACCGTGGCCAAAAAAGCATTTAATAAGGAGCAGCTGACTGCTGTTGCGGTAGGAGAGCTAGAAGTAATGCAAGTTCCTTTGGCAAACATGAAAGTGGGTAAAGTGATTGTCGAAGGCGAACAAGAGCACAGCAGTAACTAGACTCAGCTCAATTAGAATTTAATTCGCAGTGGAGACAAAAAATAGTGTCTTTAGCTGCGAAAAAATTTTAATAGCATCCCATCAGATAAGAGACGCTGATGGTTGCTCAAGTTTTTCTAACAAAGCAGAATTTTCTTTATAATATTCGAGTCATGTTGTGATGTATTGAGCGTTATTTTTTTGGCAATACTTGTAAAAATTCTGCAAAAATCGATAGCGTTCTTTTTCCAAAGATTTTTTTAACAAAAAAAGATCTTCTGCTCCCTCATAATATGAGTGAGAGTTTTTTGCTCTCGATATGAAAAGGGAAATTCATGATAAAAAAATACTTATTATTATTTTTTGGGCTATTTTTTTCTAAGGCTGCATCTTTATCGCCGTGCAGAAATTTGGAAAATAATAGTTGCTGGAGCGTCGTAAATAACAGCAGAAAAAAAATCAATATTTCCTGTAGAGAACCTCGAGAACATAATCGAGAAATTTTTTCTGCCGCTATTGATGCTGGTCAATTATTTTCGGAGCAATTTCCTAGAGGTTGGAGCGATGGTTTGGGTTTTAATGCTGCTCCTTTAGATTGTCGACTTGAGTTTGCCAAAAATGGGGTTAAAGAGCTAATCATTCCTCGGATGGGGCTGGGAGCTCGAGTTAAATTTAACTTTGACTCGAATGATAGTTTTTTTGTTGTTGTGCATAATTATTGGGATAAAAAAAATAAATATCGTTACGATGCTGAATAATTTTGTACTTTAGAGCAACTTTTACAACGAGAATCTACATCAAGATTTTTTTTCTTTTTTGGGCAAAGAGTTTGTATAGTCAAAAGATTTTAAAAGCCATGCATGCAATTTTTTCTTATCGTCAATGATATTTTTTGATAGCGCAAGATATTCTTTCATAATACGGCCTTTCATAGGTGCAAAAATATTTCCTTGTTTGCTATCCAGCGCTTTTTGTCTCTCCAAACTTGGAAGACGAATTGCAAAATTTTCTTCATGAAGCCCTGTCATCATATTTCCATTTAAAAAAGCGCAGGGATAACCAAACATTTTTCTAAGCTCTACGGAAGGAAATTCCTCCATCGATGAGTAAAAAATTTCCTGTAAATCTTGTGGGGATTTTTTCCATATTTTTTTGTTCATTTTTTAAACCTGTAGACTAGGATTTTTATTTTAAAATTTTGAGAATAAATATTGTTAATTAATTATATTTAGTTATTGAGAAGTCAATAAGGTTTAACATAGTGAAAAATGCTAACAGTTTAGGCGTGAATATTTTTGAACAACTTCGTGTACCTAACTCCCTTAAACTTATGAAGAAAAAACTATTTTTATTATCGACATTGTTTTTAATCTCTTGCAATAAAGAGCAAAACCCACAAAGCATAGACAGTGTGTATGCATCTATGAACAAAAAAAGTTTTAGCCCAGGCGAACGCGAATTTGGCTATGTGGTAATTGCAGATTCAGCCTATTACCTCGATGGCCCCTGGCAAGGACGTTCACCTGATGGAAGCATAGCAGCAGGGACAAAAGTAAAATTAATTAAAGAGGTGGGGAGTTATCAGCAGGTTTTGGATATGCAGGGAAAAAAATTCTACATTAGTTCAAATTCTGTGCAAAAAATGCGCTAGCTTTTAGCGTCATTTATTAGGAGCCTAAGCTCGCTTACGCGAGCTTAGGCAATTATTCAAAAGCTTGGCTGTATCATATTTTCAGGACGAACACGCTCGTCAAATTCTTTTTCGCTCATTAAATTCATATCCAAGCATACTTCTTTTAGAGTTTTATTTTCTTTATGAGCAGTCTTAGCAACCAAGGCGGCCTGATCATAGCCTATATAAGGAGTAAGGGCTGTCACCAGCATGAGAGAGCGGTTTTTAAGCTCGTTGATTCGAGCCATATTTGGCTGAATCGATTGAGCACATTTTTCATCGAAACATTTTAGAGAATCACTTAACAGTTCGATGGAGTTTAATAAATTTTTCATGATGACCGGTTTAAAAACATTGAGCTCAAAATTACCTTGTGAGCAGGCTATGCTGATGGCTGTGTGATTTCCCATCACCTGACAAGCAACCATTGTAGCAGCTTCGCTCTGGGTAGGGTTTACCTTTCCAGGCATGATGGATGATCCTGGTTCATTTTCTGCAATAAAAATTTCCCCGATACCTCCTCGAGGTCCACTAGCCATCCAACGAATATCATTTGCAATTTTCATAAAAGCACAGGCTAGGGTATTTAAAACTCCTGACAACAAAGCGCAGGAATCATGAGCAGCCATGGCACAAAATTTGTTGGGAGCACTTTCAAAAGCGAGTCCAGTTTTATGAGCGATGATCGAGGCTATAGTTTTGGCAAAATCATGATGAGCGTTGAGTCCTGTTCCAACGGCAGTGCCACCCGCCGCCAGCTGATAGATGAATGGCAGTGTCTCTTGAAGAGCTTTTTCGCACATGCGCAACTGGGCTGCATAGCCACTCATTTCTTGGCCTAAACTTATGGGTGTTGCATCCTGTAGATGAGTGCGCCCCATTTTTACGATGTCTTTAAAATCTTTCGATTTATGTTCAAAGGTTGTGGCTAGCTGATTGATGCTTTTCAAAAGATTAAATTTTACTTCCATGGCAGCGCTTACATGCATAGCTGTCGGAAAAATATCATTAGTGCTCTGGCTGAGATTGACATGGTCATTAGGGTGAACTGGAGATTTTGCGCCCAATTCTTTTCCTGCAAATTCGTTTGCTCGGTGGGCGATAACCTCATTCATGTTCATATTAGTTTGGGTGCCCGATCCGGTTTGCCAAATTTTTAAAGGAAATTGTTCAGAAAGTTTGCCATCGATAATTTCGCTGCTTGCGCGCACGATCAAAAGTGTTATTTCTTCACTCAGACGTCCAAGCTTGTTGTTCGCGAGTGCTGCGGCCTGCTTGGTTATTGCCAAAGCCCTGATAAAAGTTTTTGGCATAAGCTCATTGCCGATAGGAAAATTCTCTAAACTTCTTGCAGTCTGTGCACCATAGTAAGCGTTTTTGGGCACATTAACTTTTCCCATGCTATCTTGATCAACACGATACTCCATATTCAGCCTCTTTTTTTGAACGCATAGAGCGTTGATGTGGTTAAAAAAACAAAAGTTTAAGGTTATATCCAATGAAAAAAGAAATTGAGCTCAAATATCGCCTGGCCTCCAAAGCAGATTTTGATCACTTTTTTCATTTTCTAGAACCTATGAAGAGCGGGCGCATTTTGGTTCTTAGGCAAAGAAATATTTATTTTGATACACCAAGCCTATCCCTCAAACGAAATGGTATAAGTCTTCGATTGAGAAAACAAAACAATTCATATCTTATGTGTGCAAAGCAATCATTGGCTGATAAAAAAAGCAAAAATAATTTATCGGTTCGTTTGGAATATGAAGAAGAAATCAACCCAAGCATAGCTCAATTATTGGAACAACAATTATTGTCTCCTATCGATGCCTTTTATCATTTGTTATCGCCTAATCCTAAGGATCAAGAAACAAAACTTTTGCTTTATGGAAGTATGCTTAAAGCAGCTAAGAGCGGTCTGCAAATTATTGGTTCATTTTCCAACTTAAGAATAATTTTGCCTGTTGTGATTGATGAAGATTTTATAACTTTTGAGTTTGATCATGTAAGTTATCCTCAAAATCAAGAGATATTTGAGGTAGAGATAGAATTTTCATCTGAAAAAGAAGTGAGAAAATATCGTGAGACGGTTGAAAAATTATTTCGCCAAGCCCAAGTAAAAACTTACAAATCTTGTTCCAAATCATCAAGGCTTTATAAAATGGTTTTTGGCAAAAAAATTTAATAAGACAAAAAATATTTTTCTAAGTATTTACGTACTTGTAAGGTTTATCCTTTGAATTTTAAAGCGCTGAAGAGGAATAATGAGGTTCATCTAATGTTTCTCTAATGTTGGCATAATTGCAGGGAGAAATAATATGCTACCCGACAAATTTGCCTCTGTAGGTATTTAGTTCAATGACATTTCTGCCATCCATATTATTTTTTCTTGCATGCTCATTATGGGCTGGTGGAATCTCGTATAATCCCTTTTTACTTGAGTACAGTGAACTTTCTGAAAATGGACAAGCATCTCTATCGTTTGAAAAAATTAAATTGTTTGAAGTGAGTTATGAGCTAAAGCAGATAGTCAAGGAACAGCTCGAAAATGCCCGCACGGGAAACTATAATTTTATTATCTTTTTTTCTGGAAGAGAAAACAAAATTGAAAATGAAGTTCAGTTACTTGCTAAAGTTCATGTTGATACTCAGTGTCTTGCTGGGAATTACCAGCAATTATGGCACGAAGATATTAAATATCAGAGCAAAAAATTTTTTGGTTTTCCAACTGTTTCTTATCGAGTAGCTCAGCAATGGAAAGAAATTAAAATCATATCGCAAGAAGTCATGTCTGAGCTTGTTGAAAAAATTAATTATGCCAAGGAAAAAAAATGCCATCTGTGGATTGATTTATTGTTGTTAGAAAAAATTAATCGCAAAAATTATATTATTGCCGTTCAAAAAATAATTATTTTTGATGAAGACCATAAAAAGGATAATTGTTTGCTCAATTTTCTGGTAGATGAAGCGCCTGAACAATTAGAGAAATTAAGTCCTTATGAACAAATAATAATTCAAAATAACAATGCACCTAACTTTAAGCACTATATTCAAGAAAGAATAAAATGGGCGCTCGAGAATAATCGATACATTTTTTTGGACAGAGCAAGATTAATACAGAGCGAGAGCTTTGAGCAGATCGATGAGTTCTTGATAGTGAGCAAGGAAGAAGTATGTCATGAATGGCTTAAAGTTCCTTTCGATAAAATTAATTTTTTTAATAAAAAGAAAGACGAGGCGAGCTTTATAAGATTTTCTATGGGCGAAAAAGCATATTTGGCTCATTTGCATACCCATAGTGTGGAGATGCATGCCTCTTACATCATTGCTCAGGCACACAAGGAAAAAAGAGAAGTTCTTCTCAATGTCGCCGCCTTGAAAAGTAAACGGCTACAAGAGCTTATGAACGTTAAATATTTGATGGTGCTTGGTAACAAGAGCAAAAGGCAAACTCACTCGAGAATTTGCCAGAAAGTTTATTGATAGTGAAGATAGCGGAGCCTTTTTTGTTTAAATCTCATCTCACTTTCTTGATACATTTTAAAAATATCCTCAAGGCTATTTTGGTTTTCTAATTTTTTCAGAATCGATTCGCTGCCCAAAAGAAGATCGATTGCGAGCCTATCGGTTTCAAATTCATAAGCTTCATGTCGCCAGTCAAACCCTTCAAAAGACATAGCAGCTTTTATAACGCTCAGTGCAAAGCGCAGCGGCCTAAAACTTTTTCTATCAAGAACGTGTATAAAAATTCCGTTACAGTCTTGATCGGCAAATTTATGAAACTTGGGCTTAAATGAACAAGGGCGAACTTTTACTCCAGGATTATCAAAATGATCGATGCGTTTTTTAAATTCTAAAGCATCAAGATATGGTGCCCCTACCAAAGAAAAAGGGGTACAAGTTCCTCTGCCTTCGGAAAGATTGGTGCCTTCGATCAGACACATGCCAGGGTAGACCAGTGCGCTCTCTAAGCTCGGCATATTAGGAGAAGGAGAAATAAAAGGAAGATTGATTTCGTCAAAATAAAATTCTCGTCGATAGTTTTTCATCCAAATAATTTCTGTGTCAAAATTTATGCCGAGTGCATCCTGCACATAATTTACCAACTCGCCCATGCTAAATCCGTGCCGGTTGGGCAGAGGGTAGGCTCCCACAAAAGAAAAATGAGTTTTTTCAACCAAGTTTCCTTCAATATCGATGGCATTGATGGGGTTTGGTCTGTCTATCACTGCAAGTTTGGTGTTGGTTTTTTGGCATGCAGCCATGGCCCATGCAATAGTGCAGTGGAAAGTGTAGTAGCGGGAACCGATATCCTGCAGATCGCACAATAAAATATCCACATCTTCCAAGTGCTTGCTTTGTAATTTTAAACTTTCTTTGTGATCGCCATAAAGGCTGATGATGGGAAGTTTTAGGCGATCATCAAAAGCCTCACCCACATGCTCCATATCCTGCATAATTCCGTTAAATCCGTGTTCGGGAGCAAATAATTTCACAAGTTTGACGCCATCTTTTAGGGCAAGGGGCACAATGTGATCAAGGTTTTTATCTACACTTGCTTGATTAGCCAAAATTGCTACACGTTTGCCTAAAAAGCGGGAAAATCCCTCTTTAACTAAGACATCGAGCCCGCTATCAACTTGGTATTTCTGACTAGACATTGTTTCCTCTTTTTTGGCAAAGACTATGAAATCGCATAATTTTATTAGCACCGTGCCGCTTGATTTTGAGCTTGGCACATTTTTAACAGTGGCAATTGATGATGACCATGAGCTTTTAAGTCAAATTGATAAAAAATCTACGCCCATACTGTTTTTTGCTGGCAAAGAAAATTCCCAATCCATGTGGCATGAGGATTTTTTTGCTCAGGTTGTGGAAAAATTTGTAAAAGCAGCTCATGTACTCAAAGAAAGAGGAATGAAGCGTGCGGTCATTGCTGTCCATGATGATGGGCTATTAATGCGAATTCTTTCCCCTCGCTTTAGCGATTGGTCTATTGAAAAGCGCATGGAGATTGTGCTTGAAATTTTTTTAAAACTTTCGGCCATATTCGAAGATGTGTGGGTTTTGCTGTCGGTTGAGGAGATGATTCCTGGAGGTATGGATGCATATGATGGAATCAAAATAGCGCGTGCTCTAGAAAAATTAGGGCTTAAGACGCTGATCGTTACCAGTGGTACCAAAGATTTTTTGCCTCTTTATCAGCGCAAAATAACCAAGAAAAAAATTTCTCAAGAAAAAGATTTTAACTCTCATGAGCCGAGTCTTTCATCTGCGCTTTGGGTGCTACAGTCATGCACAGTGAAGGTATGGGCCTATTGCGATCTTGATGATGAGAAAAACGCTCTAGAAATTGCTTGCAATATTGGGCTTGTGGGAATTATTCGAAGATCATGATCGTTAAAAATAGGCGTGCTCAAAGTTAAAATGATACAAATTGTATAATGCTAAGGGCATGTGATGTGTTTTTGAATGCACTTTATATGCTCGCTCGTTCCTTCGAAGGGCCTATTGCGGGCTCTTTGTTTTTTGGCAAAGTTCGTCTCTATGAAAAAATAATTATGTAATGTGCGAGTTAATGTGATGAACTTTAGTAAGCCGGCCATGGTGGGAAAATTATTGTGCCGCCGAAAGCGTTTTTTTATGGACATAGTATTGCCTAACGGAGAAGAGGTGGTGGCTCATATTGCCAATACCGGATCGATGCTTGGTTTGATCGATGCGGGCAATGAAGTTCTTTTGACCAAAAACGACGATCCTAAGCGGACACTCAAATATTCGGTACAGGCCATCAAGATCGGCTGTGAGTGGGTGGGAGTTAACACTATGCTTCCTAACCGTTTGATAAAAAATAGTTTTTCTCACGCCTGTATGGAAGATTTTCATCATTACCAAACTGTTAAAACGGAAGTAAAATATGGCATAGAACAGCGCTCAAGAATCGATTTTTTACTAAGCGAGAGTTTAAAGGATCAAGCAGATTGCTACCTTGAAGTTAAAAATGTCACCCTGATGAAGAATGGTATAGCTCAATTTCCAGATGCTGTTTCAACTCGGGCGCAAAAGCACATTGATGAACTCATGTTTATGCGATCACATGGATTTGAGGCGGCTTTAATTTTTTTGGTGCAACGGGGAGATTGTAGCTATTTTTCGCCTGCTTCTCATATCGATAAGATTTACGGAGAAAAACTGGCCGATGCTGCGCAAAAAGGACTTATTATCAAAGCCTTAGTCGCTAAGCTAAGCGAAACAGGGGTGCTTCTTAGTCACGAGATTGACTGCAAAATATAATTGGAATATCAACCCAATAAGTTTTCTCATATAGAAGCAGCTATTTACTGTATTGTTAATGCCCAATATTTTTGGCAACCTTATTTTTTTATGTGCCGAAAATCTGCATGCTGTTTGTGCGTGCGAGATTAAAAATGCTGTTTGCGAAATTAAGGACTTGATTATGGAGAAAGAGCCATCTTTCCTGCGTAGTGCCATTGTGCGTTTGGCTGGAGACTCAGGCGACGGTATGCAATTACTCGGAAGTGAGTGGGTAAAAGCCTGTGCTCACGACCGCAATGATCTTTCTACCATGCCTGATTTTCCTGCTGAAATTCGAGCCCCAGCCGGTACTTTGGCTGGAGTCTCAGGTTTCCAAATTCAGTTTGCTAATCATAAAATTTTTACCGCGGGGGATCAGCCTGAGGTTTTAGTTGCCCTCAATCCGGCTGCACTCAAAGCCAACATCAAAGATCTGAGTGCGGGTGGTCTTTTGATCGTCAACAGCGCCGCGTTTAGTGAACTCGCGCTTAAGAAAGCTGGCTATAACAATAATCCTTTGGAGGATGGTTCGTTAAGCAGCTTTCAGCTTATTGCCATCGATATGAACAGCCTTCTGCGTTTGGCATTGAAGGAAACCGAGCTGAGTACACGCGAGATACAAAAGTGCAAGAATTTCTTTTGTCTGGGCCTGCTTTATTGGCTTTTCTCTCGCGATCAAGAAAAAGAACTTCGTTTTATCGAAGAAAAATTTAGCAATCGCTTGGAGTTAAAAAAAGCAAATCTCTTGGCTTTTCAGGCGGGATTTTTATATGGGGAAAATACCGAGACTTTTCCTGCGCCAAAAATCGTCAATGAGGCGCCCTTAAAGCCAGGTATCTATCGAGCACTCACAGGTAACAAGGCTTTGGCTCTTGGTCTTATTACTGCCAGCGCGAAAGCAAACTTAGAGCTTTTTTATGCAAGCTATCCCATCACACCTGCTTCAGATGTTTTGCATGAGCTTGCTCATGCACGAGCTTTTGGAGCCACCACCTTTCAAGCAGAGGACGAGATGGCAGCTATTTGCGCAGCCATTGGAGCATCCTACGGTGGAAGCCTTGGCGTTACGGCAACTTCTGGGCCAGGCTTTGCCCTAAAAGCAGAAGCGCTTGGCTATGCCGTGATGGTGGAGTTGCCTTTGATTGTTATCGATGTGCAACGAGCAGGCCCATCTACGGGAATGCCAACCAAGACTGAACAAGGGGATTTGTTGCAAGCAATTTATGGCCGTCATGGCGAAGCACCTTTGCCGGTGATCGCGGCATTTAGCCAAGAAGATTGTTTTAATGCGGCCATTGATGCTGCAAGAATAGCCATCAACTTTATGACCCCTGTAGTGATTTTAAGCGATGCCTTTATTGCTAACAGTTCAGCGCCTTGGAAAGTTGCCAAACTTGAAGAGATTGAACCCATTGCCCTCAATCATGAGCCTTACTCAAAGCCGTTTAGGGCCTATGAGAGAAACAAACAATTTTTATCTCGTGCGTGGGTGCTTCCTGGAAAAGAAGACACCATCCATCAGCTAGGTGGCTTAGAAAAGGATATGCTTTCTGGAAAAGTGAGCTATGATCCAGACAATCATCAACGCATGAGTGTGATCCGCTCCCAAAAAGTTGACAAGGTAAAGAAGCATCTTCCTGCTCCAGAATTATTTGGAGATAAAGAAGGAGATGTTTTGTTGGTAGGTTTTGGGGGAACTTTTGGCGCGATTCGCCAGGCAACTATAGATTTGCAAAATGAAGGGCATCGTGTGGCACATCTCCACATTCGACTTATGAATCCTATTCACGATGAAGTTGGGGATATGATGCGGGGCTTTAAAAAAGTTGTTGTGGTGGAACAAAATCAAGGGCAGTTGAGAAAAATATTGAGAGCGCAGTTTTTGATAGATGCGAGCGGTTTCACCAAGATGACGGGAAAACCATTTTTGGTAGAAGAAATTATTAGTCACGTAAAAAATAGTGGTGCTATTGCACATGAGGCAAGACGATGAAGGGCTTGACCAGAAAAGATTATCAAAATGAAAATGAAGTGCGCTGGTGCCCTGGGTGTGGTGATTACGCCATTTTGGCTACTGTGCAAAAAACACTAGCAGATTTATCAATCAAAAAAGAAAATGCTGTATTTGTGTCTGGTATTGGTTGTGCTGCGCGTTTTCCTTATTACATGAATACCTATGGTCTTCACACCATTCATGGTCGTGGTCCGGCAATTGCTTCTGGTCTAAAGTTAGCTCGGCCTGAACTAGACGTATTTTTGGTAACGGGTGATGGAGATGGCTTGTCCATCGGTGCAAGCCATTTGCTTCATTTGATTCGTAGAAATATCGATATTACCGTTTTGTTATTCAATAATCAGATCTATGGCTTAACAAAGGGGCAATATTCACCTACTTCTTTGAGAGGGCAAAAGGCAAAGTCAACTCCATTTGGCTCTCTAGAAGAACCCATCAATCCTGTTTCCTTTGCGCTTTCAGCAGGAGCTGGTTTTGTTGCACGGGCAATTGATAACGATGCTGTACATTTGGGGAATGTTCTTAAGGCTGCTATTGAGCACAAAGGAACCTCTTTTGTAGAGATTATGCAGACGTGTGTAGTGTTTAATGATGATGCATTTGAACATGCGCGAGACAAAAATCAAAAAGACCACAATGTTCTTGTGTTGAAGGACAACGAGCCACTTTTATTTGCTCAAGGACTAAAAGGCATCGGGTTTGATACCGATAAGCTAACACCTATCTTAGTTAATGGTCATGATGCGCGATTAATGCTTCATGAACCAAAAAATTCATTGAAAGCTTCTATTTTAGCTTCTATGCAATGGCCTGAATTTCCTTTGATGATTGGTGTATTTCGTAATGTGGAAAGACGGACCTATGAAAGTTTGAAAGATGCTCAGGATAAAGATGTTAAAGCACGGGCAAAGAGCACACAAATTCAAGATTTATTGTATGGCTCAAATACGTGGTGCGTATAAATTGAAGATTTTTATCCCCTTTATTATCTCATTTAACATAAAGATTGTGCGGCTTTAGTGTTGGTGTTATAGTGGCTCAAAGCCTGCATTTAGCAAAAAATTAAAGTTTCAATCTCACGTAAAGCTTATTGAAAGTACCTCATGAAAAAAAATAATAACTCTTCCGAACATCCCAAGAATTTCATTAAAACCACCAAAGTTTATAGAGACAAAAAAATAATCATTGGCCACTACCATAAACGTGGTGCCGAAGATTTTGTTATCTCTGCTAATAGGCACTATAGAGTCAAAAGAATTAGTTCTAAGATCGAATTACCTATTGCTCAAAAGGCCAAAGTCAAAGCTTTGCTACAGCATGACGATGAGCTGGGGCAAACAGTAATGGTGCTTAAAGTCATGGCACCAGAGCTGAGCATCTCTGCTAAAACTGAGCGATTCTTGGCAGAGGCAGAAGTGCCCGTTGAATTTTCTAAACTAGCCTTAGAAGAGGCTGATATTTTTGGTTCTAAAGTTTCGGCTAAAGATAAAAAAAAGCGTACGAATCTCAGCGAACTTGCACTGTGCACAATTGATGGTGAGACCGCCAAAGATTTTGATGATGCGGTTTTTGCTAGGCAGAAAAATAGCTCTATTGAGGTGACAGTAGCCATAGCTGATGTAAGCCACTACGTGAAAATAGGATCAGCTCTGGACGAAGAGGCTCATTTAAGAGGAACCAGCATATATTTTCCCGGCCATTGTGTGCCCATGTTGCCTGAGCAGTTGAGCAATGGTCTATGCTCCTTAAGGCCAAATGTTGATCGTCTTGCTTTGTCGGTAAGTTTTGAAATAGGACCCAAAGGCGGAATCAAGCATGTCAAACTTAAAGAATCACTGATCTGCAGCAAAGCGCGACTGACCTATAGTCAGGTTCAAGATTTCTACGATAAAAAGCTTAAATCACAAAAACTCATACCTAAAGATGTGCAAAAAAGTTTGGTGATGCTTAAGAAAGCAGCGACTATTTTGCGCAAAGCACGTCAGCGCCGTGGCGCTATTGATTTTGATATTACTGAAAGCGTAATCGCTCTTGATAACTTAGGAGAGCCAATATCAGTTAATCCATTAGATAGATTGGAGTCTCATAAAATTATTGAAGACTTGATGGTAGCTGCCAATGAACTTGTTGCGCAGTATTTTCAGGCAAAGAAAATTCCTAGTATATTTCGGGTTCATGAATCACCCAATGAAGAAAAATTAGAGAATTTTTTCAAAACTGCTCATGCATTTGGTGTGTTGAAGGGCGGCGTTAAAACTAACGCATCTCATGTAAATGATCCAAAAGATCTGCAAAAAATTATCAAAACTTTTGCCAATAGCGATTACAAAGAGACCCTCAACTCGCTTTTGCTTAGAGCTATGATGCAGGCGCGCTATAGTGAGAAAAATCTCGGACATTTTGGGTTAGCCTCTAAAGCATATTTGCATTTTACTTCGCCTATTAGACGTTATGCGGATTTAGTGGTTCACCGTCAGCTTCGCTATCAGTTGTTTGAGAAAAAGAGTCACAAAAAAATTCCTGAATCAAAGATGGCTTTAATTGCAGAGGCTATTACTCAAAAGGAAATCAAGGCCACCGATTTAGAACGAAAAATCAATCGTCTTTTTGCTGCATCTTTTATGTCTTCGCGGGTGGGAGAAGTTTTTGATGCTGTGATTGTTTCTTGCACTGAGTTTGGTTTTTTTGTGCGAGTGATCGAACATCACGTCGAAGGATTGGTGCATATTGCTACCATTGCTAAAACCCATGTGCATTTTGTAGCAGAAAAAATGTCTTTGGTTGTGAGCGGATCTAATCGAATAATAGCGGTAGGGCAGAAGGTTAAAGTAAGGCTTATCAATGTAAATATTGATCGTGGTCACATTGATTTTGAATTAGCCGAAAGAAAAGGCAGCAAAAGAACATCAAAAAAATCTCGCGGACCAAGCAAAAAAGCAGCTCTTAAAGCGAAGGAATCAAGTTCGCGTCCGGTCAAGAGAAATAAAAAATAGAGCTTAGAGACTATAAAAAATTGCGGTCGTGCCCCAAAATTGTTGTAAAGAAATATCCCTTCCCATTTGTTCACCGATAGAGTTTTTTGCGAAAGCATTTGACTCTACGAACAAGATTAAAACGGCTGGTGCTAAAAACTATTTATTTTTCTAAGTCCGATACTATGCGCGATATCGTGCTCGGATTTTTCATTAATAGATATGAATTTGGTCTTAAAATTTAGGTTTCAATAATTGGGGGAAATGACCGATATTTTTATGGCTATAAGTCGAGTGTTTTATATTGTTTTAAAGTGTATTTAAATTGTTAAGAACAAGTAATAAATTGCAAAGGTTTTTTGTGAGATTTATATCTTAATCATGCCAGCAAGGCATAAAAACTTCGGTTAAAACTAAAGAAATATAATTGTAAATCCAAAACTTATACTCGTTGATCTTTCTAGTATTGATTAAGTGGGAGAGTTCTAGGATGGTGGCAAGGTTTTTCATATTAATCGCAGTATTTTTTAATTTTATGCAAGCCTTTGCCTCAGCAGATGATTTGCCAGACCTATCGGGCAACTGGAAGTTGTATATTTCTAGTGATGAAGAAAACTTCCCCGAATATTTTTTTCTGACCATCAGCAAAAATCCCCACGAAGGCCCCCATGAATATCGTCTAAATTGCGATATTAAGATAGACAATCATGGCTTTTCGACTTTAAGTGCTAGAAACCATAATTTCCATCGGCATTTTATTTGGACATGGCTGGCGCCTAATGGAGAAAAAAAGACGCAAAATGTGATTATTAAAATGGACTCTTTTGAGAGAATTAACTTAGGCAATATTTATGATGGTAATTTCATTGAAATTGCTACGCTAGAAAAAATGCCTTCATAAAGAAAGAGTTTTTGGGTTTTTGCAAGCTCTATGAACATTTAGAAAATAAGATAATTGTTTTGCCCCAAAATGCTGGGCTTGATTGGTGGGCGTTTTCAAAAAAATCTTACGACGCTTCTTATACTCGAAGTCTCATGGAACATATCGATAATAAAATAGTTTGGAACATGGGCTTTGATTTGCCCATGATTAATATTAATCGGGGCAGTGACCATGGCTTAACTGGCTATTTATCAACTCGTTCGTTGTTTGATAATCAAAGTAACCCCTAAACGTATGAAAAATTCCCTAATTTGAATCTTTTCTACTAAGTCATTCCCTAACAAAAGCCAAAGCAGGATTTGGCCGATAACTGGTCGATTAAACAGGAGAGAAGAAATATGAGAATTAAAAATATGCTAATAGTTAGCATAGCTTTAGCTAGCTTCACCAGCATGGCTGCTCGCGATCGTTATATTAAAGTGAACTTAACTTGCACTAATCCGGGCTCGCACCAGGACGTTGCTAAAACTCCATCCATTACTAACAACACTAATAAAGCTGTTCCATGGAACACCACTATTTATTGGCAAGCTAGCGATGGCGATTCTGGACATATCGCTGGACCATTGGCGATAGGTGCAAGCAAGCAAGTTTTAGGAGCTCCCGGGAATGCTTATTCATGCACAGCCTATTATTGGTCAAAAATATAGGTTTTTAGTCATACCCAAACGTTGATGGAAAAGCGATGAGCCCCATCGCTTTTTTCTAGAATCTGGATTTTGTTGGTTGTAGCGTAAAAGATCGAGGTATTAGGTCCATATTTTAGGTTTCGATAGCTGGGTATTTTCAAAAAAATGCTTTTATACTCTAGTTATTTGACCGACCTTCAGATCTTTGCCATGCCTATTTATCCACAACAGCCCATACGATTGCCATAGTTTTTTGCATTGGTAATTAAATTGGGGGGCAAGGTTTGGCTGCACAGACATTGATAGTTTTTACATCATGCGTTTTTTCCTAAATAGGCCAAGCAAAGTAAGACCAATAAAAGCGCAGATGCTGCAGACAATGATAAAGGTCCAACTGTAACGTTCTCCAGGAATTCCTCTGACATTCATGCCCAACAGACCAGTAATAAATGTTAAAGGCAAAAAAATTACGGTAACCTGCGACATTATGTACATGCGCTTATTCATATTTTCAGAAATCTGATTGCTCAGCTCTTCAAAGCTCACTGCCGATTTTTCTTTGGCGGCGTCAAGTTCCTCAAGATATCTCACAATTTTTTCGATAGCTTCGCTTAAATTTATTTTGTCGTCTTCGCTGATAATTGGGTTTTGGCTGTTAAGCAGGGATTGCAGTGCCACACGCTGAGGAGCCAAATATCTTCTTAGAGAAATCACTTCTCTTCTTAGATCCATAATGGTTTCCCTCGAAATACGTGAATCGCTAGAAAGTACCTGCTCTTCTAAGTCTTCCACGCGATCTTCGAGCTTGTTAATAAAATTTTCAATTCGCTCATTGAGAAAATTATTGAGCAGTAAAAATAATTCCATGGTGCTCTTAGGGCTGTTCTGTGATGCTATGTGTTCTACCACGTTTTCTATGGCAAGAATTTTACGTCGCCTGCTCGTGATGAGCATATGTTTATTGAGAAATATTCGCACCGAAACCATATCCTCAGGATCTTGCCCTGGGTTGATATTAAGTCCGCGCAAAAATATGGTCATGCCGTTGGTGGTAGCTACGCTACGTGGTCTTGATTCTTTGGCGGTCAGAGCTTGGTACTCTAAGCTATCTAAGCCACATTTTTTTAGCCAGCTTTTTGGTTTTTGAGCTGAATAGTCAATGTGTACCCACAAAAAACCTTGAGCAGGGTCAAAATTTTCAATTTCAGCCCATTCAATTGCTCGTGCTCCGCCTTGGCAGTCAAAAATATAAGCTGCAATGAGGCCATCGTTATTGTGCATATTCTATCCCTTTTTCCAAAAATCATCACCAGTTTGAGCATACAACAGCCAGCAGTATAATTTATGCGATTAGAGAGAGCATAAAAAACATCGCCATCATCTGGCAGTGCAAGCAAATTTGGGACGATGATTGGAAAAATTTTTCTGCCACAAAAATTTCTTGTTTTAAAACATTATTCACAGTCTCTAATTCTATTCCCTGATAGTATGGCAACCAAAATGTTGTGTGCTCCAGTAACACTGGATTCTGTCTCTGCAGTAGCTTCGGTTATCAATATCTTCGCAGCTTTCGAA
Organism: Myxococcales bacterium; assembly: GCA_023898405.1. Lineage (NCBI taxonomy): Bacteria > Pseudomonadati > Myxococcota > Myxococcia > Myxococcales > Myxococcales bacterium. Next base: position 1,518,740 of record CP060221.1, read on the forward strand.
TGTGCGGCGTGCTCTGCATGAATCTCTCATATCGCTCCAGTAACAGTTTTTATAATCTTTTTTGCATCGATATCGGCTCGTATAGGATAAACAATGTTGTTTGAGGAAGGCAGAGTCTGTATGAACTGTAATACTGGCAAAGGAAATATTCACCGATAGCAATAATGCTGTTGCGCCCAAAAATTTTTTCATATTTACCTCAAAATTTATTCGTTACAGCAGTGATGAAATTATTTTAAAAATTTTTTGAATTTTAAAACTGATTTTTATTTATGATACAAGCTTCCGCGCTGTATTTCATAAGCCCGATAGATTTGTTCTGAAAGCATTAAAAAAGCCATGCGGTGAGGCAGTGTCATATCTGAAAGGGAAAGATGTGCATCGCATTGGTGGATAATTTTTTCGCTCAGCCCAAAGGCTCCGCCAATGATAAAAGCTATTTTAGGCTGGCCAAAGCTAAAATTATTGAGCCAGCAAGAAAACTGTTCGGATGAAAATTTTTTTCCTCTATCGCTCAGTGCAATGCGGTAAAAGCCAGAGCTTTTTTGCCATAGATCTTGGCTTTCTGCCTCGATTCTTTGTGCTGCTCGATCTTCGTGGATAGCTTTTTTGGGATTGATAAAATGTGCTTGCGCGCCCCAGGGCGAGCGCACTCTTTTGAGGTAATCATTTCCTTCTAAGATAAGTGGATCTTTTAAGGCCCGAGTGGGCATGAAAAGCACAAATTTCATCTAGATATCAATTTTTGGGGCATCGATCCAAAAACCTTCTAAATCATAGTATTCACGCGCTGCATCGGTGAAACAGTGAAAGATAACATCGCCAAAATCAATCAAAACCCAAGAAGAAGTTTCAAGGCCTTCAACACCAAGAGGTTTAAAGCCATCTTTGCGCATGGTATCTTCTACGTTTCCAATGATGGCTTGTACCTGACGCTCGCTGGGAGCAGAGCAAATGACAAAATAATCTGCAAAACTAGTGAGTTTTGAAACATCGATGATACGAATATCGCTTGCTTTTTTATCGTCGGCTGCAAGGGCACACTTGCGAGCAAATGCCAATGTGTCGAGATTTGATTCGCTATTTTTTGTCAATGTAGATTGAGTTGCCATGATGTGAATATCTTCTTAAAAAAATCTGCCCGACAAGAGACTTCGTGCGAAAATCCAACTACTTGGAAATTTGTCACAGCTCGGCTCTATCTGTTTTTAGGCCAGGTTAGCATTACAGTCGCAGACTTTTGCATACTGCATGTAAAAGCACAACACCTGTCTGGGCTTGGATGATTTCTAAGTCTTTTTAGTTAGTTAAATAAAATTTAATAAACTGTTTTTTATGTATGATATTTATCTGTTTAATTGTTAGGTAATGAGCATTGAATAATAAGTCACAATAAAGGGTGAAAATTATGTTGAAACTATTAAATGTTTGTGTTTTTTCTTTGTTTGTAAGCTTTGCAGCATTCTCTAATCAAGATGTCCAATCAATGGGAAATGATGATACTCAATCTTTGGAATTGGGCCAAAATCAAGATCAGTTTTTGATCGATACTGTCAAAAGCGTTGTAAGCGGAATAAAAAACTTGGGAAGCAAGGTGATATCAGGCATTTCAAGTATTCTCGGTGGCGGATCAATCGATTGTGGAGAGATTAAAGACCAACTTAAAGCTGCAGGATACGAGAAGAAATCTGATCAAAAAGCTGCACTTCAGGCATCTATCGATGCAGGTGAATGTGGTGGCGATTGTAAAGGTTACGGAGACATTATCAAAAAATGCTACTAACTAAGAGAGACATCTAGTCTTTTTAGAATCAAACATGGCGTGATAAGCTTTCAGAAATTATAGTTTTTTTGAAAGGAGCACGCCATGTCTGCTAAGCAGTCTTTTGAACCCACGCACTTTTCTTTTTCAACTTCGCCGCACAATTATCAGCACCTCAAACTCAAAATCGATAATGACGAAGCTACTATTTTTTTTAGTATCAATGCCGAAAAAAGTTTGCGCGGTGACACACCTCTCAAACTCAACAGCTACGATTTAAGTGTAGACATTGAACTGCATGATGCCATCAATCGCCTAAGATTTGAGCATCCAAACGTGCAGGTGGTCACAATTACCAGTGTTCATCCGCAGATTTTTTGTGCGGGAGCAAACATCTACATGCTTAAAAAAAGCAGTCATGCTTTTAAGGTTAATTTTTGCAAATACACCAATGAAACGCGCCTTTACATTGAAGAAGCCTCTAAATATTCCAACAAAAAATTTATCTGCGCACTCAATGGCACGGCAGCAGGTGGCGGTTATGAGCTGGCTTTAGCATGCGACCGTATTATTTTGATCGACGACAAAAATGCCAACGTATCTCTGCCTGAAGTACCGCTTTTGGGAGTATTGCCAGGCACCGGAGGGCTTACCCGTTTAGTGGATAAACGAGCTGTTCGTCGCGATATTGCTGATGTTTTTTGTACATTGGCCGAAGGATTTAAAGGGCAAAAAGCTAAGGATCTCGGTTTGGTAGATGAAAGCTACGCTAAATCAAAATGGGATGAAGCTTTGGTTTTAGAAAAAGAAAAATACAAAAAAGCTGCTGAAAATCTCAAAGGTATCGATTGGCCTAGCATTGAGCCTAGGGTAGAAAATGAAGGATTTTCTTATGAAAACGTAGAAGTTTCCCTAAAAGCCAATCGCATCGCTCACATCACCATTAAGGCCCCAACAAAAGCTGAACCAGATAATAGTTCGAGCATGCTCGAAGCAGGCAGTGAGTTGTGGATATTAAAAACTTTTCGTGAACTTGATGACGCTATACTGCGTTTGCGCTTTTTTTATAAAGATTATGGCTTGTGGCATATCTCCACCAAAGGCGATCAAGACTTGATCTTGCAAGCTGAACGCCCGCTCTACGATGGACTCAAGCCCGATGCACACTGGTTTTTAAGAGAACTTTTACTTCATACTGGAAGAGTTTTAAAGCGCATGGATACATCTTCTCGCTCCATCATGTGCACGGTGGATGAATCATCTGCTTTTGCGGGTGTGCTTGCAGAATTATTATTTGTCGCCGATAGAAGCTATGCACTCGATACACCTGATTCTTCGCCAATTATTTTGAGCCCCATCAACAAGGGATTGCTTCTTGGTTGGAATGATTTAAGTCGGCTTGAAACCCGATTTTATGGTCACAAAGCTGAGCTTGAAGCGGCTTATCAACAATGTTGTGGTAAAAAACTTTCGGTTAATGATGCGCACAAACTTGGGCTTTTGACATTTGTTCTTGATGATATCGATTTTCCTGATGAGCTGCGTTTGGCTTTAGAAGAGCGAGCATCTTTGTCGCCTGATGCTCTTAGTACTATGGAAGCAAATTTACGTGCCGTAGGCCCAGAAACTATGGCAACAAAAATTTTTGGTAGACTTTCTAGTTTTCAAAACTGGGTTTTCATACGAGAAAATGCCACTGGGGCTCGTGGAGCTTTGACGAGTTATGGCGAAGCCACAAGAGCACAGTTCGATTGGGAAAGGGTTTAGCGTAGTACAACAAAAATTCGCCCTCGTTGCTATCACCTGTAAACACTAAAGCGGGGGCGAAATTGTGTTTGACATCAATAATATCGAGGTGTTCGCCAAATCTATAGGCAACATGACACTCTTTTTAACAGCTTTTGCTGTTATCCAATCTTTTATTATCATTGCGCTTGGGCGTAGAAAAAAAACTGAGACCATGTGCAATATAGGTGTTTATTTCGGCTATTTTTTTATTAAGCGTTTTTTGACTATAGGATTCACCCTCGGTGGTCTTGCATTGGTTTATCACTATAAAATTTTTAATTTTGAAACGAATTTTAGCAATTTGTTGTTCTGCGTGTTTTTGGCAGATTTTCTTTATTATTGGAAACATCGCCTCGAACATGAAATTAGAGTATTGTGGGTGGCTCATAGTGTGCATCATAGTTCAAGCGAATTTAATTTATCAACAGCTCTTCGCTTGCCATGGCTGACGCCATTTTACGCATGGATAGCCTATGCACCTTTAGCTCTTCTGGGTTTTCATCCGTGGATGGTGGTAAGCGCGAGTACTATTGTTCTTGCCTATCAGTTTTTGATTCATACCCAGTGCATTGGAAATCTGGGTATCTTAGAATATTTTCTCAACACACCTTCCAATCACCGCGTGCACCATGGCAGCAACAAATGTTACTTAGATCGAAATTATGGCGGTATTTTAATAATCTGGGATCAGATTTTTAAAACCTATGCGAAAGAAAAAGTGAAGGTAAAATATGGTATTACCCACGATATTGGCACTGCTAATCCAGTGTTTGTTAACAGTGTTGACGTGAAAAACTTTATTGTCGACGTTTTAAAAAGCAAAAGTATCAAAGGAGCTCTAAAAGTTATATGTGGTAGGCCATAGCTGCTGAAGATCTACAGGCTGCTAATAAGTTTTACTTAGTAGCGAGCCAAAAAAAAACTGCCTATGTCCTCGCAGTTGACCCATAAGAACTTATCCGTTAACCGGTAATAAACTTTGAATAGTTTTAGCTCTGTTTAAGCTAATACAACCTCGTGGTATTTTACCTAAATTTTTTTGCTCCAAATTATTTGGTTGTCCAAGAGAAATTTTGGAATTTATTTGAAAGATGAAGATAAAAAAACCGCTTAAAAAGGTTGCGCTAGAGTTTTTCTGGATGTTTAAACATAGCTGAAGTTGAATAGCTTCTAATATTTTACGGAGTGAAATGGATGGAAACAATTTTGTTTGTAGCCCCGGTGGTAGGGCTTTTGGCTCTTATTTTTGCTGGGATAAAGAGTTATCGCATCAATGCTCAAGATGCTGGAAATGCTCGCATGGTGGAAATCTCTCAAGCCATTAGAGAAGGAGCAATGGCTTTTTTGAAACGAGAGTACAAACTTTTGTTTTACTTCGTTGTAGCAATCTCGGCTTGTTTAGCATTGTCTCACTGGGGTAAACCAGTTTTTATGTTGCAGGCAACAGCTTTTGCCGCGGGCGCTTTTTGCTCAGGGTTAGCTGGTTTTTTTGGAATGCGCGTTGCTACTGCGGCAAATGTGCGTACAACTGCAGCTGCGCGTACGAGCTTATCCAAGGCTTTAAATATCGCTTTTTCTGGCGGTACCGTCATGGGAATGTCGGTTGTGGGCTTGGGCGTATTGGGACTAAGCCTCTTATTTATTTTGTACCAATCAATTCCTGCTTTATCTGGTGACAGTCATATTGAAGATGTGCTGATGATCATCTCTGGATTTTCCATGGGCGCTTCATCCATCGCTTTATTTGCTCGAGTGGGTGGAGGAATTTTTACTAAAGCAGCCGATGTCGGAGCAGATTTGGTAGGAAAAGTTGAGGCCGGTATTCCTGAAGATGATCCGCGAAACCCTGCTGTGATTGCCGACAATGTTGGTGACAATGTTGGCGATGTTGCTGGTATGGGGGCAGATTTATTTGAATCTTATGTCGGTGCTATTGTCTCTTCAATGATCATCGGTGCAACCTTAGCGACGGTGAGATTTGCCAATGGAAATATCGAACAGTTTGAACCTACTTTAGTATTCGTCTATCTGCCGCTGATCTTAGCGTCTATTGGAATTATTGCATCTATTCTTGGAACTGTTTGGGTGCGAACTTCTGAGAATGGAAATCCACAAACTGCGCTCAACATGGGAACTTATTCTGCAGGTTTTTTGATGTTGGTGGGCGCAGCTGCGGCGATTCATCTTTTGGTTCCTGATTGGTTCTATGTGCCAGGCAGTCAAGTGATTTACCAAAAATGGGGGCTCTTTGGCGCCATGGCAGCAGGATTAATTTCAGGCGTGGGAGTTGGTTTTATCACCGAATACTACTGCGCAAAAAATCGTGCACCAGTAAATGAAATTGTTGCTGCATGCGGAACAGGATCAGCGACAACTGTGATTTCAGGTATGGCGGTTGGAATGAGATCAACAGGTATACCTATTTTGTTGATCGCTGCTGCTATTATTGCTGCTTATCAAATCGCTGGTATGTATGGAATTGCTATTGCAGCTCTCGGTATGCTTTCAACCACTGGTATTCAGCTGGCTGTTGATGCTTATGGTCCTATTGCTGATAATGCCGGCGGTATCGCTGAGATGGCAGGGCTCGATCCAAAAGTACGCGAGCGCACTGATAATCTTGATGCGGTTGGAAATACCACTGCAGCCATAGGAAAAGGTTTTGCGATTGGCTCAGCAGCTCTTACCGCATTGGCATTGTTTGGTGCCTATCAAACTCAAATAGGTTTGGCATTTGGCAAAACTCCATCTGAAATCGTCATTGATATTAGTCGTCCTCATGTGATGGCGGGACTTTTTGTTGGGGCCATGTTGCCATTCTTGTTTTCTTCGATGGCGATGAAAGCGGTTGGAAATGCTGCATTTAAAATGATTCAAGAAGTTCGTCGCCAGTTTAGAGAAATTCCTGGGTTGATGGAAGGAAATGCTCATGCTGATCATGCGCGCTGCGTTGATATTTCTACTCAAGCAGCCATCAGAGAGATGGTGAACCCTGGAATATTGGCAATTTTGGTGCCGGTGATTGCTGGTCTTTTGGACCGCACGGGACTTATCTTGGGCGGTGTTTTGGCTGGCGCCACATCCTCAGGAGTTTTGTTGGCAATTTTCATGTCCAATTCAGGTGGGGCATGGGATAACGCCAAGAAACAGATCGAAGAAGAACCAAAAAATATTGCAGAAAATCACGGAAAAGGATCTGAACGGCATGCTGCAGCTGTAACTGGTGATACTATTGGCGATCCATTTAAAGATACTTCTGGCCCGTCGCTCAATATTTTGATCAAGCTCATGAGTGTGGTTGCTTTGGTTATTGCTCCCCTGGTAGCTCAATATGGACTCGATATCTTTGGCTAATTTTTTTTGCTAAAAGTTCTACTACATAAATATTTTTTGGTGGTAGCGATGGGCTTTGCGAAATATTTTTTGCAAAGCCCAATTAATTTTTTTTGGAAAAAACAAGTTTAAATAATTTATGAAGCTTGTTTGCATAACTTGGATCAACCCCTTAGGTTCTTTAACAATGAAATTCTTCACAAAATTAGGTGGATAAAGAAGCTAAGGAGGCACAATGGGCGGCGTTTTAATCCTCATCCGTCATGGACAATCTGAGTGGAATCAGAAAAATATTTTTACAGGATTTGTCGATGTAAGGTTGAGTGAACAAGGTCGTATGGAAGCTTTGCGTGCCAAAGAATCCTTGAAGTCCTATAGCTTTGATGCAGTTTTTTGCTCTGCATTAATAAGAGCTCAAGAGACTGCAAGAATTATTTTGGAGGGCAGGGTTCCCAAGGAATATTATTGTAATCAGGCACTTAACGAGCGCCACTATGGTGACTTGCAAGGGCAGAATAAGGATGAAATAAGAGAGAAATATGGGGCTGAACAGGTTCAAATATGGCGTCGCAGCTTTGATGTGCGTCCCCCCAACGGTGAAAGTTTAAAAGATACATGTGCCCGAGTAATTCCTTATTATTTAAAGGAAATTGAACCTCGAGTAAGAGCCGGAAAAACTGTTTTGGTATCGGCCCATGGCAATTCATTGCGGGCCTTAATCAAGCATTTAGAAAAAATTTCTGATGAAAATATTGTCAAGTTGGAGATTGCGACCGGAGTGCCGATTATTTATCATCTTGATGATAATGGGGCGGTTGTTAATAAAGTTATAGTCAAACCCTAAAGTGTCTAATTTAAGTTCTAAAAGAGGATCAGCAAAAATGAGTGAAAAAATATATTCTTACTATCCCCCTACCGTCATAGAGCAAACACCTCGAGGTGAAAGAGCTTACGATATTTGGTCGCGTTTATTAAAAGACCGAATCATCTTTCTTGGCGCTACGGTTGAGGATCAGATTGCCAATTCTATTGTTGCTCAGCTCTTGTTTTTGGAAAGCGAAGATCCCGAAAAAGATATTGTTATGTATATAAACTCTCCAGGCGGAGTGGTGAATTCAGGGCTCGCTATTTATGATGCTATGCAATACGTAAAGTGCGATGTGTCTACTGTGTGCGTGGGAATGTGCGCGTCGATGGCGGCGGTTCTGTTGGCGGCAGGAGCAAAGGGAAAACGCTATATTTTGCCTCATAGCCGAGTAATGTTACATCAGCCTCACGGTGGTGCTCGAGGGCAGGCAACCGATATAGAGATTACTACTCGAGAAATGCTCAAAATAAAAGAAATGAACAATGGTATTTTGTCTCATCATACGGGACAGCCGATTGAAAAAATAAAGCTTGATTTAGAAAGAGACTTTTATATGGGTGCCAATGAGGCCATTGAATATGGCGTTGTTGATAAAGTGGTTGAACGGCACGCTGTTCCCAAAAAATAATATTAGGTAGGTTTTTTGTGAATAATAAAAAAGATGCGGTGCTGTTATGCTCTTTCTGTGGAAAGTCTCAGCGCGAAGTAAAAAAAATGGTGGCAGGTCCATCCGTCTATATTTGTGAAGAGTGTATTTCTCTTTGCAATGAGATTATTGCCTCTGACGAAGAGGGAGCTGCATTTGAATCGAAAAAACCTGAACTTTTGAAGCCCTCTGAGATCAAGGCTGTACTGGATAGTCATATCATTGGTCAGGAGCGAGCGAAAAAAGTTCTGTCGGTTGCAGTTCATAATCATTTCAAGCGTATATTCTCTCCGCTCGATACCAGCGATGTAGAACTGCAAAAAAGCAATATATTGCTAATTGGTCCAACTGGATCAGGTAAAACCTTGCTCGCACAAAGTTTGGCCAATCTTCTACATGTACCTTTCACCATCGCTGATGCAACGTGTCTTACCGAAGCCGGCTATGTCGGTGAAGATGTTGAAAGCATTATTGCCAACCTACTTAACGCTGCCAATGGCGACGTTAAACTTGCAGAGCGTGGAATTGTCTATATCGATGAGATCGACAAAATTACGCGCAGGGGTGAAAATCCAAGTATTACGCGGGATGTGTCGGGTGAGGGAGTTCAGCAAGCCTTACTTAAAATTATTGAAGGCAGTGTTTGCAATGTTCCTCCTCGTGGGGGCAGAAAGCATCCCCATCAAGAACTTATAAAAGTTGATACATCACAAATTTTATTTATTTGTGGGGGAGCATTTTCTGGTTTAGAAAACGTTATTGCCTCGCGTATTGGTAAAAAGGGTTTGGGTTTTGGTTCGACTCACAAGAATCAAGAAAAAAAAGTAAACCTAGCTCACGAAGTCACAACTCAAGATTTATTGCGTTTTGGTTTAATTCCTGAGTTTATTGGGCGTTTGCCTGTCTGGGCAGTTTTGGATGCCCTAGATGAGGAAGCTTTGATCAAGGTTTTGGAAGAACCAAAAAATTCAATAACCAAACAGTACTGCCGCCTTTTTGAGCTCGACGGGGTACAGTTGCGTTTCACTAAAGAAGCTCTCATAGCTGCGGCCAGAAAAGCGTGCGAAAAGAAAACAGGAGCCCGTGGCTTGAGAGGAATTTTTGAGTCGGCAATGCTCAACGTCATGTTTGATATACCGAGTCAAGAAGGTGTACGAGAGGTGGTGTTCAATGAACGAGCTATATTAAAAAAAGAGCCGCCTCTTATTGTTATGGGAGAAAAAAATACTGCAAAAAAGAAAAATGAAGACAAAAAATAATGTTAGCCAGTTATCTAAAGTGTGTTTTAAAGCAGAAGAATATTTATTTGGTTATTAGAACATCTTGATTGGGTACCAAGTACTCATTTTGGTTTTAGCTATTAAAAAAAATCTCAATGAACTACATTTTTGTGCCATAAAAAGAGAAAGGTTATTGCAATTTGCACATTTTTCTAGGCAAATGCCATAATCCTGATAGCTGTCGTCGCTTGCGCATGTGTTATGATGCAAGTATTGGTGCACTACTAAATGCCCTTGACGGCAAAAAACTATATTAAGAGGAGAGGTCAATGACTAAACAAGAACTAATCGATTTCGTGTGTAAACATCAGAAAAATGTAACAAAGAAAACCGCAACTGAAATTACAGAAGCAGTTTTTGAAGCTATGCAGCACAGCATCAAAACCAGTGAAAAATTTTCTTTCCCTGGTTTTGGAACTTTTCAACTTCGTTCTAGAAAAGCTCGTACTGGTCGTGACCCTCGTACAGGGGAAACAATTAAAATCAAAGCTTCACGTACTGTAGGTTTCCGTCCTGCAAAACGATTCAAGGAAATGCTTACAGCTAAAAAGTAATAGTTCTTTGGAAAAGAAAAAAGCCTCGTAATGAGGCTTTTTTTTGGTGGTCCCGGCAAGACTCGAACTTGCGACCTCCACCTTGTAAGGGTGGCACTCTACCAACTGAGTTACAAGACCTTGGCAGTTATTTCGCTCTCATAGATGGCAAATTTATTCTTATCAAGTAGGGTAAGGAAAAAAAATTATTTTTAATATTTTTCGTGATTTTCATAGAAAATGGTTTTGAGTGGCACTTAAACCGAACTAATAGGAGAGCACGCTATGCTGAATAAAGAGCGCGTAAGTATTTTTTCACCAACCCAGGAGCACGATTTATTGCGTCGCACAGTACGGCGTTTTGCTCAAGAACGTCTTTCGGTAGGGGCTCTGGAGCGTGATGTTAAAGAATATTTTGATGTGAATCTTTTTCGTGAACTAGGCCACATTGGGCTTTTGGGTATCACGGCGCCCGAATCTTTTGGGGGATCCCAGATGGATGCCAGCGCTGCTGTTTTGGTGCATGAAGAACTTTCGGCTGTAGATCCTGGCTTTTGTTTGGCGTATTTGGCCCACTCAATGCTATGCGTAAACAATATTGCTATCAATGCTAGCGATGAACAAAAGAAACGATATTTACCTAAACTTTGTTCTGGGGAGTGGATTGGCGCCATGGCTATGTCAGAGCCTGAAGTAGGTACTGATGTGTTGGGAATTGGCTGTAGGGCTGAAAGGTGTGAGTCGAGCTTTATCATCAATGGAAGAAAGATGTGGATCACAAATGGTGTGATAGATAATAGCTCTAATAAACCTGATGTCTTATTTTTATATGCAAAGACTAGTGAGTCTTGTGCAAAGAAAAATATATCTTCATTTATTATTGATGGCGCTCAAGAAGGTTATAAAGTTGGGCAGCATTTGAAACATAAACTGGGAATGCGCGCTTCAAATACCGCAGAGCTAGTTTTTGAAGATTGTGTAGTGCCCGCTGAGCAGTTGGTTGGTCAAGAAGGTGATTCTCTGGTTCATCTTATGCGCAACCTCGAAGTTGAGCGATTAACTTTAGCTGCAATGAGTTTGGGAATAGCTCGTCGCTGTTTAGAGATAATGAATAATTATGCCAAAGAAAGAGAAGCTTTCGGTGTGCCTATCAACAAGTTTGGACAGATTCAAAAATATATCGCCGAAAGCTATGCAAAATATAAAGCATGTCGAGCCTATGTTTACAATGTCGCTTATCATGCTGATCTTTCTCAGGCACATGGCCGGATTGATAGCGATGGGGTGAAGCTTGTAACTTCTACGGTGGCCAAAGAAATTGCCGATGCTGCGATTCAGGTACTTGGTGGTTATGGCTACATGGGAGAGTATGTTGTCGAGCGTTTATGGCGAGATGCAAAATTATTGGAGATCGGTGGCGGAACGCTTGAAGCTCATCAAAAAAATATGTGCTCTGATTTGGCAAAAAAACCATCGATGATTTTTGAATAATTTATGAATCATGAATATTTTATGTCGCAAGCTTTAAAGCAAGCCACTATAGCTCGTGATTTGGGAGAAGTTCCCGTTGGTGCGGTAGTAGTCATTGAGGGTTCCATCGTAGCTCAGGCTTATAATCGGCGTGAGCTATTAAGCTCAAGTTTAGAACATGCCGAGATCAGCGCTCTTGAGCAAGCATGTAAAAAATTAGGCCGTTGGCGCTTAAGTGATGCCACACTTTATTCAACCCTTGAGCCGTGTGTTATGTGTGCCGGGGCACTGTGGCAAAGCCGCATAGCACAGGTGGTGTATGGTGCAAAAGATAGTAAATTCGGGGGGATAGAGAGTCTCTATCAGATTGGTGCGGATGAACGTCTAAACCACCAATTTTCCTGTATTAATGGTGTGCTAGAGCAAGAGTGCGCTGAAATAATGACTAAATTTTTTGCGGATCTTCGCGCGCGCAAAAGAAAGCTCTAGGTGTGACCACGCCATCCCCTATTGTCTAAAACACTGAGAAGTTTAGAATTGAGTGCGGATAGAAGGGCTCATGAGGTGGCTGTAATGAATGAAAACATTAATGAAAATCTAGACCCACAGACTGGCGGAAAAATTATGACTGATAACAAGAATGATGAAACACAAAATGAATATTTAAAGGGTGATATCAACTCTGATAGTCAGGCTCAAGAAGCAAGTGTTGAAGATAAATTGACAGCCGAACTTAAGCAGACTCATGAAAAATTGTTGCGGGTAGCTGCTGAGTTTGAAAACTATAAAAAAATATCTCAACGAGAACAAATGAACAGCATTAAATTTGCCAATGAAAATTTGGTGCTCAACCTTTTGCCGGTAATGGACAATCTTGAGCAGGCGGTTACTGCCGCTAAGAAAAGCGATAACGCTAAAGATGTGGTGATTGGTGTTGAGATGGTTCTCAAGCAAATGAGCGAAGTGTTGGAAAAATTTGGTGTGCAATTTTTCTCTACCCACGGAGAAAATTTTGATCCTGCGCGCCACGAAGCCTTGAGTGAGCGTGAAGATGATAATGTTGAGCCAGGTACCGTTGTTGAGCAACTACAAAAGGGTTGTTTGTTGAACGGTCGGTTATTGCGTGCAGCTCGTGTGGTTGTTTCTAAGAAATCTGAGTAAATAAAAATGCGTTTTGTTGATGAAGCCAAGATAAAAATAAAAGCTGGTGACGGTGGTGCCGGTATAATTGCTTGGCGCAGGGAAAAATTTGTACCGATGGGTGGGCCTGCTGGTGGTAATGGTGGGCGCGGTGGTGATGTTGTTTTTATTGCTGATGAAGGCATGAACTCGCTGCTTGATATCAAAGGTCATTCGATTATTTCCGCCAAAAATGGCTCTAAGGGAGAGTCAAAAAATAAAACTGGACGTCATGCGCCTGAACGCCTTATCAATGTTCCGGTGGGCACTATTATCAAAGATAAAGAAAACGGCTGGCAACACGATCTTAAGCATCATGGGCAACGTGTAGTTGTGTGTCGAGGTGGCGACGGGGGTTTTGGTAACTCTCATTTCAAATCTCGTTTTTGTAGCGCTCCTGATAAAGCCACCGTTGGACAAAAAGGCGAAGAGAAAGAGTTATTTGTCACATTAAAATTGATGGCTGATGTTGGACTTTTGGGTTTTCCCAATGCAGGAAAATCGACCCTTCTTACTCACATGAGCAATGCGCGACCAAAAGTTGCCGATTATCCATTTACGACCCTTAAACCCATGGTTGGCGTATGTGAGATAGATTTGGGGCGGGCAATGGTGGTTGCTGATATTCCTGGACTCATAGAAGGAGCTTCTTTAGGGGTTGGTCTCGGTTCGCGATTTTTACGCCACCTTGAGCGCGTAAGAGTTTTATGTCACCTGATAGATGCGTGTTCAGAAGAAAGTCTGATTAAGCGCTATGAGACTATCAATCAAGAGCTTGAAAATTACAGCCAAGAGCTTTCTTCGCTTCCTCAGATTGTAGCGATCAATAAACTTGATAGTGTCGATGACGAACAGTTAAAAGAAGTAGAAAATTTTGAAAGCCATCTTAAAAACTGTGGCATCAGCTCTTTTCGTATCAGCGCTCTGCAAGGCAAGGGGCTTAGGGAGCTTAAAGAAGAGCTTTATAAGAAGGTAAAGAATATTCATCAAATATGCGATGAAAAACCAGAGCACAAAAGCCACTTTGACCCTATGGCAAAGCTTTACGCATAAATAAAAGGCCCTCTTAGGGCCTTTTATCAATTCCAGAAGTCAGAGCCTTTAATTTCGTTGCGAGAGTTAAAGTGTTAAAGGCTCACTTAATTTCTGGGATTAGTAGCGCTCATTTATTTCCGACTTTATTCTGGAATAGGAGCGTCAGCCTTTAGACCCAGCTTATTTCTAATAGCGCTATTAACAGCTTCATTTACTGCAGCGCCACCAGCATTGATCATCTCAGTTGTGATGCCAGCGATAGCGTCAGTCACGCCAAATCTTTCAGCGAGTGCAGCAGCGCTTTTAAAACCGGCCTTTGCTAAGTCTGCAGCTGTTTTAAGGCCAGCTAAGGTCTTACCAAAAAATCCTTTGATTCCGCTGGTTAGTGTACTGAGTCCACTGCTTACTGTGTCTTTGATGCTGCTAAGAGTATCTTTGAGAAAAAGATCGAGGTTTGCTTCATTGAGCTCCAAGCCTTGTTGGTTCATAGCGTTTTCTAACACGGCTATTTCTTGATCGCTGAACCGATCAAGATAAGAGCTATCGGCTGAAAAAAGGTTAATTCCTAGAAAAACAGTTGATATTGTCAGTAATAATTTCATTTTTTTCTCCATTTCTATAGATATGAGCGGCAAATATGATGCCGCTAAAGTATCTAACTATTTTTGATCTGAAGTGCACGATTATTGATTGTAAGGAGTTTTTCGTTGAATCATTTGGTGAAAAAAACCTGCGAAAATGCAGGTTTTTTATTAGAAAGGCAGAGGTTTCGCCTAAGGATCCTTATTGTCCGCCGCCTAATTTTGAGGTGAAGTGGCCTACAGCACTTTCAGCAGCAGCGCCCGCAGCAGAAGAAAGTGCTTCTGTTCCAGCCTCTACAACAGTCTTAGCAATACCCTTGCCAATTTCTACAACTTTTTGGAATGTATCAAGAAGAAAGGTATCAAGGTTTGCTTCATTTAGCTCTAAGCCCTGATCAGCCATGGCATTTTCCAATTGTGCAATTTCTTGGTCATTCAGCTGATTCAGGAGGTCCATGTTATTGGAAAACAGATTGATGCTTACTAACATCGTTGATATCAATAATAAAATTTTCATTTGAACTCCATTTTAATATAATTTAGGCAAGAAGCCTGCTCACTGAGTCAATTGTATTCACAACTGTCAGTCAGTTCATGAGATTTTAATTTTATAGTAGTAAAATCATGTAAGTTCATAATTAAAAAGTTCTAATTTTTATCTCGTGTAAGTAGATCTCTAGCAAAGATCATGCGTGATTACGATTTTTTTCTTTGTTATAAGTAAAAAGACTAAAAAAAATATAATTTTTTAGTTTAATTGTTATTGAATAACACAATTGATAATGGAGATTAATAATGAAAAATATTGTAGTTACAATGGCTGTAAGTTTAGGGCTATTGATGGGAGCTTCGGTTCGTGCTGACAGTGGGCTCAATCTTCGAGATGGTGCTGCAGACAATCAAATTCTAACAGGTATTGCGGCAACTATTGGTGGCGCAGCGCTTACTGCTGGTGTTGGTGCTTTGGTAAGTACAGGCGTTGGTCTTGTAGGAAGTCTTATCGGCAAACTGTTAAGCAAAGGTGTTGAACCAGAACAAGCCAAAAAAATGGCTGAAGGTATAATTCTTGATGCTGCTAATAATGCGGTATTGGAAGAGTCAGTAGCAGCAGCAGCGAATGGTTTGCAGAACGATATGAATCTTGATGTAAGTGCTTCTGATTACATGATGATGAAACCAGCAATGGCGAGTGGTCATGCACCAAGATCACTTGAAGAAGTTTTCCAAAATGCTGGTGTATCTCCAGACATAGCTCAAAGAGTTGCAGAAAGAACAAGACTAAAATTGAAAGCTTTTAATAAAGTTATCGAGTAAATTTACCGTATTTTTTACGGCCGGTGTGGATCCCGAATAGGAATATTTGGGATTTTTTTATGTGGCAGAGCCTAATTTTTTTTGCTTTTTGTTGTTTGGCTCATAATAATAAAATGAGTAATTGCTATTTAAAATATTTTTGTTGAGCACCGACTTAGTCGGTGTTTTTTTATGTGGCATAAGGTATTGAAATGTCACCGCTATTTTTAGATCTTCTAGTAAAAATGCTGGCCTAGCTTCGTGCTGATAGTTAGGAATAAGCCTCGTATATTTGGGGGCGGCCAATGAAAAAATTTCTATTATTGAGTTCATGCGGTATTTTGCTTGCCACAATGCTGGGTGCGGCAGGCACTCTCTTTGGTAACTCAAAAGCTCAGCTCATTGAAATTCCGCTCCCGCAATGCGGCGAAAGCTCGGATTTTATTGATTCCATTGAGAAGAGCTGCAGTGGCAAGATCGAGGAAGAAAAACTACATGGAGAATTATTTTTACGCTCTCTCCAGAAAAAGCGCCGCATGGTTTTGGTTTAGGGACCATTAAGGCATTAATAGTGAGTTTTATTGGCTTTTTGCTGCCACAGATCAAAAACTTTGACTGAGTCTTTTTGTAAAAGTTGATTCATGGGAATCTTTCTTTTTTCTAAGTCTTTTTTTATTTCTTCATAAAAAAAGTGATCATCAAAACCAATTTTTGCAGCATCTTCCCTGCTTGCAGCAAAGTAGATGCTATCGATCCTTGACCAATAAATTGCACCCAAACACATGGGGCATGGCTCGCAGCTGGTGTAAATTTGACATTCGCGCAGTGAAAAATCATTCAATCGAGAACACGCTTGGCGGATTGCTACTATTTCTGCATGAGCGGTTGGGTCAAATGTTGAGGTGACGCGATTTGAGCCTGTGCTTATTATTTCTTCGTTCTTGACGATCACAGCACCGAATGGCCCGCCATAGTTATGATCCATCCCGTAATGTGCTTGTTCTATTGCAGCTTTCATAAATTTTTCATGCATAATCTACCCCCTTTGCTTTAATTCCTTCCTGGTCCTCGCTTTGCTGCGGGTGTTCAGAAATTAAGCTTTGATTAATTTCTGGATTGCTATCACTCATTCTATTTCATTTTCAAATGCTTTGGGTTGCAGAGCGCGGATAATGACTTCTTTGCTCGCTGGTATGGGCAAGCAGGGAAGCCTATCAGATTTTTTGTGAGAAATGAGTGCATTTTTTACGGCATTCCACACTGAAAAACACAGCATGAGCGGTGGTTCTCCTACCGCTTTGGTGCCTCTGATATTTACGCTGTTGTGGTGATTTTTTATAAGGTCGATGTTAAAAATACGCGGTATGTCGTGAATGCTGGGGATTTTATAGGTGCTTGGAGAGCACGAGAGGAGTCTGCCATCACTGTTGTAGTAGAGAGCTTCATTGGTGACCCAGCCAAGACCTTGTATAAATGCTCCTGCTATTTGTCCTCGATCCAGTGCGTCGTTGATAGGCTTGCCTAAGTCCATGAGAATATCTGAGCGCAACACCTTTACATCACCCGTATGCTGATCGATTTCAACCTCAGAGGCTGCAACGCCTTGCGTGAAATACAAAAAAGCATTCCCTTGAGCTTTAAGCTTGTTAAACGAAAGATGGGGAGTTTTATAAAAACCATAATCGCTTAGCGCTACCCGGCTGAGATAGGCTGCGTTTACGAGAACGACAAAATCTAAATATTTCTTAGGATCGTTGGCTAAAAATACTTTGTTATCTCTAAAAATAATTTCCCTATCAACATCTAAGCTTGCTTCGAGCTCAGGACTGCACGCTAAAGCAGCGCTATGTTTTGGATGTTGTTTTGGATCAAGGTCGATTATTTGGCTAAAGATACTTTCGAGTCGTTTTCTGATTTTTTGGGCTGCCATCACTGCGGCTGCCCCATTGAGATCGGTGCCGCTCGATGCGGCTGTGGGAGAAGTGTTGGTGCTTCTATCAGTGCTGGTGGGCATGATGCGCACTGACTGATCTTTTAGGCCAAATACTTCTGATACCAGGGTGCGTATTCTGGTTTGTACTCCTTGCCCCATCTCTACACCGCCGGTGGAAACCTGAATGCTGCCATCGCGAAAAATGTGTACCAGCGCATTGGCTTGATTTAAAAATCTGGTGGTAAAGGAAATACCAAATTTGATAGCCGTGAGAGATAAGCCCCGCGGATTATTTTTGGGGTTTTGATTCCACTTTTCAATATGAGATCGTCTTTTTATATAGTCACACTTTTTTTCTAGAGTGGTGAAAAGCTGCGGCAGAAGGTTATTTTCTACTTTTTGTCCGTATGGAGTGATGTCAAAATTATCTCGATAACAATTTATTTTTCTTACCTCTAAAGCATCGATAGCGAGATGATGGCCAACCTCCTCCATGACGTGTTCGATCATCGCTATACCCTTTGGTCCACCAAAGCCGCGAAATGCTGTGTGTGGATGAAAATTCGTGCGGCACACTCTGCCTTCTAATTTGACGTTTGGAATATAGTAGGCATTGTCTGCATGAAAGAGCGCCCGCTCCAGTATAGATGTGGAAAGATCAGCATAAGCGCCGCCATCGCCCAAAAAATTGGCATGAAGGGCGATGATTTTTCCCGCACTATCAAAACCAACATGGTAGTTGATCTGATATGGGTTGCGTTTGCCCGTGATCAGCATGTCGTCATCTTTGCTTAAAACTATGCGTGCTGGGCATTTGGTTTTATGGGCCACCAAAGCGGCATAGACGGCGAAAGGAGCAGCTTGGGTTTCTTTGCCTCCAAATGCTCCGCCTAAGCGCTGCGCTATACAGCTGACCGAACTAAAAGGTATCCCTAGGGCTTCTGCCACCAGGCTTTGGGTTTCTGTCGGATGTTGGGTCGAGGAGTGAACTTCAAGATGGTTATCTTCAAGAGGATAGGCGATGGCTGATTGATTTTCTAAATAAAAATGATCAGCTCCATGAATGTGGAGTTGTCCTTTTAGACGATGGGGAGCTGTGGTTAGAGTATCGATATTTCCTCGTTCAATTGTTTGAGGAGCTCCAATAAAAGACTGGGCCTCAACTGCCTGATCGATGGATAAAATCGGCGTGGTAGTAATGAATTCAACCTCAATCAAGCCTAAAGCCTGTTTAAGATTTTCTTTGGAGTCTGCTCCAACCACAGCGATAACTTCGCCAACATAGTTGACGCGGGTCTGAGCCATAAGCGGTTGTTCCGCAATGATAGCTCCCCACACATTGTGATGTAGGTCTGCCGATGTGAGCACGCATTTGACGCCAGGGCTATTTTTTGCTTGAGCGATATCAATTTTTTTGATGAGAGCGCTTGGATGAGGGCTATAAAAAAGACCGACATAGAGCTCATTGTCCATCAAAGGTCGGTCGTCAACGTAGATGGATTCGCCTGCCACGTGGAGATGAGAAGAGTCGTGGGGGCTGTTTAGAGTATGGTTGAGAAGTTCAAGCTCGCTCATAGAAGACTTCCAAGATATCGAGAAAAAACATTATTAGCCAACACTCTTCTAAACTGAGCGCTTGCTCTTAGATCGCTTTGGGGAGTTATTTCTTGTTGAAGTATTTTTTGAGCATCGCTGATAAGTGCCGAGTCGAGTTCTTTATTGAACATAAATTGTTCAGTATTTTTGAGGCGTTTTATCATTGGCCCAATACCGCCCATGGCAAGCTTAATGTTTTTGATAACTTTACCGGCAAGCTCTATGCGAAAAGCGCTGTTGATGGTGGCGATATCTAAATCTTTTCGGGTGGAAACTTTGTCAAGTTTTAAATGCTCATGACTCTTGGGTAAGCAGAAGCTTATGTGGGTAATATATTCATTGTATTTGAGGTTCAGAGTTTTGTAAGAGACAAAGAGCTTTTCTATAGAAATTGCGCGGCTACCTTCAATACTGCGCAGATGAATCATTCCATCACACACCATCAAAAAAGGGGTGGTATCGGCTATGGGGGAAGCGTTAGCAGTATTACCAACAAGGGTCGCCATATTTTTTATCTGAGGTGATGCAAAGATATTGATAAATTGAGCAAATAAAGGGGCTCGTTTTTGGCAAAATTTGCGCAAAGAACTGAGATTGACGCGGGCGCCGACTATAATGCGCTCGTCTTCTTGGCGAATATCATAGAGTTCATCGATCAAATTAAGGCTGAGTATCCGTAATGGAGTAGCCTTGTCCTTGTTTTCTAAGACCCCTAGGTCAGTGTTGCCGGAACGAATTTTATAACCTTGTTGAGCGAGTTTGTCGGCTTCTTCGAGCGTAGTAGGTGCGTAGAATTCTTTTCCCTCATGTTTAAATTTAATTGCCCCATTATTTTCATAGGTAGATGTAGAGAAATAATTTTTTAAGGGCTTGATTGTTTTGCCATCGATCGAGAGCGCAGCCTCAATGATAGAAATATATCCGGTACAGCGACACAGGTTACCGGTAAGTTCATTTTTTACTTTTTGTGGGCTTAAGCGTGCAGGAGATTTTTCAAAAAGTCCGGTAAGCGCCATAACAAAGCCGGGAGTGCAAAAACCACATTGGCTGCCATGGAAATTGTGCAGAGCCCGCTGAATGGGAGAGAGCGCATTTTCTTTTTTAAGTGCCTCAATGGTGATTACATGTGCTCCATCGAGCTGAGTGAGTCCAACGATACATGCATTGATGGGAACAAATTGATGATCAATGCGAGGACGAAAAATAAGCACCGTACAAGCACCGCAGTCGCCTTCAGCACACACAATTTTTGTACCGGTTAATTTTTTTTGGTAACGCAAAAAATCAGCGAGCATCATAAAAGCATGTTCTTTTGCTATCTTAAGTGCTTGGCCGTTGAGAGACATTGCTATGTAGTCACGCGTTTTTTCCATCAGCTCCTCAGCTGTTGTGCCTAAAAGATAGCACAGCTCCTAAAAGGGCTAATACCAATCCAGTAAAACGCGCCAGCGAAAATGCTTGTTGGTTGATGGTGATATCGATCACAAAACTTGTGATGATTTGACCAGCAAGCATGGCAAGCACGGTGGAAAATGCACCGATGTTTTTCATGGTTAAGGGTACCATCAGTACCAGGCTTAGACCCATAAGGCCTGGTAAAACATGCCACAGACGAAATCCATTTCCTGTTTTGAGCCAAAAATTATGATGAAACTTGTCGGGGAAAGAGATCAACACTATGAGCATGATTGCGGCGCTTAGGAGCAATACAACTCCATTGATAAATGCCGCCATTGCCATGCCTTGGGAGTCACCAATAATACGATTTAAAGTAGGCTGGATAACGACAATGCAGCCGAGGCAAAGACTGAGAAAAAAAAAGAAGTTCATAAGGCGCTCTTTAGGAATGGTGTAGGTACAAATTTATCTAGTTTAAAAAAAATATGTTGTTTTTATAATTGATAGAACGGTCTTGTGAAGAATGAATAGTTACTATAGTAATGATTTTATTGTTAATAATAGTTGGTTAATTTATTGTATCCAATGGTTATAATTTTTTTGAGAGTTCAACAATGAGTTATCTAGTTTCCCCTAGGGTAGTTTTAAAGCTAGTTTTTTGTGTTTTAGTCTTGACGGGATGCGAAAAAAAAAACCAACCCCAACCAGTTTCAACGAAACAGAATGTAGAAAAAGAGAAAACACCTGAACAAGAGAAAACACCTGAACAAGAAAGTGGTCAAGACGAAGAGCCCGAAGTTGAAGCTGTTTATGAACCTGATGACTCCCAACTGGGCTCTCTTTTGTACGAGCGTTTTAAAAACAAGGGAAAAATCCTTGTTGATTTTTTTGATTCCAACAACCCAGATTATGATGTCCTAACACGCTTTTTTGATGGTGGTAAAAATGATGCAGCATTGCCCATAACAAAAGAGCAAGGCGAACAGCTATCTCAGATCGTTTTTACTCCTCTTAGTTCTTTGAAGGTGTCATATCGGAAAGCTCATCCTGGTTTTTTTGGTGGAGCAAAAGCATCAAATAATTCATTGTCACAAAAGGATTTGAAGTTGTTGGGGCAATTGTCTAAGGACGACAAAAATCAAATAGATGCTGTCTATTCAGGAATAGAGAGTCTTATTTTTAAAGACAATCAACTGCGCAAAGAGTTTGAACCTTACATTTTTAGCGGTATGAGTAAGAAGAATACCTTTGAAAAATTGTATGAAGGCATGAGTGATGAAAAAATAAAGCTCATCAATCAGGGGCTGATGTACAGCATTTTCTTGAACATTCTTCAAGAAATTACTTTGTTAAAGCAAAATCAAGTTTTGGTAGAATATGGAACTTATTTCGATAGCGACAGTGCACTAAAATTAATTGGTGAAAGGATTAAGAGCTTCCAGGATTATCTTGCTCGAAATAATTAGAGATGTTTAAAAAACAGTCTCTTGGCTTTTACCCTGTCGTTTGCGGATCAACATCGATAGTAAACCTAACTTTGTTTTTGTTAATAAACTCCACCATAGTGGAGTTATTTTTTAGCTGAGCGATGCTTTGATGAAGCATTTTAGTACTCGGTGAAAGAGCCAAGAGTTGAAAACGATAGCGATTATTGATGCGTTCTATGCTTGAGGGAGTTGGTCCTAAAAGTTGCAAGTGATGGTGTGCTTTAAGAAAATGATGAGCTTTGGTCACGGCAGATTGGGCGATATCTGCATTTTTATGTTCGGCACGCAAGAGAACAGCGCGCGAGAAGGGAGGTTGATTAAAGCGTTTTCTTAAGGCCAGCTCCTGTTGAATAAAGCCTTTGCTGTCATAATTTTTACAAAAATAAATGCTTGGGTGAGAAGGGTTAAAAGTTTGAATAATAGCTTTTCCTCTCTTTTGCCCACGTCCAGCCCGGCCAGCAACTTGGGTGAGCAGTTGAAAGGTTTTTTCTGCCGCTCGAAAATCTGGCATAGAGAGGCCTACATCGGCACAAACAACGCCAACCAATCCCACATGTAAAAAATCGTGACCTTTGGCGATCATTTGCGTGCCTATCAAAATGTGTGCCGTGCGATCGTGCATGGATTTAAGTACTTTTTCTAAACGAATTTGGCTTTGTATAACATCACGATCAAGGCGCTCTATCACTAAATCAGGGAACAATAATTTTACCTCTTCATGAAGGCGCTCGGTTCCAAGACCAACGAAACGGATTGAATCATTGAGGCAATTTTTACAGGTGCTCTGGGCGTATTCCACGTGTTGACATTGATGGCACACCAAGGATTGTCGTTTTTGGTAATAAGTGAGTCCTACGCTGCAGTGAGGACACTCAACCATAGTGCCGCATTGGTAGCATACGCCAAAGCGTGCATAGCCGCGCTGATTCAAAAAAAGCAGAACCTGTAAATCTTGCTCGATGCTTTCTTTTATCGCGTTGACTAAAGGTCGCGATAAAATGCACATCTTTGAGCCAGAACTTTTGCTTAAGTCTTGGGTGCGAAAATCAACATCATCGAAGCGCTCTTTAAGATCGATCACTTCAATATCGGCAAGTTTGCTGTCTTGATGAAATCGATGTTCAAGTTTGAGGTGAGTTAATTTTTTGTTTTGAACGTTATAGATCGATTCAAGTGAAGGTGTAGCAGAGCCTAAAATTATGCAGGCCCTTTCATTTTTCGCACGCCATAGGGCTAAATCACGGGCGTTATACTGCGGTGAGTCCTCTTGCTTAAGGCTTGAGTCGTGTTCTTCGTCAACCACAATCAAACCAAGATTTTTTAAAGGCGCAAAAATAGCTGAACGGGCTCCGATCAAAATTTGTGAGTCATTACTGAGCAAATGAAAAATTCCATCGCGTTTTTGAGCCGGGCTAACATTAGAGTGCATGACCACAGCTTTTTGACCCAGGGCTTTTTCAACGCGCTCTACTAACTGAGGTGTGAGAGATATTTCTGGAACAATAAAGAGTACAGATTTTTTTTGCTCGAGCACAGTATTGGCAATGTCAATGTAAATATGGGTTTTTCCCGATCCTGTGATGCCTTCAAGCAAATACGCGCCACTAAGATTACTTTTGATCCTTTGACTTAGAGAATTTTGTTCCACAGAAAGTTGAGATAAATTTTTGTGAGTTTTGGGAAAGACTTTTTTTATGCGATGAGCTTTCTCGTTTTTTGGTACAGCTAAATGAACACATGTGCCAAGATCGTTGAAATAATAGCGTGAGGTAAATTTCATCAACTCAAACTGCTCTTTGGTGATGATGGGTTCGTCATCTATAATTTCGATAATTTCTTTGATTTTAAATTTGTTTTTACAAGAGTCATCAATACCAATGACTGCTCCAGTCATAAGACGATTTTTTAACTCAACTTTTACGCGGCGGCCAAAAATTTCACTCTCACACAATTTTTCATTTATTGAATAGCTAAAAATCCCGTCATTGTGCGCTATTTTGAGGGCTACCTTAACAATTGTTTCCATGATGGGGCATTAGCTATTTTGAATGCTTTGAGCAAGCCTAAGCCAGCTTAGACTTTTAAAAGCCGGATACTTTTTTGCAACTATGTCTTGAACATTGCTTGTTATCTGTAATTAATAGCCCAAGAAATTAATTTCATGAATCGGGAGTGGTTATGGCACTTGAGCTTAAGGATGGTAAGGTAACCCAGGTTATTGGGCCTGTGGTTGATGTGGAATTTGAAGCGGGATCTTTGCCGGCTTTGCTTACCGCCCTTACGCTTCACAACAAGAATCTCTCAGACAAGACCGATAATCTTGTTTTAGAAGTAGCACAGCACCTTGGTGAAAATACCGTTCGCTGTATTGCGATGGATGCAACCGAAGGCTTGGTTCGCGGCACTGCTGTAAAAAATACAGGGGCTCCCATTCAAGTGCCAGTAGGAAAAGAAACTCTTGGACGCATATGCAATGTGATCGGTGAGCCTATCGATGAGCAAGGCCCGCTCAATACCAAAGAAAAATTACCCATTCACAGAAAACCACCAGAATTTAGTGAACAGAGCACTGAGGTTTCTGTTCTTGAGACTGGGATCAAAGTTGTAGATTTGTTGGCTCCCTACGCTCGTGGAGGAAAGATTGGTCTTTTTGGTGGTGCCGGTGTAGGAAAAACGGTTTTGATCATGGAGCTAATCAATAATATTGCTAAAGGTCACGGTGGTCTTTCAGTTTTTGCTGGTGTGGGAGAGCGCACCAGGGAGGGACGGGATCTTTACAATGAAATGATCGAGTCTGGTGTTATAAAATGGGACGAAAAAACCAAAAAAGTTAATTCTCAAGAAAGCAAAGTGGCTTTGATCTACGGTCAGATGAATGAGCCACCAGGAGCACGTGCACGTGTTGCACTCTCGGGTTTGACTGTAGCTGAAAATTTCCGTGATAATTTTGGCCAAGATGTTTTGTTGTTCGTTGATAATATTTTTCGTTTTACTCAAGCTGGTTCAGAAGTTTCAGCCTTGCTGGGACGTATTCCTTCAGCTGTGGGCTATCAGCCAACTTTAGCTACCGAAATGGGAGAGCTGCAAGAGCGTATCACAACCACCAAAAAAGGATCGATTACATCAGTACAGGCTATCTATGTTCCTGCTGACGATCTTACTGACCCAGCACCTGCAACAACATTTGCTCACTTAGATGCCACAACTGTGTTGAACCGCTCAATCGCTGACTTGGGAATTTACCCTGCTGTGGATCCTCTCGACTCTACTTCTCGTATCTTAAGTGCCGAAGTTGTGGGGGAGGAGCATTATCAGGTAGCAAGAAATGTGCAGTCGATCTTACAGCGCTATAAAGAGCTGCAAGATATTATTGCCATTTTGGGTATGGATGAATTGTCTGCAGAGGATCGTACTTTGGTTGCGAGAGCTCGTAAGATCCAGCGCTTTTTGTCTCAGCCTTTCTTTTCAGCTGAAGCATTTACCGGCGCTCAAGGAAAATACGTAAAAATTGCTGATACCATTCGTGGATTTAAAGAAATTTGTGAAGGCCAGCATGATGCAATTCCAGAGCAAGCATTTTACATGACCGGAACCATTGAAGAAGTTTTGGCTCGTGCCAAAGAAATGGTGTGAGGTGGCTATGCTACATCTTAATGTTGTAACGCCCGAGCGCCCTTTTATCGAGCAAGATTGCCTTAGTGTAACCTTGCCCGGACTTATGGGAGAAGTGCAGATATTAGAAGGACACACACCGTGTCTTTTGGAGCTTAAAACTGGTCACGTTATTTATGAAAACAAAGATCGAGAGAGCGTGCGTTTTATGATTGCAGCGGGCTTTGTTGAAGTAGATAAAGATCACGTAACTGTGATGTGTGAAATGGCTCGGAGTAAAGACGAGATCGATAAAGTGAGCGAGCTTGGGACACAGCAAGACCTTAAACAACAGCTTGACAATACTAAGCTTGATGAAGAAGAAAAAAATAAACGCTTGCAGGCCGAGCTTGAAAAAAGTGTAGCTCGAATGAGTTTGCTCGATTAAAAGAGACAAACAAAAACAGCTCTAAAAAGTTCAAAAGTGCGTGTTTCGCTGCTACCTTTTTTGATAGCAGCGAAGTTCTGCGCTGCAAATAAAAAAATATCGGGAGTATTCTCATGCCAGATAAGGCTATCTATTTGGACCATCACGCAACTACTCCGTTGGATAAAAGGGTTTTCAATAAAATGAAAACCTTTTTTTTATGTGAATTTGGTAATCCATCAAGCAGAACTCATGCTTATGGTTGGCGGGCGCTGGAGGCGGTTAATGAAGCCCGAAGACAAGTTGCCCAAGCGCTCAATGCAGATGCCCAGGAGATCATTTTTACTTCTGGTGCAACTGAAGCAAGCAACATGGCGATTAAAGGTTTTTTGTCACAAAAAAATCATAAGCAACAAATAATTACGTCTTCGATTGAACATCCTGCTACTTTTAATTCCATCAAATCCTTAGAACCAAATTATGCTCATGGAATTTTTTTGCAGCCTAAGTCAGATGGCATCATTGATCCTGCTCAATTTGAAAATGCCATTACAAAAAATACTATTTTAGCTTCGTTTTTTTGGGTCAACAGTGAAATTGGCTCTATCAACAACATTAGAGAAATAGCATCTATCGCAAAGAAACATGGAGTGCTTTTGCACTGTGATGCAGCTCAAGCCTTAGGTCGCCTTAAGATTGATTTAAAAGAACTTGATATCGATTTGATTTCACTGAGTGGCCATAAAATATACGGCCCAAAGGGTATAGGAGTGCTCTATATCAAGCACGAAATCAAGGAGCGTTTCCAGCCACTTTTACATGGGGGAGCACAGGAATGGAGTTTGCGTCCAGGTACGCTCAATGTGCCAGGTATTGTTGGCATGGGTGAGGCTGCGCGTCTGAGTGTCTGTGACCTTGATAAAGAAGTCAAAAAAATCAAAGAACTACGAGATATTTTATGGGATAACCTTAGGGCTCTTTCCGATATATACCTCAATGGTAGTCTTGAGCATCGGGTCGCTGGCAATCTTAATGTGTCTTTCGCTGATATTGATGGTGAGGAACTTGTGTTGGCTCTTTGTAAACGAGTAGCCATATCTACTGGTTCTGCATGTTGTTCTCATGGTCCTTCGCGCGTATTGGAAGAGATCGGAGTTGCTCCTGAACTAAGGCAAGCGGCGATTCGTTTTGGCATAGGCCGTAGCAATAGCAAAGAAGAAATCCATGAGGTTTCTCAATTGGTTGTTGAAACAGTGAAAAAGCTGAGAGCACAAAATAAAAAGAAGCTTGTAAAATTGATTTGAGGTTTTTGTAATGGATTTATTAAAAATTAAACGCAGAGGGGAAAGAAAAGCAAAGGTAGAAGATCCTTATGCTCTCGCTATTTTACCTCTCGAACCCAATGTCTTAGGCATTTCTGATCAAGCAGCGGCACGAATCGAATTTCTGCTTCAAGAAAAAAAACAAACTGAGCATTACCTGAGAGTCGCTATAAAAGGTGGTGGATGCTCAGGGCTCAGCATTCACTATCAATTCTGTGAAAAAAGTCGTGATTCTGATGTAATTTTTCAAAAAAATAATGCAAAAGTTTGCATTGATCCTAAATCTCTTTCTGTGCTGGGGGGAGCGACCCTGCATTTTCGTGAATATTTGGGCAGCGGTGAATTTTTATTGTTGAACAATCCTGCCGCCAAACAATGCTCATGCGGCCAGTCATTTTCTTTGTAATATCAATCCTGGGAAATTAGACCCTTTAATTTCTGAACGCCCGCAGCAAAGCGAGGACTAGGAAGAAATTAAAGGGTCTAATTTCCCAGGATTGATAGTGCTCCAAAAATTTATCGAGACAGAGCTCTATCAAAATACAAAAATCAATATATTTTGACCTTAAAAACTTAAGTAAAAATAATGCGTTAAAAAATATTTAGCGCAGTAGTTGGGCTGACGCGGGAAATTTAATGAGGAATAAAAAATTATTTTTATTATGCAATATCTTGTGTTTATTTCTCTTCACTGCCTGCAAAAATACCCGACCAATTGAGTTTTTCAATTCCGAAATAGAACCCCAGCCCAATGTAAAGCCCGCTCTTGGTAATGCGCGAAAAGTTTTAAAGCTTGCTTTAAATTTTTCCGAAGGGCTCAGTACAGTTGAAGAAGTTCAACAAGAATTTAGTAAATTATCTGATACTCAAAAAAAACAACTCGCTATTAAAGAAATTGATGGTCAAAACTTTCTCTTAGCTATTAGCAAAGGTGGAATTTCACAAGAAATAGTTGAGATAGCAAAGCTTTTTCTTGCCAGTAATTCGAAAGAAATAAATGCTAAACTTCTGGCTAAAAATTCTTACAACACACCTTTTGATTGTGTGCGCGCTCTTGAGTCGAGTGATGAGAAAAATCAACTTCTTGCTTTATATTTGGTAGCCCATCCTCACTTAGTGAATCACCTTAAAGACGAGCACGATCAATTTGCTGCAGAAGAATTTAACAATTTGATCGAGTATATTGATGAAAATCAAATGGCAAATATTGCTCATTTGATTGAGTGGGACCATTTAAAAGTTTGGCTAGAGTGGGCCTACAATCCTTATGATCAAGATTGGTGGCATCAGCGCTTATTAAAAAACTTCGCAAAAATATATTGTTATGCTGGCGCGATCAAACAGTTAGAGATGCGCAGCCATCTACTATCTGAAGCTTATAGTGCTGACGTTGTCCGTGCTCAAAATAATCAGCCCTCACAAAACTTATTAGAGCTTTTGGATGTATTTCCTGAGCTTAAGCTTGATAAAAAAGTTGGTGAGGATACCTATCATCTCAGTAAAATACCTTTGGGTAACGGCAAACATTCTGGTCCGCTGCTTTATGTTATGAGCAAAAGATTGAGTGAAGAAATTTTTAATGGCGGTGAGCTCAATTGGAAATTTTTGAGAGTTCTCTCTGCCAAAATTAAAATTTTTCTTGAAGGCTCATATGAACACCATATTATTAATGAAAAATTCGGTATCCCTTTCAAAGAGAGCATTTTAGCGAGTATAGAAAATACAGGCCATTCAAGGCAATGCGCAAAAATTTCACTCAATGCCTCGATTAAAAAAGAAGATATCTATAGAGAACTTTTGCTTATAAATTACAATGATGAACAAAAAGTATCTTCGAAACTAAAAACTCTATTACAAGACTTTCTTAAAGAGAATGCCAATTTCGATGCAATTGCCAGCATCAATATTCGCCATCAAGATCATCAGTTAGGAGCTTTGCGCTATGGTGATTCTTTTTTTCATGCCCTTGTCAGGCTTAACAGCGATATTTTATTGCTAGAAGTAATTCGTCTATTTACTAAAAATCTGAACGACAGCACTGCAATCATTTCTCAAGAAAATAGTGATGGTCATTCTGCTCTTGCTCTTCTCTCTGATCCTGATCGACCAGCTTCGTCTATCGATGAAGAACACTCCGATATTGTTCAGCATTTGTTGAGTGAAGTTTTAGAACATGGAGATGAAAATTCCTTAATGCATTCATTCAATGCACTTAAGGACTTTAATCTTTTGGCAGATTTTATTTACCAAAAGCGTCATTCGATCGTGCTCGGCCATGATAGACCCAAAAGCATGGCGTCTTTATTTGTGGCGCACTACAGTAATCACGCTGCAATCGATGCAAAAGCTATGGCCAAAGCTCTAATTGAAACTGCGCTCAAAAATGATGGGATAGGCTCTATGCACAATGGCGTAGCATCGCTCATCAATCATGGTTTTTTTACTGCCCAGGCTCTGCAAACGAGAGGCTATCAACTTTTTGAGTCGGGAGTTTATGCTGGAGTACAAAATACATTGCTCTACGAAATATTTCTTCACGCTGCTGCAGAAAAAATTGTACAAGCCATCGCTCAAGCCTATCCCAACCATCCACATTATGCTCGGCGATATAGACAGACAAAAATTGCTCTTGATGCAAAAATACGTGGGAGCGGAGCATTCGGAATTCATGCTGCCGTAGGCAATTTTTGGGTGGCCAATAAAGCGATTGAATCCTTTGAAGGAGCGCTGTTAAAAGATGAAATTTCGATAATGACTCGAGCCTTTAAGTCACAGCTCAGTGTGGCTGAATGGGGAGCGCTTTGTGGAGCACGCGCCAATGCCACATCAAATGACAAAATGCTATGGGAGCTTTTATTGTTGGGCATAGCCGGCAAAGCAGTGAGCACAGAAGCTGAGGCACGAAGTCATCATTATTTAGATTATTAGGCATCATTTGTCATTGCGAAACACAAAGCTTGAAAGGGCGACCACTCCCACCATGTTGCATAAAAACATGAGATTGGTGGAGAAATCAGCAAGAAGCCAGATATTTTGGTCATGTACATAGGCGCCAAAGGGAATCAACAAGATAAAAATTACTTGAAAACTGTTGACCCATTTTTTTCCTACTAAAAATTCTACAGCTCGATTGGCGCAAAAGTTCCATGTGAGAATTGTTGTGAAGGCAAAGAAAAATAACGTAATGCTCACTATGTGGCCAGCATATGAACTGCCAAAACCGAT
This sequence comes from Myxococcales bacterium, assembly GCA_023898405.1. Lineage (NCBI taxonomy): Bacteria > Pseudomonadati > Myxococcota > Myxococcia > Myxococcales > Myxococcales bacterium. Next base: position 1,549,487 of record CP060221.1, read on the forward strand.
GCGAAATGCTTCCATGCACATGGTGGTGCTTGGTAAGTGGGTGGCGTTGATAGCACCGGTAGTGATGAGTATGAGGCCAGTCATAGTGCACACAACCATGACGATGATGGGGGAGAGCACGCTTATAAGAGCTTGAGTATGACGGTTATCGTGACTTTTGCTGATGTCTCGTACTGCACCATGCAACATGGGGGCAAGGCCAAGCCCACAGTCGGTAGCAAAAAGCCCTCGATCAAAGCCAGAGCGCATAGCTTGTAAAATAGTAAAGCCTAAAAATCCTCCAGCTGCAGGAGTAGTGCCAAATGCTGAAGTGATAATAAGTTGTATTGCAGAATTAATGTTGCTGCGGAAAAAAACTAAAACGATCAGGCATGTGCCAATATAAGCAAAAGCCATCAAGGGTACCAAGGCAGAGACAACATGAGAAAAACGTTTTAGGCCACCAAAAATTACACCGCCGACAAGAGCAGATAAAATTAGAGCAAAACCCAAAGGAGAAAGTTGCAAATCTTTTATGGGCAGAGTTAGGGCATGTACTTGGACTAAATTTCCAACTGTTAATGCTGAGCTAATGGTGAATATGCAAAACAATGAAGCAAGTATCTTTGAGTGGATTCCATATTTGAGGTAAAACATGGGGCCACCAACCCATTCATGTTCTTTATTTTGTTTTTGAAAATGCACCCCTAAAAAACAGCCGACATATTTGGTAGATGCTGCCAAAATAGCCATGACCCACATCCACAGGAGAGCACCAGGTCCTCCAGTCATGAGGGCAACGGCAACTCCAGAAATATTTCCTGTGCCAAGGTTGCCTCCTAAAATTGCAGCCATTGCTCCAAAAGAAGAAATACTTCCTTTTTTTTCTTTGGTTGATAACAATAAAAAAGCTTGTTTAAGTTTTAATAACTGTACCAGGCGTAAGCGGACCGTGAGGTAGCCACCCACCACTATGATTATGGGAAAAAGCAGACCAAGAGTAATAGCTTCTTTGATGGAATTGAGCATGTTCAAAAAAACCTAGCGGATACCACGAAATAATTTATCTGCCGAATATGCACCAGGGCCACAGGCAAAAATTGTAGAAAAAGCCATTAAGTACAGGAAAGCCATTTCCTTTTTTTGAAAAGGATCTCCTCTGTGAATAACAAAGAATGCTACGCCCATGGCAAAAACCAAGGGGAAAGCAACATAGCGAGTGAAGAGCCCTATTACCACCAAGAGGGCACAGAGAAATTCAGCGGAAAGGGTCAGCGAAAGACTTAAAGTAGATCCCAGTCCAAGAGGATCTGGAAAGCTATGCATCTGTTTAGAAAAAGCCAAAAGTTTCGGCAGGCCATGACGCAGCGCCATGGTAGTACCAAATCCAAGCCGCAAAATTAGCAGTCCTAAAGAATTAAAATCCATTATGGCTCCTGTTTAAGGGAATTAGCTTCCTCATAGTGCAGTGAGACAGAATTGTAAGCATCAGAGCGTAGATTTTCTTTTCTATCCCAACAACAGTTGGTAATTTTGTTCCATTTGAATGAGTACGAGGGTAGAAAAATTCTGACTTAGTCTAATAGCCATATCTGTTTCGTAGTGATTGCCATCGATCAGTTTATCGGCAAGTTTTTCTGTAAAGTTTTTAGCAAAAATAACAAAATCTTTATCAAGGCATCCTGGTTTAGCAAAGAGCCTAAGCATTTCTTTGGATGAAATCTCAGCTAAGTGATTGTGGTGCCCAAAAAAGCTGTTGACTAAAAAGCGAGCAAAAATCGAGGCATGACTTAGAGTAAAATTGTTTTTGAGCATGTCATTAGTGCAACCCAAAATCTGTGGCCCAATAAAGAGAGAGCGAAATTTAATTTCATTGACGGCCTTAAGAGTCAGGTTTAGATCACTGAGCGAGGAAAAAAATCTCACTTCAAATTTATTTGCATCAAGCAAACCTTCATAAAAACGTGGCTCGGCTAAAACAAGCGCCTGTGCTACTTCTCGTAATGGGGAATCGAGTCTGATAAAAGTATCTCCCATCAGATAGTTTTCGCTGTTCTTTAGACTAAGAAGTAATTTTCGTAAGTTAGTGAGCGATGTTCGACCTACCCGTATCACATCTCTAATGGGGTTATCTAACAAAATTTTATAAGCATTCTCGATTGATCCCTGGCAGGCTTGAAAAAGGCCAAGCTCGAGGAGAGATTTTACGTATGAAGCGGAAGATTTTATTAAACTTGTATCGCCAAAATCATCAATCAGAGATGCGTGCATATTGATGCTTATGTAAGCAAGAGAATCAAGAAAGTATTGTCTTTCTTTTTGAGAAGCATCATTAAAGGCTTGTTGTAAAAAAGGATAGTTATCGTCAAATTCATCTAAGAACGCCTTTGTGGCAATCTCAAGCGTTTGATTAAAATTCTTGCTGCCTTCTTCATTGCATGAAGCATCAAGAGATTTTAATTGATTGGCACTGAGAGGAGCAAAAAACACGAGTCTTTCTTCTCTGGGTAAAATACCCATGTCAAGCATGCGGTTTTGTCTAAGGCGCAAGCTGGTTTCTTCCAAACCAGATGCAAGCTCAAAGCGAATATTTTCTAAAAGACCCAAAGCTCGTTTTAAATCTCGGCTGTACAAGGATTCTAAGTAGGCATGAAGCGATTGAGAAAGAGCTCGTTTTTCTTCACTACTGTCAAAACAGACAATAAAACGGCCGTCGGGCGACATGGAGTAAAGCTCTGAAAAATCGATAGGTTCTTCGCCGAGAGTCGTATCATAGATGCTGCTTGTCATTTTAAACATCAAAGCCAGAAGCTCGATATCGAGACCATGCATTTGATTAACTGCTCTTTGGCTGTCCGCGGCAAAGAGGAGAGAAAAATAAGTTCCTGCCTTTTGAGTTTCAACGGCGTCGCTTTGCCAAATCTCTAGGTCTAACCATTCTTGTACCTGCGAAGGACTGAGAAGCGCTATTAGATCCAGCGAGTCTTCGGCTCCAACTTCTCGTACGAGACCAATGATGTCATGAGCACTGAGACTTCGGACTAACTCAAGCGGCTGCGGGCTATCGATAATAGTGCAAATTCGCTTTTTAGCTGAAACGCTTTGTTGGTGCTCAAAAGTATTGGGAGTAGAAAATTTATTCATGAGGAAAATCTACATGAATGAAAATGTATGACAATGGGGAAAATATTTGACGATTTTTGGCTGGTTTTAGATTTTTGTGTAATATGTTTTTCGTGTAAATATTTAGGTGTTTTTATGTTTTTAATGCGATTTTTGTACTAAATTATTTATTGTTGTTTTTGTTTTGCGGTTTTATGTATGAAAAAAATATTAATTATACTTGCAGTAATATCAATTTGGGGAAGTCTTGGGGGCTGTAATAAAAGCTCTGAAGCAGAAAATAAAAAAAAGATTAAAGTCGGAGTGTTACACTCTGAAACTGGTTCAATGGCAACTGTAGAAAGGCCAGTTTTGGCAGCAACCTTACGAGCTATAGATGCAATCAACCAGGCCGGTGGGATTTTGGGAAGAAGTGTTGAAGCTGTAGTAAGAGATGGACGTTCAGATGAAAAATATTTTTCTCAAATGGCTAAAGAGCTGATTGAAAAAGAAAAAGTGTCAGCAATTTTTGGCTGCTGGACTTCTTCATCGCGAAAGGCTGTCAAAGAGGTCGTTGAAGATTATGCTCACCTTCTTATTTATCCTTTACAGTATGAAGGCGTAGAACAGTCGAAATATATATTTTACATTGGCATGACCGCAAATCAACAGATAATTCCTGCCATCGCCTGGATGATTAAACAAAATGGGCCAAAAGTGTATGTAGTTGGCAGCGATTATGTTTTTCCCCGTGTGGCATTTGAGATAATAAAAGATACATTAAAATCTTTTGATGGCCAGTTGGTCGGGTCTTCGTTCGTGCCTCTTGGTTCGAAAGATGTTCGACAGCCAATCGATGAAATCAAAAAACTAAAACCAGATGTAATTTTAAATCTTATTAATGGAGATACCAATCTGGTATTTTTCAGCGCGCTGCGTGAGCAGGGTATCACGCCAGATGTAATACCTACCATGTCATTTAGTATTACTGAAGAAGAAGTGAGGCTCTTGGGACACGGTTCAATGGTGGGTGATTATACTACCTGGAGCTATTTTCAAAGCATCAAGAGCAAGGAAAATGTAGAGTTTCTTGATAGCCTAAAACAGGCAATCAATCCTGAGTTAAAAGTGTTTGACCCTATGGAGTCTGCATTCAGCGGTGTTCGCTTATGGCATCAAGCGGTTGTTTCAGCCAAAAGTTGGCAACCAGAAGATGTTCGTGAAGCGCTTAAAGGTCAGTCTCTATTGGCTCCTAGTGGTGTTATCTACATTGATCCAAATACTCAGCATGCATGGCGTACGATCAGAATAGCGCAGATAAATAACAAGGGAGATTTCGGTGTCTTGTGGTCATCGCAAATGCCCATAGAGCCTGTTCCATTTATTTCGACACGGCCAAAGGAACAGTGGTCTAAATTGCTTGAAAATCTTTTCGAAGGCTGGGGTGGGCAATGGAGTTTAAAAATTCAATAAAATTCAGAAAATTTATTTCCGCGAGACCAAAGCTATGGCAATTCCTGCTGTTCTTGTTGTGCTTTGCTGTTGTGGTGTTTCACGTGACCTACCGCCTCAATGTGCATTTTAAGGAAAAAAGTCAACATAAAAAATTACAGGATTTCAATCAAAGCCTTTTTCAAAATAGTATTGCCATCGAAAAAGAGCTGACCTCACTCAAAGAAAAAGCTACCAGAATCGCTAAAAATCCAAAATTGATTGAGTTGCTCAATGCAAAGTCTGCCAACATCAACTATGCACAACTTAAAGATGATTTCGGGATATTAGGGTTGAGTATAGTAGATACAAGTTTAAATACCACCCTAAGCGTTGAAGCAGATGGAAAATTATTTTGGGTAAAGGATTCTTTAGCGAATGTATTTGAGTTTCTCATACCTCAATTAGTGGGTTTAGAGATTCCTAAATCAAACCCAAAAGCTTTATGGATTAAGATAGCGTGTCCTGTTTTTATATCAGATAAAGTATCTAAGATCGTTGTTTTAAGTCTGGAAGCTCCCGATCTAAGCACACAATTCTCAGGTGGCGATGATAATTCAAAAGAAAAATTTTCATTGTTATTTGAAAGTGACCAGGGTGTGGTCTTGATCAAAAAAAATCAGCTTTCTCATGAATTTGATGTGAAAACCCTACAGACTAATGAATCCCAAAATTTTCCTGCTACAAAAGCCCTTAAGGGTGTTTCGGGTTACAGCTTACTCGATGAAGGAAATCTGATTTTTTATCAGCCCGTAGTTCCTTTAAGAGCAGCCTTATTTTCTCAGCATCATGAGAGATCTTTTTTTAGTAAATGGCAAACAAATTATTTTCTCTTTAGTTTGTTGGTAGTTTTAATTTTATTTTTATATTTCTTAAATACTTTCATAAACTTGGTTTTACAGCGCTTGTTTAATTCTGAGAGATATTTCTACTTATTATTGGTAGCTATCATTTTGAGCTATGGTGCTTTTTTTAGTGTGTATTCATTTCACAAATACCAACAATACAACTCTAGCCTTGTGGACAAGGCGCAAAATGAATCTAAATCAATAATTGATAAAATGTCATCGTACAGTTCTGGACTCATTAAATATGTTAACTTTTTAGGAAGCTCTTTGGCGGAGGACATAGGTCAAGGAAAACTAGCTCGCCGGCTTGTGAACAGCCGTCTGACACGATTAATGAAAAATTATGAAGATCTCCACAGTATAGATGTTGCATTTCTAGATGAAAACTTGGAGTGGCCGAGTATAAAACGAGCTGAAAATCTCCAGCTACAATCTTATGACGCAAGAAATTTACCTAAAAATCAGTTGCAAGCTTACAAAAATTTTCTCTCTCAGTGCACAAAGGATCAAGTTCGTTGGAATGGACCTTATGTAGACAGCGATCAAACAGAGATAATTTCTTCTTGCCAACCGATACATAATCGCGCTCAGGAATTAATTGGATACGTGATTACAAGCCTGAAAATGGATGAAATTAGGGCTACAATAGGGCAGTTGTCTGTCTCTAATTTTGGCTATTTGATCGTGTTTGACTCTGATAATTCGATTTTATTTCATCCTTATCAGAGATTTGTGAGCGAAAAAAAGAGCCTCGATGAATTAGCACTTAAAACCGATGAGGGGAGTTTACGTTTTCTTGCTCGATATGATTTTAAAGATAAAAACGTGCTCATAGCTGATAAGAATTTTAATGACAGTCTATTTTTGAGGCTCTCCTATGTTAGTGGTCTTGACTGGCGATTAGCTTATATTTCGTTTCCGGATATTAACTTAGTAGACACAACTTCTTTTACTTGGTTTGGTTTAAATATCTATTTATGTGCTCTGATTCTATTATTGTTGCTTCAGTTTATCGGTATGATTTTCGTGTGGAAATCACGCAGTTTATTTATAGTTCGTATATGTACTGTGCTGATTTTAGCTTGTGTTCAAATAATTTTATGGTCTAAATTATCGAAGCTCGAATTTTATACCAATGAAAATGAAAAAGGTTTGATAGACACAGCCTCTACTGATCTCATTCTCACAAGTTATTTGGGAGATAAAGTTTCTGCTAAAAAAATTCCATTCGGAATACGCGTGGAAAATTATTTTACAAAAGATAACAAAACAGTCGAAATCACCGGTATTGTCTGGCAAGTGCTTGAAAATGAAAGCGATAAGCCAATCAACTTTTATTTTCAAGAAGCAATCGAAACAGACATTACTCCAGTGGGAAAATTCAAAATAGGAAAGGGAGTAAAGTGGGTATACGACTTTCATACAGCGGTCGTGGTCAATGAAGAAGCAACATATTACCCTTTTGATTTGAAGAAAATTTCTCTGACAGTTTCTCCTAGAAATATTTCGAGTCTAGTAGTCTTTGTGCCTGACTTCGATGCATATCCTCCTAGACACGAAGCCCCGTTTCTTGGTCTTTCAAAAGAGAGTTCAAAAAATAATTTGATATTCAATACAAAATTTGCCTTCCAAAAGAGTTTTCATGAGGGTGAAAGTAACGAACTTTACAGCAAAATTCCGGCACTCAATTTTAGCATTAATGAAAAAAGTAGCTTGACCAACGCTTGGGTGCTTTATGGTTTGCCGCTTCTAATTATTTTGGTTGCTCTTTTCATCGTGCTATTGCTCTTTCATAGAGAGATTCAGCCACTCAATCATACGATAGCTGCTTATTTAGCTCTTTTGTTTGCTCTTTTGCTTTTACATAGAAATTTCAGTTCGGTGTTTAACAGCAAGCAATTAATCTACATGGAAGTATTTTTCATAAGTTCATACTTCATGATCGTAATCCTGTTTTTGCTTACTTCACTTCGCTATCTTTCTAATCTTTCAGAAAAACAAAAATTTTTGATTGGTGGAAAGATAGTGATGAACTATTGGTCGATTTTATTTTCGATATGGCTAATTATCACTTTGGTATGGTTTTTTTCAGGGTGGGTTTATCTAAAACAAATATTACAAATTATTTTTTGAGCTCATCCAAAAAATTAAATCTTTAGAGAAGAGAATTGTTGTCCTAGATATACGATTGGAATAGCAGTTCTCGCTTGTCTTGGGCGCAATCACCTTGCCATAAGCTTGACGAAAAAAGAAAACTGCATCAATAAAGGGTGGTGAACAGCGGCGAAGTGAAAAAGCCTCTTTGCTCAAACCGAAGGCTTAGGTAATGAAGAATACCAAGGATCCCATTGGGGAATTGCGCGAGAACTTATTAGTAAAGAATCGAGAGGCTCGTCTAGGGGGCGGTAGTTCGCGTATTGAAAAGCAGCATTCTTTGGGGAAATTAACAGCTCGTGAGCGGATCGAGATACTTGTTGATCCCGGATCTTTTGTTGAGATGGATCGATTCCGAGTCCATCGATGCCGCAATTTTGGTATGGATGAAAAAAAGATTTTGGGTGATGGTTTGGTATCTGGTTTTGGGCAGATCGAAGGTCGCCAAGTTTTTGTCTATGCACAAGACTTCACTGTATTCGGAGGCTCGCTCTCAGAAGTAGTTGCGCAAAAAATTTGCAAGATCATGGATCTTGCCATGAAAGCCGGAGTTCCGGTGATTGGACTCTCCGACTCTGGCGGTGCTCGGATTCAAGAAGGAGTTCAATCCTTAGCTGGTTATGCCGAGATATTTTGTCGCAATACTTTAGCTTCGGGCGTAATCCCACAAATTTCTGTGATAATGGGGCCTTCTGCCGGAGGGGCGGTTTATTCTCCTGCGCTTACCGATTTTATTTTTATGGTGAGAGATACTAGCTACATGTTTCTTACCGGCCCGGACGTCATTAAAACTGTAACTCATGAATCGGTGACTATGGAGGAACTCGGTGGGGCTGTAACACATAACTCGAAGAGTGGCGTTGCCCATTTCGCTTTTGATAATGATTCTCATGCCTTAGATGCTGTGCGAAAACTGATTTCTTATTTGCCGCTCAATAATGCTGAAGATCCACCAAGTCAATCATGCATTGATGATCCACAAAGGCGTGATGAAAAATTAAAAACTATTGTTCCTTCGCAACCTAATAAGCCCTATGATGTGCGCGAAATTATTCAGTGTGTCGTTGATGAACGTCACTTTTTTGAAGTACAAGAATATTTTGCGCAAAATATGGTTGTTGGTTTTGCTCGTATGCAAGGGCAATCGGTTGGTATTGTGGCAAATCAACCTCAGGTCTTAGCTGGAGCTATTGACATTGATGCTTCCGATAAAGCTGCACGCTTTGTTCGTTTTTGTGATTGTTTTAATATTCCCATCATAAGTTTTGTCGATGTTCCTGGTTTTTTGCCTGGTACTGCTCAAGAATTTGGTGGAGTAATTCGTCATGGTGCTAAACTTCTTTACGCTTATGCTGAAGCAACTGTTCCAAAAATCACTGTGATCCTTCGTAAAGCTTACGGTGGTGCATACTGTGTCATGGGCCCTAAACATTTACGAGCTGATTTGAATTTTGCGCTACCAACTGCTGAAATAGCTGTAATGGGAGCTCAGGGTGCTGTTAATATCGTGATGCGTGAAGAAATTAATTCAGCCCAGGATAAGGAACTCGCTTTCAAAGAGCTCAGTGAAAAATATCGTGAGCAGTTCCAAAATCCATACCGCGCAGCGGAACTAGGCTATATTGATGAAGTAATTTTGCCTGAGGAAATGCGTCCACGTTTTTGCCAGGCTCTTAATTTATTGCGTAACAAACGTGATGGAATCCCTTCGAAAAAGCACGGCAATATTCCTCTTTAAAAAGGTTTCATGATGAAGAATCGCAAAATAAAAAAAGTTTTGGTAGCCAATCGAGGAGAAATCGCGGTGCGTGTGATGCGTACGTGTCGCGATTTGGGGCTAGAGACAGTTGCTGTTTATTCTGATCCTGATCGTTCAGCTCTTCACGTGCGTTTTGCCAGTGAAGCTTATCACATTGGCAGTGCAAGCCCTAAAGAAAGCTACCTCAATATCGAGAAAATAATTGATGTCGCTAAAAAATCAAAAGCTGATGCTATTCATCCAGGTTATGGATTTTTATCAGAGAATCCTCAATTTGCAGAAGCGGTGAAAAAAGCTGGGTTGATTTTGATCGGTCCAAAAAGTTCCTCGATGGAAGCCATGGGAACTAAAACTCGAGCGCGTCAGGTTATGATAAAAGCAGGAGTGCCGGTTGTTCCTGGATTAGAAACTCCTGTCAAAGATGAAGCCGAGGCCAAAAAAATTGCTATTGAAATTGGTTTTCCTGTCATGCTTAAAGCCGTCTATGGTGGAGGCGGCAAGGGTATGCGCAAGGTTGACCGAGAAGAAAATTTTATATCAGCGTTTCGTATGGCCCAAAGTGAAGCGAGAAATTCTTTTGGTAATGATGAAGTTTATATCGAAAAATTTCTCAACAAACCTCGCCATATTGAGATGCAGATCCTTGCAGATATGTATGGCAATGTTGCGGCTTTTGTTGAACGAGAGTGCTCTGTTCAGCGTAGACATCAAAAATTGATCGAAGAATCCCCAAGCCCATTTGTGGATCAAAAGATGCGCGAAAAAATGGCTGAGGTCGCTAAAAAAGCTGCGCTGGCGGTCGATTACATAGGTGCTGGGACCATTGAGTTTTTGGTGGATGATCAAAAAAATTTCTATTTCATGGAAATGAATACGCGCTTGCAAGTGGAGCACCCCATTACCGAGATGGTGAGTGGTCTTGATTTGGTCGCTGAACAAATTGACATTGCCGAAGGAAAAGAACTGAGCGGTTATGATTTTATTAAGAACTTTAATGGTTGGGCAATGGAAGCACGTGTTTGCGCTGAAGATCCTGCCAGGGATTTTGTGCCTACTCCGGGACCCGTAAATCATTTACGTGTGCCAGGAGGTCCTTATACACGCACTGATTCAGGGATTTATGCAGGCTCAGAAATTACACCAGATTACGATCCGATGATTGCCAAATTAGTTGCATGGGGACCAAACAGAGATATTGCAAGACGACGTCTGGATCGAGCGCTGATGGAATTTGCGCTCAAGGGATGCACTACCAATACAATGTTTCTGCGCCAAATTTTGGCATTTGAGCCTTTTATTGATGGAAGCTATGATACCAGTGTTATTGCAAAATATTTTAAAGAAACTCCAACGTGGTATCACAACGAGCATAAAATAGTAGCATTGCTAGGGGCCGCCATATTCAGTTTCGAGAAAGAAAAAAAACTTTCATCCCAAATTAGTATAGGTAAAAAAAATAATCCGGAAGCGAGCATTTCTAAATGGCGCACCACGAACCCGTACAAAATTTTTTAGAAGGTAAATTCAATGGCCAAAATGACCTTTATCGGAGTTGCAGACAGTCAAGAACACCGAGTGGTAGTAGATGATCATGATCGGGATGATGGAATTTATAGCGTTGAGCTCGACGGAAAAAATTATCTCGTAGATGCACAGACAATGCCCTCTGAAATCGTGACCGCATTGATTGATAACAAAAGTTACGATCTGGAGGTAGATGATCAGGACCAATCAAGCGATCCTCTTGATGGTCGCCTTACCATTAGAGTGAGAGGGCGTATTGTACGGCTTGAAATGCTTGAAGAGCGACGCAAAAAAATGAAAGACGCGCAGAGCTCTCAGTTCTCCCACGCGGGTTTGGCGCAAATTCAATCTCCAATGCCGGGTAAAGTTTTGCGTTACTTGGTAAGTGAAGGTGATGAAGTTAAAGAAGGCCAGGGAATAGTGGTGATTGAGGCAATGAAGATGGAAAATGAATTGCAATCACCTAAAGAGGGGCTTGTGAAATCAATTAGCTCATCTGAGGGAGCAACGGTTAGCAGTGGTGCTTTGTTGATGGTGATCGAATAGTCGATAAACTACTTATAAGACTTATTTACCAACTGTTTTTTGTCTCACTTCTTTATGGTTTAGTAAAATTTCATAAATATTATCGATTGTTCCTGCACTTTTATGAAGCTTGGGATATGTGCTGCATAATTTTTTCTCACGAGTACCTCGTGTAGGTCGCGGCCTCGTTCGAAAAATATCTAAGAAGGTTCTGGTTTGAAACGTACAAAAAATTTCCTATCAAAGCTTCGAAAATTTAATACGTGCATACACAGGTAAATGGTCTGAGGCCAGTTCTGCTTCTTTTACTACTCTAAATTCCAAGAAAGAGAGGCTAGCCTTGCTGATGTAGATATGATCAAGTCGCCGATCGGGCATATTGCTTGGAAAGGTATAAAGATCGAATGGATTATTATTTTTGCTCTTTGGTGCGATCGCGTACATCTCTGGTGCATGTTTAAAAAACCAGGTAAAAGTGCTGTCTTTATCAAAGTGAGCATCAGGATCGTCTAAGAAACCATCTTTTTTAGGAGCATCTGGAAGCACTGTGTTGAAATCACCAGCTAAGATGATCGGAGTATGTATGCTGTCCATATATTTTTTGGTTTCTTGAATTTGTTTTTCGCGAGCTTGGGTTTCCCAGGCTTCAAAGTGAACATTGAGTAAGGCGATTGTTTTATCTCCAATTTGTACATCGACGCGCTCGATTCCGCGATCGATGTAGCCCCAGTTGTACCAGAAGGGATAAGATTCAGGTTTGTCAAAAATGATGCGTTGATGGTTTTTGAGAGGAAAGCGCGAGAGTACGCAATTGGCTGCGCGTACATATCCTATGTGATGAGCAGGAGGCCAAAAAGGAAAAGGTACATAGTTTTTCTCCCACACCGTTGCGCAAGCATGGAAGGCATGTCCTGTTCTTTTTTTGATAAATTCAATCTGATCAATACGATAGGTTCTATTAGAATCCAGATCTACTTCCTGCAGTAAAAAGATATCGGCATCCATTTTGCTCATCGCGTTGGCAATCATGTTTAGCTGTTTTTCAGTGGTGGCCTTATCACGATGATCCCAAGCCTGTTCTTTTACCCCTTGACCGTGACCGATATTGTAAGAAGCGATGCTGAATGTATTTTTGGCTGCAGGTATAACGGCATTGTTATCGGCTACGGTATCCAGTTTGGAAAATGTGGGAAGCTGATCGCCCACCGCCCACCAAACAAAAAAGCCAAGACCAATCGCTAGGGCAAAAATTAACGAGACAGTGTATCGAAATAGAGAAACAGCCAGACGTCTATGCATAATCGCTACCTTTCTAAAAAAAATAAATTTCTAAAATCTTGATTCTTTCTGCGAGTTTTTTGATAGCAAGCTTGTAAGACTTAAAAAAATGCTTGCATCTATTTTCTCCTAGAAAGGGTGCATGCTGCAAAAGCACCAAACATGCCTTTCAACATAAAGAACTGCACCAATAATCCATTGCTAATTTTTGAATTTAGTATTCCAGGATTGCCAAGCATGCAAGCAAGGCCTTGGATAGAGGTTATTCTTCAGAGGATAGTTCTTTAAGTTTTTGCAATTTTTTTCTGATGAAATCTCTTTTTAAGGGACTTTGATAGTCAACCCACAAAATGCCATTGAGATGATCAAGTTCATGTTGAAAACAACCACCCAAATAATAGAAAGCCTCGCGCTCCTTATGCTCACCTTTCTCGTTTTGATAGCGCATTACTACAGTGTAAGCTCGCTTCACTTTGCCTCTAAAGCCTGGAATTGACATGCAGCCTTCTTCCCATGAAAAACTGCCTTCTTTGTGTATTATTTCAGGATTGACGAAAACTTCTTTGCCATTTGTGCCGTTGCCTTCATTGTGCTCAGGGGGAATATCGATCACAAAAACTCGTTTTAAAACACCAATTTGCGGTGCAGAAAGGCCTGCCATGGGTTCGGCATCCATGGTGTCAGAAATATCACGAATCAAACTTTGAAGTTCTTCACCAAAGTCATCGACTGATTCTGATATCTTTTTTAATTGCGGGTCGGGCCAAATTAGTATAGGTTTTGTGGTCATGAGAAAGCCTTAAAAAATATGTAGTTCATTTGATATAATATAGGGTTTTTAAGATTGTTCAATAGTGTTTAATCGGCAGCTATCGCATCAAAAAACCAGCATTTTTTTATTGTGCTGGTTTTTCATGAGAAAAATTTGCTTAGGGCCAAATTCCACGACGGCTATAGACTTCTTGGAGGCGCTCTAATGCAATAGCGTAACAAGCCATTCGTATATTAATTCGTCCGAGTCGGGATTTTTCAGAAGCAAGTTGATAGGTTTGGAGCATCCGTGCTTCGAGACGAGAACGCACATCAGAAATGTCCCAGCTTTCACTGCGTTTGTTTTGGAGCCATTCAAAATAACTTGCAACCACGCCACCAGAATTAGCTAAGATATCAGGTATCAAGTCTATGCCACGTTTTTCAAGAATCGCTTCCCCCTCAAGATCGGTGGGTCCATTGGCTCCTTCTACAACAACCCTGCACTGCATAGTTTTTGCTTCATTTTCACGAATTTGTAATTCGGTAGCAGCTGGAACAAAAATATCGCACTTGAGTGCAAAAAATTCTTCACGAGAGATGGCGCGCCCCCCAGGGTATCCTTTAAGGCTTCGATGAACACGGCAATATTCAGCTAATTTATAAGGATTAAATCCTTCTGGGTGAATAAAATAACCAGTGTGATCCCCTACAGCAGTAAGACTGACGCCCATTCGTGATAGGATCATCGCGGTATGTGAGCCTACATTACCAAAACCCTGAACAGCTAGAGTAGCACCAGCAAGATCAAAATTTTTTTCCTTAGCCCATTGGCAAATGCAATGAACAATGCCTCGTCCGGTAGCTTCTTCTCGACCAGGAGTACCGCCACACACAATAGATTTACCCGTTACAACACCTTTGACAGCTTGTTTGTCGCAAGCTGAGACCATGTTGCTGTAGGTATCCATCATCCAGTCCATGATTTGGGAGTTTGTACCCATATCTGGAGCAGGAATATCCCAGTCCGGCCCTATATTTGAACCCAAAGAATGAGTGAATCTGCGAGTGATACGCTCGATATCCTCGATGTTGTGCTCACTAGGGTTAAATTTAACTCCGCCTTTGCCACCCCCAAAAGGCAAATTTTGTAGGGCACATTTCCATGTCATCCAGGTGGACATGGCCTTGCATTCATCGAGATATACGTCTTGATGGTAACGAAATCCTCCTTTGAAGGGCCCTAAAATATTATTGTGTTGAACTCGGTATCCCTTGAATAGGGCAATTTTTCCATTGGTCAGCTTTACAGGGAAATGGATAATAAGTTCATTTTTTGGCTGTAGCAGTATTGTTTTTAGTGCCGAATCAATTGAAACGCACTTAAAGGCTTGATTGAGTTGTTCTGCTGCAAGGTGAAAGAGGTTGTCCGCATCATTTGGCGCTTCTTTTTCTGCTGCATCATCTGTATCAATAATTTGGCTTTTTTTGTTTGTGATATTTTTTTTAGGGCATATCTGTGCATCGCTCATTTTGCAGTCCTTGGTTACTAGAGTCACCGATCAGAGTTTACAAAAACACTTTTATTAGTAGTTGGAAGGGGGCAGATCTATCTACTTTTTGCTTTTTTTGCTTTGCTTTATTTGCTTTCAGTAGAAGTGTACGACTATTTAACTATAGCCCAATGAAGAATATTGGTAAAAAATGTGAAGGCCAAAAGATAGTTTTAAGCATTATATCTGGTCTTTGGTTTTCATAGGCTCTCGTGTATGATCAAAGGGCGCAATAGAAAAATTTGGAGTTAATTAAATGGCCACAAATAAAGTTGGGGTTGAAGATGCCGGAACTATGGCCAAAAAAATTCGTGAAATTTCCATTTCAGAATTTTTTGCCAAAAATAGGCATTTATTAGGATTTGATAATCCAACCAAGTCGTTATTAACGACAGTCCGGGAGGCTGTTGATAACGCTCTGGATGCATGTGAAGAAGCTCGAATTTTACCTGACATTCGTGTAGAAATCCAAGAAGTGAAGGAAGGCAGGTATAAGGTATCGATCGAAGATAATGGACCAGGTATTATTAAGTCTCATTTGCCAAATATCTTTGCTAAGTTGCTGTATGGGTCAAAGTTCCACCGTCTTAAGCAAAGCAGAGGGCAGCAAGGCATAGGTATTTCGGCTGCCGTCATGTATGGCCAAATGACCACTGGAAAATCAGCTGAAGTAATATCCAAAGTGGGAAAATCAAAACAGATTCATCGATTGCTTCTGCAGATAGATACCAAAAAAAATGCGCCAAAAATTGTCAGTGATACGCAAATTACCGATAAACACTGGTTGGACAAAATTTCGGGCACAAAAATTAGTGTTGAGCTTGAAGGAGCCTACAAGGAAACCAGGCATGGAGTTCTATCCTACATTCGGCAGAGTGCTCTTTCAAATCCACATGCGCAACTTTCCTTCATTGATCCAAAAGGACATGAGTATGTCTTTCCGCGCATTATTGCTAAGCCACCAGTCGACCCAAAAGAGATCAAGCCTCATCCTTTAGGAATTGAACTTGGCACGCTGATGCAATTTCTGCATGATGCGAAGAATCAAACTTTAACAAAATTTTTAAGCACAGAATTTTGTCGTGTAAGTGATGAGATAGCCAAAGAAATTTGTGAAAGAGCCAAGCTTAGTCCTCGAATGCGATCGGATAAAGCAGGGCGTACTGAGGCAGAAGCAATTTTTAAATCAATTCAAGAAACGAAGCTTTCGGGTCCTCCAACCAATTGTCTTTCTCCGCTTAATGAGGAAGCGATTACCAAGGCTTTGTATTGGCTTTTTGTTGAGTCAAATCGTAGGCGGGCTTTGGAGAAAGAATCAGATTTGAAAGAATTAAATGCCCAGGTGCTTGCTGCTCCCAAGCCTGCGGTAAAGAAAGCATCCAAAGCAAGCAAACAGGCAGAATTTAATTTTGAAGCTCAAGCAGAAGCTTCTCAAACTTCTACTGCGGATAAAGTGGAAGAAAAGATAGAGCAGTTTACCGATACAAAAGAGCAAGCAGTGCTCGATGAAGAACAGGGTTTTTTTGTGACGGCGGTCACTCGTCCTCCTAGTGTTTATCGTGGAAATCCATTTCAGATTGAGGTAGGGCTTTTTTATGGTCGCTCTTTGCCCGCAGATGAATTGGTACAGGTTTATCGCTACGCAAATCGAGTTCCATTGCAATATCAAGCGGCCGCCTGCGCTATGACTAAAGCTGTAATGTCTGTGCCTTGGAAGTCTTATGGGCTTCAGCAATCTCGCGGAGCTTTGCCTGTGGGGCCCTTAGTCATCATGATTTCCATGAGTTCTGTGTGGGTGCCTTACACATCTGAATCAAAAGAAGCAGTAGCCCATTACCCAGAGATAATAAAAGAATTGCGCTTGGCTTTGATGGAAGCCGGGCGTCGTTTGCAGCGTTTTTTAAATAAGCGAAAACGTCACTCAGATGAAGCAAAGAAACGTTCATACATCGAAAAATATCTTGGTCCCATTCAAGAAGCCTTGAGTGAAATATTGGGCAATAAAATTGCTAAACCACAGCAACTATCGGAAGACTTAGAATTTATATTAGAAAAGGGTCGAGCTCATAAAGCGGTGAAAATGGCCAAACATCATATAGGAAAATAAATGGCGAAGAAACGATTGAGCAGTAAAGATGATGCTAATACTTTGGCAGTGATTCAGCAGGCGGCATTAAAAATTCATGAGGCTATAACTAAGCGTAAAGCGCCAGAAATGAAATTGCCTGTACGATCTTTGGCAAATGTTACTTACAATAAAACTAAAGGCTTTTTTGAAATTGGAAAGAGCATCAAAAAAAGAACCTTGAGCGTAAATACTGTTAAAACTTTTGCTCAAACACTTAAGATGATGTGTTTGAGTAGAGATTTGGTGCAGGCAGATGACTTTGCTACCAAACGAGATGCTTACTATCAATCAAAAAATTGGGGAGAAGCACGTTTTTTGGATCAGCCCGAATCCGATACTGTCATGGATGATATTGAGGCTATGTTTGCAATCGAGGGTGTATCGCGCGAACAATTGCGCTTTGTGCCTGACCAGCATGGTGGTGCTGTAGCTGGTGAGTTGAAAGTTATCGATTATAATCTTGAAAGCGGTGAGAAAATAGAAATCGATTGCACAAAATTTGGTTCGGGTGCCTATGCTGTTCCTTCTTGGGTTGAGCATCTTGAATTTAAAACCAACGCAAAATTTATTTTGTGTATTGAAACTCAAGGTATGTTTCAACGTTTGCAAAGCCACAATTATTGGCGCAGAGCAAATTGTATTTTGGTAAGCATGGGTGGGGTTCCTACACGAGCATGCAGAAGATTTGTACGCAGACTTTCTGAAAGCGCTAAGCTGCCTGTTTATGCTTTTACCGACTGTGATCCTTATGGAATTGGAAATATCTATCGTACTTTGAAAGTGGGCTCGGGAAATGCAGCTCACATCAATCGCTTTTTTTGTGTGCCGCATGCAAAATATTTGGGGCTTACGCCTGATGATATCGAGCACTATGGATTAGAAAAGGCAACACATCCTCTTGAAGAGCAAGATAAAAAACGGGCTCATGATGCATTAAAAAATGATCCCTTTTTTCAAGCTTATCCCGCGTGGCAAAAAGCTTTGAAAAAATTGCTCAAAATGCAGGTGAGAGCGGAACAGCAAGCTTTGAGTTTGCATGGGCTTAATTTTGTGATGGAAGAATATCTGCCTGACAAACTTAAAAATATAAAAAATTTCTTGCCATAAAGGTTTTAAGTATATGAGCGCGGATTTGCTTGAAGAAAAAGTTAGAAAATTGTGTATCGATCAAATTCAGCGTCATATATTTTTATGTGCAGTAGCATTTTTAGGGTGCTTGTACATGGGCAAAAAGGAAAATTGGCCTTTGTCCTGCTTATGAGCTGAGAAATTAGGTGTTTTATATTCCAGGAATACGTCTATGGAACTAACTATCTAGGACGAAGCCATGGTGGCAAGGGCTCTAAAATTATCCGGCTCACAGTACGACGAATTTGTATGGTTCCAATTACTGAAAGTTCCAGATTTTGCAGGCAAGCTTCCATTGGATTTAAATCCCTGCTCACGTAAATTTTTTTGTCATCCTCAGCATTCGGTTCATCAATGAAATTGGCAATACCCTTGAGGCCAGAGTGAACGGGTATCCAATCATCTGAGCCAAATTTAATGTGAGAAACCGTCATGAAACCAAAAGGTTGTGCAATAGGATCCAATAATTTTTGGGCCAAAACCTCGCTTGGAGTAAATAGGTAGCGAGCTTGCCGATCAATTTGGAAAAAAGATGGAGGATAGGCCGCTTCCACAAGATGAAGTATTTGGTTTATTTCATCAATAATAGCGTTATATTCACAGTCATTCTCGACGCTTGATTTATTAAGTGATTTTTCTAAATCCAGTAGTTCTAAGGCTCTTTGTCGTAACTGCTTAAATTTTTTATAAAAATATTGAGCAGAATTATCGGCATAAATGACCGTGTCGCAGGTGATTCTTGACCCATCACCTTTCCACGAGATCACGGGATCTTGTGAGTGAAAAATATTTTCAGCGCTAATGGGACCCGTAGGCATGATATGGAAATATCGTCTTGATCGTAAATCTGAATAAGTTCGCAGGATTTCGTATTGCTTGCTTCGGCCAATAGTTTTCAGCGTTTTTAAGCTATCTACAGCATCGGGGGCATAAGGCTGAAAATGGCTGGGTATGCTTGCTGCTGCAGCATTTTGTGCAGATAAGAAAAGGCACCGAAATACCAGGGTAGTGCAACAAAAAATTTGTTTCATGACAAAATCCAAAGTTGGGTGGCTGAAAAACAGACAGGGGTTCCTCCTAAGCGTCGCTGAGGAGGAGCGCTACTTTGATTTCAAAGAACTTATCACGGGTGCTAAGCAGAGTTTTGAGGTGCTCCATTTCGGCAGTCGATAGAGCTCCTCGATTAGCTAACTCAATGTAATTTCTATCAATAATCTTTTTGTCGATGCGTTCAATTTTTTGCTCCAGCTCCTCTAAGCTCAACTCAGGATGCTTATCATTTACGGGCTCTAAGAATGATTCCGGTTCTGTGCTATTGTCTGTGTCCAGCGTGCGAGCGCGGGAGTGGGGTGCTGGCACAATGCCTTCTTGGAATGCGCTTTCGTCAGGAGCGACCTTATGATTACTTACCAATATCGCTACAATGAAGATCAAGCCTATGAGCGAGATGAGCAGTGCTTTAAACATTAGTGAAAATCTCCATGTTTTTTTAGGACCTGGTCAACATATTCCTTGAGCTGTGTGCGCGTTGCTTGACATTTCACGATAGCATAGCCAAGCGTAGTGGCGAAATCTTTGAGAGTGTTGGGTTGCTGGGCGATAAAATGGGCTTCATTATCCAGACAGCTGTGTATTTGTTTTTCAGACTGCCCTTTTATTGAAATTTCTGATGTGTTTATTTTTTGTAGTGAGGCCTCAATAGGTACATGTTCTTTGTGATGCGAACATGAGGCAATGAGCACTAATAACGTACCGATGACTATCGGATTTTTCATTGTATTCTCCATGAAATTTTAACGCTATTTTCATAAAATTGGTCAGAGTAGAAGGCTTCTTTAAAGTGTGCTTTAGAAGAAAACATTTTCAATTCCAAGGAGCCTGAGAATTCAGAAAACCAATGAGTTAAAATTGATTTTAGATTTATCGTGTCGTGATTTTTTATGTTTTCCTTAACGAGACCCAAGGAAATTTCTGCGCCGATGAGGGCCGCTTTCATGTAGTTGGCTGAACTTTTATAATCATCCGATTGTATCAACGAAGCTGTTTTTTCATAAATATTCCAAGCCTTATCGATGAGTTCTGGAGCATAGGTCTCTTCATGAAAAATGCTTGCGGAAAAATTTGATCCTACCGTCATGCGGCGATGTTCCAAATCGCAGGCAAAAAAACGGTTATTAGCAACAATATCTGAGCCAGCAAGAATAGGATTTTCAAGAAATCCTGATCCCAAGGGAACAATTTGAGTGACGGTCTTGAGCAGCGATTCATCCTTAAGTTCTACGATGAGAGCTGCAGCAGAACTATTTCTTTGAGTTTCTTTGAGTAAAATATCTTTTTCGGGGACCTGAAAATGTCCGGCCGCAAATTGGATAAGTGCAGCCTTGTTTTCCTTGGGTACCAGTCTTTTCATAGACCATTTTCGTGGCGTTCTAAAGGAACTGGGAGGAGACTGAAAATTCTCTTCCTTGCTCATGAATAAAATATCCTGCTTCAGGAGATGGCAGTATGGAGAATCAGGATCGTCGAGACAAACGTTGTATAGACCCTTTTTATGGGCGATATTGCTTTCAAGTTTAGTGCAATCAATTTTAGCCAGTGTGCTTAAATCCCGTGCTGATACAACGTAAGATCGCTGATAAATGATATATTTTTTGCCCATCTTTATGAGTGCATAGGGCTGATCGTTGAAGCTGAAATCCTGGGTATTTCCACTGGTTACGATGAAAAATGCAATAATAATCGCGCTTAATTTCATGTGAATATCCTCGCTATTCGTTCATAAATCCAGTAGCAGCAGAACGCCATTTGGCTTCAGTTCTGCTCCATCTTTCTTCGACGCTACGGTTATATTTTTGTCGAAATTTAGATTGCGCTGAATCGCTGCCAAAAATGGCATCCAATCCTCGAATGAACCAAACTGCACCCTGGCAATAGATATTAAAAAATCCGCAGGTTTGATTAATACCTTCAGCAACAACCATTGCTCCATTTGCTGTTCTCGTTGGGATAATAGCCTCAACATGGTGGTCTCATGAAAAAATCGGTGTTGCCATACTCGAAAGGACGCGTCCGATAAGCTCACCTTTAAGAGTTTTAGCTATTTCGTCCTTTTCTTCTCGGGAATACATCTCATCTTCATCGTTCCACGCAATGCTGAATTGATCGTTGTCATCCATGTCTTCAATCACGTTGTTGTAAGATTCTCTAGAAAAAAAACCACCCTCACTCGAAGCAGTGGCGATTTTTTGTGTCCATCGGGTATCGTAGTTAAGGTGAGCAGTTCCACCTTCTAATTTAGAATAAAAAAGCAACCATTGCTGGAGCGTTGTCTTCAGGGCTGTAAGTTTATTGTTGCGAGAGTCGATATCGGCATAAATATTATGAAGAGCATATTCAGCGGATTCGAGTTCGCTTTTGGCGAAGCGGTGATCTAGAGCGAGCTCAAAGTAGTGATCTTTTAGAGTCGATAATCGGTCTTTAAGTTCTTGTTTCTCTTCTTTCTTGAGTCGCAATTCTTCTTTTAATGACGAGCACTCGGCAGCGCATGTTGCAAGCTGCGAATAAAGACGCTCGATGGTCTTTTCCATAATGGGGAGCTTTTCTTCCACATCAATAATCTCGCGAATCTCAGGCAAATTTTCTAAATTAAAAACATTTTTTTTGGCCTCAATGACTTCTTCTTGTCGTTCTTTATAAGAGACGCTGAGATCCATGATTTCTTGTGAAATACTATTCATGCGCTCGGTGAGACTATGGGAGAGCTTTTGAACGTCTTTAACTTCTTGACAAAGCCCTAGGTTGCCATTGGCCATATAGCCAGAAATATTTACCAAACCAAAAGTGGGCGGCGAAACCCAAACAGTTTTACAGTTTTCATGATCTCTGAGCAATGTAGACGTTGTATTGTTTTGAATTGCTAAGGCTCCACATTTACTTACGAATGCTGATGGAGCAGCCAACGTCAGTGAAGAAAAATTTAAAAATACTAAGAAAAAAAAGAGAGCATAAGAGCTAAACCTCATCAAAAAATTTAGAAATAATCGATATTTTTTGGATGAGTTCATTGGGGAAATTGATTGATTTTTTATTTTTTGTGAATTTTCGTTGCGTTCTTTAGGTTTA
Organism: Myxococcales bacterium; assembly: GCA_023898405.1. Lineage (NCBI taxonomy): Bacteria > Pseudomonadati > Myxococcota > Myxococcia > Myxococcales > Myxococcales bacterium. The sequence goes on from CP060221.1 coordinate 1,571,828, forward strand.
TTTTTGAGGAACATTTTCGCGTGGGCGGCTTATCCGCTCCGCATTCATTGCTGTTTGGAAAAGCGAATTAGTTAAGGGGAGCACGATGAGTTGTTGGAGAAACAGCCTCTGTTAGCCAAGTGCTATGCAGCATCGGTCAGATATTTGAGTGCTTTTGGCTTAAGTTCTGGTAATTTTAACACTTAAGTCTAAATGGCGAGATGGGACTGAAAAAATTTGATTAACACCTAAAAATTTAATAGAGCGGCTTATTGCCTTAATACCCCCACCAAAGAAAAATCAGATAAGTTATCATGGCTTTTTTGGGCCAAATTCTAAACTGCGTAAGCAAATAGTCGCTGAGAAAGACAAATTTGGCCACAAAAGCATTAGGCAAAAAATAGGGCGTCCTGATTTTGCTAAGCTGATGGCGCGTGTACTTGAAATTGACGTGCTTGAATGTCCCCGTTGTAAATCACGCATGCAGAGGATTTCATTCATACAAGATCCAAAGATTTTGGATATTCTTAAATCATTAAAATGGGAACCGCGCCACTAGATATTAAAGAGCCAGCATCTTGTACGATTGAATATGATCTTGAGCAAGTTGGTAACACATCCGAAGAAGATCTTTTCATCAAGTAAGTTTGGAACCAAAATGCTTTTATGCTTCAAGCGGTTCCGGTTCTAGGGTGAAACTACGCCTATTTTAGACTAAATAGCCGATTTAGGCCTATAAAACCAGGCTAGCCATTGGATCCTCGCATCAGAATCCTTGTTTCTTGGTCCCAATTTCCTAGAAATCTTGCCCGAGTAGCAATTTTTAGGGAGCCTTGTACATGAGCAAAAAGCTTTGAGTTTGCATGGGCTTAATTTGGTGATGGAAGAATCTGCCTGACAAACTTAAAAATATAAAAAATTTCTTGCCATAAAGGTTTAAGTATATGAACGCGAATTTGCTTAAAGAAAAAGCTAAAAAATTGTGTATCGATCAAATTCAGCGTCATATATTTTTATGTGCCGATCAAACAAAACCAAAATGCTGTTCAAAAGAAGATTCTATTGAAGTATGGAATTATTTAAAAAAACGCCTGAATGAGCTCGGCTTAACTAAACAGGGCAGTGTATTTCGCAGCAAAGTTAATTGTTTGCAGCTTTGCACCAAAGGCCCTATCGCTGTGATTTATCCTGATAAAGTATGGTACCACTCGGTCAGTAAAGCGGTGATAGAACGAATTATTGAAGAGCATTTGATAGGAGGAAAAGTCGTTAAAGACTATGTTTTTAGCGATGGTACAAAGACAATTTGAGCGCCCGTAGAAGAGCTAAGTTGTTCAGCGATTCTAAAATTGTTAAGGTTGTGTCCAGAAAAAGTTGAAAGGCTTCTTAATAAATTTTTTTCACTAAGTCCTCGCGTGTGCTGCGGAATCGTTCAAAAATTTATTAAGAAGCCTTCCAACTTTTTGTTTACATCACCAAATAGCAGAGGCATTAAAATTCTTCATTCGTTGAGAAGATAATGAATGTCTCTGCTCGATTTTTTTGCTTTTACAAAACGGCAATGCTACCCAATCCATCAAGCTCTTTTTTCAAGGTCCTTGCAAAATGATTCTATTTGCTCATGATCCAGTGGTTCAACAGTGACATCATCATTATTTTCACGGAGAAGCTCAGTTATAAAATTAGATACTTCATCATTGCTGAATTTTTCATCCATGATTGCTAAGTTGTAAGCATTACTGTTGGGTTCTAATTCTAATGGTTCATCACTTAAATAAAATGGACCTATTGTTTTTTTTGGGAGTATAATTTTTATGTTTTGTGTTTTGTTTGGCTCTTCTATCATTAAATAATTTGATGTAATGCTATTTTTTGTTGTTTGTATTTTCCATAATTTCAGCGAAACAAGAAGACCTTTTTCTTTTATTCTTCGTCTTGTATTAAGTTTGTTTATAATGATGTTTTCATTGTTGCTTATCTGGTAATTGAGGTTGCTGATAGATTGATTCCATCGGTTAGATTCTATGCATAATGAATTCAGTAAATCATTAATTATTTTATTTTTATCGTGTTTATATGTGTAGAATTGATTGGTGTTGATGTAATGTAGAGATAGATCTTTGATGTTTTTATCATTTCTGTCTTCGGTAAATTTGTGTGTGATTGTAATGAATTCCTTTGGTATTTTTTTAGTGTTATTGATGTGCGATCCATGTACTCCATAGCAAAATAAAATAGCTGTAATTGCTTTTAATATCATTTATTTTCTCCAAATTTCTAAATAAATTTTGATTTTTAATTATTTGATTATTACTATAGCATCCGTTGAGTTCGAAAACCCCCTTACTTATGTTTTAGTGTTTTTTATGTAGCTTTTATGATGGTTTAAGTGCCTAAATAATTTATTGATTTATTGCTGTTCATCAGGAACAATTTCAACAATGGCCTCAATCTGATCCTTATATTGCCCAGGATTATTTTTCGATGCAGCTTCCAATATTAAATTTACCACAAGGGATTTTTGGCTTTTGTTGTCATAGTGGACTGTGATTTCTTTTGAACCAGGTATCCCATCTTTGTAGGGCGGCAAAGAAAATTGCTTGGGATAGATTTTTAAATGTGGATCAGTTTTTTTCATGCGGACTAGTGCTGGTACACCTCCCCAATTTTTAACCAATACCTTCATTTTTAAATCATCCATGAATGAAAGTGGAAGATAGTAATCATCAAAATCAATCAGTGCCGTCTTAGGAATCCCTTTTTGTGCCATGGCGACAGCTTTTTTAGCATCAACAATTCCTGCTCCACATACTAAATGATCGTTTTGGCAACATAGATTCATGCATTTCGCGTGCGATTTTTTTTGATCACTTTGACAGTAATCATCACAACTCAAAGGTGAGGCGGTAGTTTTGAGAATGTATTCTACATGTTTCCAGGATAGTTCAGGATTCACCGACAGCATGAGAGATACAATGCCGCTTACAATGGGAGCTGCAAAAGAGGTACCATTATAGGAAAATGCTTGTTCATCATGCATTCCAAAAATATTTTCGCCCGGTGCAAGTACATCGACGGTGGTACCAAAATTATTGAATGATGAGGCTCGTCGATTTTCATTAGATGAGCCAACCGAGATTACGCCACCAGCTGCTCCAGGCAAACGCATGTCGGCAAAACCTTGCTCGTTTCCAACGCTTGCTACAAGTATCCTTTTTTCTTTGTTTATAGTTCCGATGATATCCAAAACAGGGCCGTATGGCGGGTCTTTTAAGTAAGGACCTGTGAAACCAAATGAGGCATTGATTACATCGGCAGGGTAAATATTTTTTGCAATAGAACTTTCTTGTGGACAATCGATGATGCTTGATGAACATAGATCAATTCCAGCAGCCCACATTATGCCCAGCAAACGTGCAGAAAGGGAGCGGTTATTTTTGCTATCCACTAAAAAAATCTGTGCCTGCCAATCTATCCCTGAAAGTCCAAAATCATTATTGGTGCATGGGGCAAGTACACTGAGCACGTCTAATCCATGTTGTTGCTCTTCATTCTTTTTTTTCAATTTTTTTGATGGGAAAAAAGCAGAGATGTCTTGGTAATAGAAGTTACGCGAAGGGCAAAAATCAGGATTAAGGTCAGGATCTGTGAAAGAAAAATTTCTATCGACAATGCCAATTGTTACATGCGGGCTACCAGTGGAAATAGCCCAAGCTTGAGGAATATTTACTCCCTCATCTTTCGATAGGTGCCACTGTCTGAAGTATAAAGGATCTTTTGGGATGATGAAGCTGTCATCATGGCTCTGAAAATCTTCAGGTTCAGGGGTACATGAAAAAAACACAGCATCATCTGATTGAATATAGTTGAGAGAGACTGAGTGAACCAAAGGATGCTGCTCGATCTTTAGAGCAATTTTTTTGTTCTCCGAAGCCTGCACAGAATTGAGTGAAATAATTTGTTGCTCTGCGGCAGCATCGCTAGAGCTTAGGAGTACCCATTCTCCTAAAGGTTCTATGACTTTTAAATTGAATTGTTTTAAGACTGCGGGAAGTTTTTTCTGAGCGCCAAGTTCCATAAGTATTAAATATTGATTGTGGACGATACTGTTATTTTTATCGTGAGAATAAAATACTTTTTCTCCCAGAGATACAGGCAAAGAGTGTTGATTTTTTTTTGCATAGTAAAAAAAAGTAATACTGAGCAGTAGCAAGAAGAAAACACTCAAGCGAAAAAACATAATTGTTATCCTAAGTCAATTCGACTTTTTAATTATGCATATAATTTTGGGACAAAGCTAAATCAAGTGATGAAAATTAGTTGCAAGAACTATATATGGCGGCTTGTTTATTTATGTCTCAAACTTATAATGATTGAGGTTTTTTCATTCAGGAGCAAACATGAAAATTTTTGAACCAGTTATTTTTTTGCCAATTTTTTGCAAGGTAATCAGAGCAAAGCAGAAGAATTAAGTGCAAGACTGGTTTAATTGCTGGAGAACTCGTAAAAAAAATTGAAAAAGGAATTAATTCAATGGCGGGTGAGTTTAAAAAGGTCGGTTTAAGTTTTCCAGTTATTTCCACAGTAGAAAAAGAGCAGGCACTAGAAGAGGCCACCAAAAAACTTAAAGATGAAATTGATAAAATCTAGTCTTGAAGAATTTTTCTAAGTTAATTATCTATCCGCTTGGGCGTTAAGTTTGAAAATCTTAGCGCTTTATAAATTTGTAATATATTTTAAAAATTTGATTTTATAAAAAAATCTACAGATAATTAATTATGCTTAAAAAATATTTTTTTTTTATTTTGTTTGTTGGGCTAAGTTCTTGTTCAAAGGAAGAACAGGCTAGGTTTTCTTTAACACCAGCTCATAAAATAGTATTTGCACCCCGAGCTTTTAGTACCCCTAGAGAAGTACTGAATGAATGCAACGCTGGTATCTACCAATTTACTCAAGGAGCGGGTGAGCAAAATTTTTCCGATATTCACAAGCTCGTGGCCAAAAAAAACAGCATAAAGGGAGAAAAATGTGCTGATAGAGCAGCAGATTTTTTTGAAAATGTATTGCGAAACTCTGTGGATAGCGCACAGAGTGAGCAACGCACTCACTCTGATGAAGTTGATTTTGATGTCTTGATTATTGGAGCAGGTGTACATGGGGCAATACTTTCCCACGTTTTAGGAATTAATTTTCCAAATACAAAGGTTCTTCTCATCGATCAAGCTGATCACCCTGCAGAGCATTTTCATAACTATGGATATAGGCTCAACTCTCCGAGTATTCCCTATGATGCCAACCTCTTTCCATTGTCACCTGTTTCGATTCCTGAATATGCCAATATTGAAGATGTGGGACAAAAAAGATTTCCTAAGGCGCGGCAACTTTGGAATCAAATAATTTTTAATCTTTTTAATTCCAATGCTCTTGTGGCTTTTAATACAAGCATAGAAAAAATTGAAAAACTTAATGACAATTACTTGGTATCTCTCAAAGGAAGGCTCGCTTCTCAAGCTCTATTGGTCAAAAAAATTGTTTTAACTACGGGACTTGGTCAAGCAGTTTTTCCCAATACCACGGCAACAAATTGGATGAAAGAGCAGAGAGAAGAAGCAAAAAAATTTGTAAGCTATGATTCTCCTTTAGCGAAAGTGCTCAACTATGACGAGCTTTTTAATAGTAATGAGCTACTTTTAAAACAAGGACATTCGATCTTTGAATTTTTAGCCGCTAAAAAAATCGGTGTTGTTGGTGCTGGAGATAGCGGTAAAATCGCAGTCGAATTTTTAAGTGGATTTGCCCCAAAAGAAGCTTATCTTGTTGAAGGGCGATCAAGCTTTGTTGCTCCTAAGCGTATAGTGTGGTTCGGTCAAAAATTGTCGACTTTTGACGAATTTAAGAAACCAGCTAATGGGACAAAGCCTCGTTAAAATTACGAAAGCTTTAAGAGTATTTATCAAAGTTACACAAGTAACCATCGATTTTTTTCATTCGAAACCATAGCGAAAAAAATAACGGAAATAATGCCCTATGATCAGAGTATAAGAGTAGAGCCTGACTACACGAGAAATTTAGATTTTTTGATAACGGCTCTTGGATATAAAAGAGATGCAGTCGAGTTTTTACGCACACATGCACCTTTTCTCAAGGGCAAAGCAATAGAACTTTCTTATGTTAGAACCTTGGTGCCGGCACAAAGAAGATTCTCAAAAAGCTGGGAAAACGTAGCTCAACAAATATGTCTCTCAGAGAAAAAATGCGATGACATTTATTTGCTTGGAACTGCTGTGGATGATCATCAATTAAGCAGACAAAGAATGCAGGTGGAAAGTGTTACAAAAAATGCTCATGCCATTGAATTGCTGGCACCATTGAGCGAAGCATTCGTAAAATTTCTGGTAACAAAATAATTTGTCATTATTTTTATGATTCCCACCGTGAGATATCCCGCGAACGCGAAGATCTTTACTCCTCACTTTATTTCTATACTCGCTGGTTCATAATCAATCTGTTATGTATCCAAGTTTGAGGATCATCTATGCTAAAAACAATTGCTGTGCTTACCGGTGGAGGAGACTGCCCAGGACTCAACCCAGCTATAAAATCTGTTACTCAAAAAGCATTGAGTATGGGCCTAAAAGTTATTGGCATTAGAAGTGGTTGGCAAGGGTTGATCGATGATTTGAATCCTTTGCACTTAGATGCAAAAAGTGTGCACCACATCGATCGTGAAGGCGGAACCATTCTTCAAAGCTCGCGCACCAATCCATTTAAAATGAAAGATGGCCCAAATGCTGTCATAAAGCGCATGCACGATTTAAATATCGATGCACTTGTTGCTATTGGTGGTGAAGATACTTTGGGAGTAGCTCACAGATTATATTGTGATTTTAAGGTGCCTGTTGTTGGTATTCCCAAGACAATCGATGGTGACTTATCGGCGACTGATTATTGTTTAGGATTTGAAAGCGCTGTTACAGTTGTGACAGAGAGCATTGATAGATTACGAAGTACTGCTCAATCTCACGAACGCAGTTTTGTTGTGGAAGTAATGGGGCGTCATGCCGGTCACTTGGCTCTTAAAAGCGGTATTAGTGCGGGTGCCGATATGATTTTGATACCGGAATATCCGTTTGATCTAGATCAGGTGGTGAAATTAATTATTGCCCGAAAAAATAATACACATCCTTACAGTATGATTGTGATCGCTGAAGGAGCTCGACCGGCAGGTTCAGATATTTCTGTAACATCAAAAACAACAGATTCTTTTGGACATATTCGTCTGGGAGGTGCAGGTTTTCATTTATCGGAATACATTGAGAATCATGCTCATATTGATTGTCGTCCATTAATACTTGGACATTTACAGCGAGGTGGCTCGCCTTCAGCCTTTGATCGCCGTATGGGACATCATTTTGGCATTGTCGCTTGTGAGGCTTTAGTAGCCGGTAAGTTTGGCACAATGGCGTCTTTAAGCGAAGGTAGAATAACACTAAAATCATTGAGCGAAGCAGTGAAAGAGCTTCATGTGGTCGATACAAAAAAATATTATGACACCGAACTCTATCAAGCAAAATCTTCATTGTTGAGTTAAAGGAACGCATATGAAAATAGCGATTGCATCTGATCATGCTGGTTTTAAACTCAAAGAGAGTATTAAGAAAGATTTGCTGAAAAATGGCTATAGTGTTTTTGATTATGGCACTCATAGTGAGGAGCCGGTTGATTATCCAGACTATGCTTATCAGGTTGCCAAAGCCATTAGTGAAAATAAAGTTGAGAGAGGAATTATTTTGTGTGGCAGCGGGGTGGGGGCGTCGATTGCTGCTAATAAAGTAAAAGGCGTAAGAGCTGCTGTATGCCACGATTCCTATTCTGCGCATCAAGGCGTTGAACATGATGATATGAATGCTTTGGTTTTAGGTGCACGCATCGTAGGAGAATGTTTAGCATATGAACTGGTACACGGCTTTCTTAAAGCGAAGTTTATTAGCGAAGAGCGCTTCTTGAGGAGACTAAACAAAGTAAAAGCACTTGAGAATGTCGATTAATAAAGAGGAAAATTATGAGCAATAATCCATATGTGGAATTGGAAAAATTAGAACAGTCTATTTGGCTTGATTTTATATCCAAAGAATTAATTAAAAGCGGTGAACTCCATCGTCTTATAAAAGAAGATCACCTTAAAGGCCTGACTTCTAATCCCAGTATTTTTGAAAAAGCTATTGCTCAAACTTCTGATTATGACGAAGCAATAAATTTGCTTAGCAAAAAAGATCCACATGACGCCAAGGCTGTTTATGAAAATATTGCCATTGCGGATATACAGGCAGCTGCAGATATTTTGCGCCCTGTTTATGAAGCAAGCAAAGGGCATGATGGTTTTGTAAGCCTAGAAGTTTCTCCTCATCTAGCATTTGATGGGGATGGAACTATCGAAGAAGCAAAGCGTCTGTGGCATCAGGTAGATCGAGCAAATCTCATGATCAAGATCCCCGGTACCAAAAAATGTATGAATGCTATTCGCGATCTCATCAGCAATGGCATCAATGTTAACGTTACGCTTCTTTTTAGTGTAGATGCATATCGTGATGCTGCAAAAGCTTATTTAGATGGTCTTGGTGATCGTGCGATTAAAGGATTGCCCATTAATTCTGTGAATAGCGTTGCAAGTTTTTTTGTAAGCCGTATCGACGTCAAAATTGATAAACTTTTGGAAAAATTTGCTCAAGATAATGAGGGCAATAAAGATCAAGCATTGGCTTTGCAAGGATTAGTAGCTATCGCAAATGCAAAAATGGCCTACAGTGCTTACAAAGAAATTTATGCCACCGAACAAGCCAAAAGCATTATCCGCCAGGGCGGTCAGCCGCAAAAACTTCTTTGGGCAAGTACTGGTACTAAAAATCCAAATTACAGTGATGTTCTCTACGTGGATAATTTAATCGGAAAAAATACTGTTAACACGCTTCCTCCTGAAACTTTAAAAGCGTTTCGTGATCATGGTAAAGCAAGACTGACTATTGAAAACGATGTTATGCAAGCTAAACAGATCATGAATGAGCTTAGTAAATTTAACATCGATTTTAAGGTGTGTTGCGATGAGCTATTGATCGATGGTGTAAAAATATTTGCCGATTCATTTGATAAATTATTGCTCGCTGTGGATAAAAAGCTTCGCCACGTTGTGCAAGAAGATCATAAAAAAAAAGTCTAAAATATTTTCTACCCAATCCTTGTAGTCAGCTTTTGGAAGATAAAATTCTTTGGAGTAGACGAGAGCATATTGTTTTTCGCCTGTGGGCCAAAGATGCGAGCATGTTTGGAAAAAATGAAACACTCATGCTCGATTGGCTGAATGAACCTCGAGAAATGCTCGGAATGATCGATAATCTTAAAGATCTGAGCGATAAAATAAAACAGCTCAACTTTGAATCAATTGTTCTGATGGGTATGGGGGGATCAAGTCTTGCTGTAAAAGTTTTTCAAGATGTTCTTGCACCCAATACGAATGAAAAATTTTTTGTTCTGGATACAATTCATCCGGATATGCTTGAACGACTTGAAAGAACAATTGATATTTCAAAAACACTCTTCGTTGTTTCAAGTAAATCAGGTACAACGCTTGAGCCAAATCTGTTGTATCAACATTTCTTATCAAAACTTAAAGAAGCCGGAATCGAAAATCACTTTGAGCATTTCATTGCTATCACTGATACAGGAACATCGCTTGCAGAAGAAGCAAATAAGAATCAATTTATAACTTCAGTGAAGGGCAACCCGCTGATTGGTGGTCGTTATTCAGCTTTATCGCCTTTTGGCATTTTTCCTGCGCTGCTCATGGGCATTGATGTACAAAATCTATTAGAAAAATCTTTACAGATGACACAGGAATGTGGTCCAGCTATTTTGCCTGAACGAAATCCTGGAGTTCTTTTGGGGCTCTTTTTAGGAGTAAATACTCTGTGTGCTCATGATCAGCTCGTAGTGTATATTTCGCCATCTCTAAAATCCTTCGGTTCGTGGCTTGAGCAATTAATCGCTGAATCACTTGGTAAGAATCACGGGGGAATTGTGCCTTTGGTAGAGGGTGATCTTGAGCACGTAGCCCTGCCACATAGCATGCACTGTGTGTTGGAGCTTGAAGGAGAGCCCATCGATCCATCGATCAAACAAGAGCTTAGAAAAAATCACAGCAATTGCATTTATCTAAAAATTCCAGATAGATCTGCCATTGGGTCTGAGATGTTTCGTTGGGAAATAGCTATCAGCACCGCAGCGATAATTTTAAAATTAAATCCTTTTGATCAACCTGATGTGGAAAAAAGTAAACAGCAGGCTTTATTGATTATTGATCAAATAAAAAATAAAAAATTTGTTGGGCCTAAAAATGCTTGTTATTCATCTGATGCAGTAGAAATTTTTTCACCTGGTTCAGATAAAGAAACTATCAATGTTATGGCGAGCTTTTTTACCGCAATAAAAGATGGCGATTATTGTGCGATTCTTTCCTATCTTGATGAAACTCCTGAAAATAATTCTCATGTTGATTCATTGGCCGCAAAAATTCGTCAGCATTTAGTCCCTGCTATTGTTCAGCATGGTCCTCGCTATTTGCACTCAATTGGTCAACTATTTAAAGGAGGAAAAAATAATGGCCATTTCATTTTAATTACTGGTCCTTACAAAAAAGATTTTTCCAGTAGTATGGGGATTAACTTTAAAGATATTCACCTGAGCCAGGCTCTTGGTGATTTTCAGACTATGATCGACGACAATCGTCATATTTTACATGTTCATTTAAAAGATGTAGCCGTTGGATTTAGAGAACTTTTGGCGCTTAGCAAGCATATGTAGAGGAAAAGAAATGCAAATAGCAATCGTTGGATTAGGTCGTATGGGACAAAATATGGCGAAGCGTTTGCTCGATGCGGGTCATCTCGTTGTGGGCTACGATAGATCGCCTCAAGTACGCGCTGATATGAATGAATCAAATATGGTTGTAGTGAATTCTCTTCAAGAAATACACGGAGTACTTAAACCACCTCGAGTTGTGTGGGTTATGGTTACTCATGGTGATCCCACTCATCAAGTTATTCAGCAATTAAAACAGGTGCTGGAATTTGGAGATATCGTTGTCGATGGTGGAAATTCACATTTTGTCGATTCAATCAAACACAATAAGGACCTTTCACATTCAGGAATTAATTTTCTCGATGTCGGAGTGAGTGGTGGCGTATTTGGTCTCAAGCGTGGTTATTGTTTGATGGCAGGAGGCGATGAAAAAATTTTTTGGCATCTTGAGCCAATATTCAAAAGCCTTGCTCCAGGAGAACATGCCGCATCAAAGACCAAAAATCGCAAGGTCAATCACTCGTCGGCACATCAAGGATATTACTATTGTGGAAAGAGCGGATCGGGTCATTATGTAAAAATGGTTCACAATGCAATTGAATATGGCATGATGCAATCGTTTGCGGAAGGATTTGAATTGCTAAAAAATGCCGATGTCAAACATTTGCCTGAAGAACAGCAATTTTATTTTGACCTAAGAGAAATTTCTGAACTGTGGCGAAGAGGATCTGTTGTTGGATCATGGCTTTTGGATTTACTTTCTCATGCTTTACATCAAGATCCCCATCTTGATTCTTTTTTTGGGCATGTGCCAGATTCGGGTGAGGGGCGCTGGGCTTTAATGGAAGCTATAAAACAAAATACGCCATCTCCAAATCTTGCCAATTCATTATTTACCCGCTTTCGTTCTCGACAAGAGCAATCTTTTTCGGAAAAAACTTTATCTGCTCTGCGTAAAGAATTTGGTGGACATAGCGAGGATCAGGATAAAAAATGAACGATAAAAAATGCTACGTTGTTACCAAAGGTAAACCTGCTCCCGATTGTGTGATGGTAATATTTGGTGCTGGTGGAGAACTGACCAGTAGGCTTTTGCTACCAACTTTATGCCACTTGGGTGGCGAAAAACTTTTGTCTGAAAATTTTAATGTGGTTGGAGTAGCCGGGCACGATTACAACGATGAATCATTTCGAGAATATCTTTTGCAAGATATTGCGCATAAAGTTCACAATCGAGAAGCAGAAGATTTTGCCAAAGTTCTTTCGAAAAAAGTCCATTATGTTCAAGGACGTTTTGAAAATTCTGAGACATTTCAAAAATTAAAGAATCGTCTTCATAGCATGGCGAAGAAGGAACATGCCAGCACCAATTATATTTTTTATCTCGCTACTCCACCCAGTACTTTTTTATCGATCATTCAATCGCTTCATGCTTTGGGGCTTTTTGATGAGTCAGAAGGGTTCAGGCGAGTCATAGTTGAAAAACCCTTTGGTCATGATCTTGATTCAGCCATTGAGCTTAATTCTTCGATATTGGAATTGATTGAAGAAAGTCAGGTTTACCGTATTGATCACTACTTGGGAAAAGAGACAGTACAAAATTTGCTTGCATTTCGTTTTGCCAATGGAATTTTTGAGCCCATATGGAATCATCGCTACATCGATAATGTGCAGATTACGGTGGCAGAAGAAAGTGGAATTGGAACAAGAGGAAATTATTTTGAGCACGCCGGAGCATTGCGAGATATGCTTCCCAATCATTTATTTCAGCTTTTAAGTTTGCTTGCCATGGAACCACCCATTTCTTTTGAATCAAGAGCAGTGCGAGATGAAAAGGCCAAACTTTTACGTTCTATAAAATTTTATAGCCCTCAAGATGTACTTACTAATGTCGTTCGCGCTCAGTATGGTCAAGGAATGATTGGGCATAAATCGGTCAAAGCTTATTGCGAAGAAAAAAACGTCGACAAAAATTCCATAACTGAAACATATGTAGCCCTAAAATTATTGATCGATAATTGGCGTTGGGCCGAGGTTCCATTTTATTTACGTACCGGCAAACGTCTTAAAAAACGCGTCACTGAGATTGCCATTCAATTTAAAAAAGCTCCATCAATCATGTTTCAAAAAACCCGAACAGAAGAACTTTCACCAAATTTGTTAGTAATTCACATTCAGCCTGAGGAAGGTATCTCATTGCGATTTGGGGCTAAGGTGCCCGGTCCGTCTGTCCGTATTGGCGATGTTGATATGCGTTTTCAATATAAAGATTATTTTGGTCTTAAGGCTGGAACCGGTTATGAAACCTTGCTGTATGATTGCATGTTGGGTGATAGCACCTTATATCAACGGGCAGATATGGTAGAAACGGGTTGGAGCGTTGTGCAACCTATTCTCGACGTGTGGAATGCTATTAAGCCAAAATGTTTGCCAACTTATGAGGCAGGGAGCAATGGTCCGGAAGAAGCAGATGTTTTGCTTGAAAAAGACGGACATTCCTGGCGCAATTTGGCGGAATGATATGAATACGATTGAATTTGAAACGCAAGAAAAATTATTTCAGTGGGCGGCTAAAAATTTTTTCAAGCAAGCTAATGAGGCTCTCAAACATAAAAATTATTTTGATGTGGCCTTGTCTGGTGGTTCCACTGCCTTAAAATTTTTTCCCTATTTACTGCAGGGAGAGCATGCAGTTTTAAAAAAAACACGATGGTTTTTTTCAGATGAGCGTGTAGTTGGCTTACAAAGTGAGCACAGTAATGCAGGACAAGCTTGGAAATTTTTAATAAAAAATATTGATATTGATAGCACGAAGCAATTTTTTCCCATGTTTAGTAGTGCCTCTTCGGCAAGCAAAGCAGCAGCTGATTATCAGTTATGTATTGAAGAGCATCTTTTTTCAAAGATCGAAAAAATTCCCGTCTTTGACTTAATTTATCTGGGTATGGGCAATGATGGGCACACAGCATCACTCTTTCCCAAAAGCACATTGCTCGACGATATCTATGAAAACCCTGCATTGATTGCGGCGACAAAGGAGCCAGATATTGAGCATGAGCGTATCACCATGATGCCTCGCCTAATTTTAGCAGCACAAGAAATTTGTGTACTGACAACGGGAAAATCTAAATTAAATCTTATCAATGAAATTAAAAAATCTGATTATCAACCGCAACGTTGGCCTATACAATTGATTTTAAAAGAAAAGCACAAAAATATTTTTGTGCTTACAAGTTTGGAATAGTCCCTTATGAGCTTATAAAACAACTTCTTCATTGTGTTTGGGAATTTTTGTGTCCCATTTAAAAACTTTTTTTATACGATCGGAAAATGCTTTTGATGCTTCAGTTTCACCGTGGGTGATAAATACTTTGGGATTTTTAAGTTTACTTTCGTTGAGCCAATGAATGAGTTCATTGTAGTCACCATGGGCAGAAAGGCTGGTGATTGTTTCTATATTTGCATTTACTTTTAAATCATCTCCAAATACTTTTATCTTAGAAACTCCATCTTGCAGCGCTCTTCCCCTGGTGCCAATCGCTTGGTAACCCACCAGCACCACAGTATTTTTGGGATCAGAAATGTAGTGTTTTAAATGGTGAAGAATACGTCCTCCCGATGCCATACCACTGGCAGAAATAATTATCTTTGGCTCATCTATCTCGTTGATTGCCTGTGACTCTTGAGTAGTGCGTGTCAGTTTGGCGATTGAACACATGGAATATGATTGTTGAGCATCGAGGCGATGTTCATCGTGATAGTGGCAATAAAGTTCAGTTGCATCGATGGCCATGGGGCTATCGAGAAATACTTGAATATCAGGAATTTCTTTTTTATCTTTCAGTACATGAATAATATGAAGAATTAGTTGAGCCCTACCGACGGCAAAGGCGGGAATTACAATGGTGCCTTTGTTAGAAGCTGCTCGATTAATTATTTTTGACATTTTTTCTAATAGATTTTCCTTCTCGTGAAGCCGATCGCCATAGGTAGATTCGATCACAAGATAATCAGCATCAGGTAGAGGGTCTGGAGGGTTCATTATTAAATCTCGATAGTGTCCAACATCCCCCGAGAAAATAATTCTTTTGCCTTCGATCTCCAATAAAATAGAAGAAGCTCCTAAGATATGGCCGGCTCGAAAAAAAGTAATATTGAGTTCATTAAATAATTGAGTTTGCGTATGAAAGTCTATGACCTTAAAAAAATTAAGGCTTTCTTCTGCTTGCTCGCGTGTGTAGAGAGGAAGGGCTGGTTTGTGTCGAGAGTAGCCTTTGTGATTTACGTAGCGAGCTTCTTCTTCTTGCAGATAGCCAGAATCGGGCAAAAGAATTTTAGATAATTCAAAAGTTGGCTCAGTACAGTAAATAGGACCTTTAAAACCAGTTGACACCAGTCTGGGCAAATATCCCGTGTGATCAATGTGGGCGTGAGTTATGAATACAGCTGAGATCTCAGATGGATCAATTTCCAAATTATGCCAGTTGCGTTCTCTGAGCTCTCGCCCTCCTTGAAAAAGACCGCAATCAACCAAATAATGATGATTGTTGCAGCTTGTGAGAAGGTATTTAGAGCCGGTGACAGTGCCTGCAGCACCCAAGAATTTTATTTTCATATATCCCCCGTTTTTATCTTATAAAAATTGCGGGGGATATTTTTATTTTAGGCCCAAAATACTTTATTAAAGGACATGTTTCTGAGCGATGCTGAGAATATCGTCAGAATTAGGTCTGTTCTTAGGACTTTCATCGATCATGCTGATTATTAGATCTTGCAACTCATCCGAATAAGTTTGGGGAATAAGATGATTTAGTTTGCCCTTCCTCAAGTTATCCCATAGTTTTCCCTGGTCTGGCATTTTTTTCAATGTAGCCATTTCAAAAAAGACGACGCCAAGGGAAAACACATCAGATTTGTAAGAGAATTGTTCATTTTCTAAAACTTCCCTTGCTAAATATCGTTTATCACCTTCCTCAATATCTAAGGGGCTAGTATCGCTTTTACAAAAGAGACCAAAGTCGCCAATATGAGGAATATTTAAGGAATCCAAGAAGATATTATCGGGCTTGATATCATTGTGAAAAGTCTGTGCATCTTCCATATTCTTGAGACCAAGGGCAAGATGATAGATCATATGCCACATCTCTTTTTCTGGAAGCTCAGTAAGTTTAGATATATTTTGCAGTTCATCGATATAGTCGGATAGATTTTTTTCAAAAAGTTTCATTTTTACAAAAGTAAATCCTTCATCATGCCAAAACTCTTGAGCTGCAGCGAGAAGAGCTTTGTCTTTCAAAAGCTCAACTTCTTTATTTAGTTTATTTTTGAGTTTTTCTGAAGCGTTATTAAATACTTTAAAAGCAAAGCATTGATCGAGATCGTTTTTCAAGCATGCTTTAAAAACACCAGCTTGATCACCTTTGCCTAAGAATTCAACCGCAGTATACCCCTTTCTTTCAAGCAGCGGCATTATCTCGGCTGGATTGTCAATAACTTGTTTTTTTCCAGGTGTCTTTGGGCATATAATTTTTGAGTTTTTTGTTTTTCTTGCTTCTAACTCGATTTTTTCTAAACTTGAAAAGTCAGGTGCAAAAGAACATAAATCAGGAAGGGGAAGAGCAAAAGAAGGACCTTCGGTATTAGTCTCGTCTGCAAATTTTTTATTTAATATCCAATTTTCATTGTTATTGTCTCTTTTTCGCTTTTCTCCTGGCATTTTGCTTTCATCAGATGGTGAAAAATCGAAATTTAGCTTTTTTCCTATTCTTTTTTTGGGTTGAAGAGCTATTCGGGTAAGCGGAGGAGTATCATTATTATCTCTATCATTCAGAACGTTGAAATCTAGCTTTCGCCTTTGCTTTTGAAAGTGAGTGGCCTCAATATTAAAAGAAAACCCCCAAACAAAAACGCACAAAAGAGATAGTGAAAAATATTTTTTTAATTTAAAGAGAAGCATAGCGTTTCCAAATATTATGATTAAAAATTTAATTAATTTAAATCGAAACGCTGATTGTAATATTCTTGTTTGAATCGTCAATTAGGAATGACTTTTTAAAATTAATGATCATTCATAAAATTAATAAGCGGGTAATTGTCTGATTTTAAAAGAGATATTTTTACGTAGATTGTATTAGGAAGCTCTTTTGACTTTTTAAGTATAAATTGAAGTTTTTTTTGCTCCTTTTGTTCGGAATATCTTTTAAATTCAGCAAAAAAACTCTCTATTTCAGCTGCACTTTTTTGGGTGGCAAAGACTATGTGATTGTCATTACTTAGCCAGGTATACATAGCGTTGGCCATTTTTTGACGTTCAGCACTTTTACTTTTTTGATCGAGCAGAGTTGATAAATAAAAAGTGGATTTTTGCTCAGGCTCAATGTCAAAGATATCCCAAAACTTAGCGTCAATTTTTTCTAGCGATGCACTGTGTGCTAATGGAAGATAAAAATCATTTAGTTTTTTTTCTAGCGCATTGTTAAATTTCATGAGCTCGTCAACTGAATTGTCACCTATAAAGAGTTCTGTATTGAGAGAAATTTTCATTTGATTAAGGGCATTTATTAGAAAATCATGCAGTGTGTTATTTTCAATACATCTAACTAATTGCTTGTGTGTTCGAAATTTTCTAGCAGATGGATCACAAACAACGAGCTTTTCAAAATTTTCACACAAATAAAAGGCAAGCTTTGGCACAAAGACAGTATATAAGTTTTGTCCGTAGCCAATGAATTGGGCAATTTCATCAACAGATTCATCTTGGGGCAAAAAAATTCCATCATTCATGATTTTTGGTAGAGTTATAGGTTCATCAGATGGAGGTAGTGCTGTCGTGTTTAAAGATATTGCCAAAAGAGTAAAAAATAAAAATCTTTTTAACATGAAATCTCCAAGATATATTTATGTTTCTCGTCGAGAAAAAAAATAAACATATAAAGGAAAAAATTTTTTTTAAAACTGCTTTGAGATGTACTTTTCATTGCCCTAATAAATTTGTTCTATTTTTAAGAGAAACAAAAAACTTTATGCTAATCCCAGAAATTACGGACCCCTTAATTTTTTCCTAGTCTTCGCTTTGTTGCGGGCGTTCAGAAATTAAAGGGGAGGTTCTTGGCATTGGGTATAAAATGAGATTTGTTTAAGGCATAAAAAAAGCCCTTGAAAACCAAGGACTTTTTAATTTTGGCTCCGCAAGACGGACTCGAACCGCCGACCCGGTGATTAACAGTCACCTGCTCTACCGACTGAGCTATTGCGGACCAATACAGAACGCTAACATTCCCTAATATTTTGGTCATGTCAATATTTAAGTGAGAAAAATTTATCCGACAGGGATAATTTTTTCTAAAAATTGTACCTTGAGTTGAGTTTTTTCTAACACTGAACAAAAAAATAGTATTTGATCATGGCTGATTTTTTAAGAAGAACTGAGATCAGGTTGGCTTATGATCTTCATCCAGTTTTTATGTTTCATTGCTACCAAAATTCCAAATTGATCGATTGTTAAATTTCGAGCCCCTCTAGAGCTTTTTTAGGAACAACATACAGAAACATGAGAGAGCCCTAGTATTGAGACCTTACTTAGTATGAACAATTTTGTATTATTATGTTCCATTTTGATGCTGAATTTGCCCTTAGGTGCAATGGCAGGTGACACAGAAATTTTGTTGGTAAGCGAGCTGAGAGATATTGAAAGTCAAAGAATAAGTGCAGAAATAATTGCTAAAAATCTTTCTAAAGCTGAGAAATATGCTTATAAAATGTTTCTATCTAAAGTAAACGAAAAAATAGATACACATTTGGAAGAACACGGTGCTATTAGCAAAGAAGAGCTAAGAGCAATTGTAAGACGAGAAATTAAACAATTTTCTATACAATCAAGTACAACATTTGTTTTGTTCACATCCTATATCGGGTTAAATATGCTTTATGCATGGGGAGTGGCACAAATTCCCTATCCTGCCCTAACTTCGACACTGTATACTTTGCAGACAATCTTAGGAATTTCTCTGAGTGCTCCAATTTTGACTCCATGGATTTCTCGGTTTAGGAATTGGGCATTTAATTTTAGAGAGCTCGAAAAAAGCCATGCGATACATATCAAAGATTATGAGAAGCTTTGGTATGGCTCGAGCAGAGAGCTGTCTATGAATGCCGAGATGTCCAGAAATGTGACAGTTTACTTTTTTATTTGGTTAAATAACTATCAGGATAAGGCTGAGCGAATAAGCTCACGGCACAAGGATGAAGAAAAAAAACTTGATGAGCTCGCAAAACTATTAGCTTTATTCGGAGTGCAAAGTAAAAAATTGTTTCCTGAATTAAGTTTGGATAATCCTCTTGTTAAAGTTGAAATAAGAAATTTTATGAATGATATTGCCAAGCTCTATTCTATTGAACATCACTCAAACTTTTTTTTGATGGTAGAACAATATGTGTGTGACTTTGTTCAATCTGAAGATTTAAAAGATCAAATCATGCCGAATGTTAATTCGCTAAAAAAATATTGTGTAATGAGTCAAGTTGAAAATACGTATTTATAATTTTTTAAGAGGCTTGGGTAAACCTTGCCTCGAACACTCATTAAGCTTGTCTGACGATGTATAATTTCTATGAACCATGGGACTTGAAGTTCTTACCTTCGTTAAGAAAAATTTATTGACCAGCATGATTGTAGAGCAATGAATATAATGAAGCGGGTAGATAAGCTTAGGCAAAGAATTACCTGGATCTATTGTTCCTGTAAGCGGTTAAGCTCCATTTTTATCATATCGCGTTTATGCTCAATCTGAGAGAGCTCTCTGTCTGCCCTATAAACATTTTTAGCGCTCATAAATTTTAGGCGATCTTGCATGCGGTGTTTGATTGCCAGTTCGCATTGATGGAGTTCAATCAATTGTTTTTCAAGATTGGCTATTCTTTTGCCAATATTATCTTTTGGGCGAGCAGCAAAGTTGGTACATGCTTGATAGGCATTCATTGGATTATTTATACGCATAAAAAACCTCCCGATTGCTTTTTATAACCGGGAGGTTTTCATTTTGGCGATAGTTTTTATGCAAATTTAAGAAAGTGCAGCCATAAGTTCGGGGATGGCTTTGCTCACATCAGCAACCAAACCATAATCTGCCACCTGAAATATCGGAGCTTCAGGATCTTTGTTGATCGCTACGATAACTTTTGATCCTTTCATGCCTGCAACATGCTGTATGGCGCCGGAAATTCCCAATGCAAAATAAAGTTTTGGAGCAACCACTTTGCCTGTTTGTCCAACCTGCCAGTCGTTGGGAACCCAGCCTGCATCGCAGACTGCTCGGCTAGCTCCGATGGCAGCTCCAAGCTTATCTGCCAAAGGCTCGATAAGTTCTTTGAAATTTTCGGGACTTTTAAGGCCGCGTCCACCTGCAACAACTACATTCGCATCGGTAAGTTCAGGACGCTCTGATTTAACAGCATCAAAGGAAACAAAACGCATGGAATTATTTCCCAAAGACACATCAAAAGGTACAACTTGACCTTCTGCACCTTTTTTCTCAGCTGCAGGAAATTCACTGACTCGTACCGTGATGACTTTGACTGCGCTGAGTAATTCAATTTCTCCCAGCAAATCACCTGCCCACACCGGCCTTATAAAGCTTGATTCATTTACAACTTCTTGAATGTCTGAGGCCTGAGCTGCATTAAGACGAACCGCAACACGGGGAAAAATATCTTTTCCAGCAACAGTAGCCGATGCCCACACGTGAGTTGCATTAATATTTTTGGCAACATCTGAAATAACTTTCGAATAGCTTTGAGCAAGTCGGTGAGCAAGGCCATCATGCTCGCACATGTGAACCTTATCGCAATAGTGAGAGAATTCCTGAGCTTGCTTAGCGATATTTTTTCCTAAGACAACTCCATGAATTTCTCCGCCTATTTTTTGTGCTGCGGTAATAGAGGAAAGCGTAGATTTTTTGATGCCGTTTTCATCATGTTCAGCAAAAATTAAATGGATAGCCATGGTTTTCTCCTTTAGAGCACTTTTGCTTCATTTTTAAGTTTATCGACAAGCTCACTGATATCAGCCACGCGCTGTCCTGATTTGCGGCTTGGTGGGTGAATTAATTTTTTTAGTTTTGCTTGCGGTTGATGATCGATACTAAGTTCACTGATTTGAATAAAATCAAGAGGTTTTCTCTTGGCTTTCATAATACCTGGAAGTGGAGCATAACGAGGCTCATTGAGACGTAGATCGGCACTTATGATGCAGGGAAGATCAACTGCTAGTGTTTCAAGTCCACCATCTGCTTCACGAATGACAGTTGCTTCTTTGCCGTTGATAGTTACGGTGTTTGCTTGGGTGGCTTGGCCAACACCCCAAAGCTCAGCAAGCATTTCAACTGTTTGGTGATTATCGTCATCAATGGATTGTTTGCCCATCAGTACCAAGTCAGGGCTTTCTTTTTTAACCACCTCATGCAAAATTTTTGCGATGTATGCAGAGTCTAGATTGTGCGAAATATCGAGATTTGCCTCGACTAAAATACCGCGATCTGCGCCCATAGCCATGGCTGCTCGCATTTGTGTCTCACAATCTTTGGTGCCGACCGAGACAACAACCACTTCTCCGTCATGTTTTTCTTTTAGCCGCAAAGCCTCTTCGACAGCAATTTCATCGAAAGGATTCATGATCATATTGACGCCATCACGTACAATATCCATGCCATCAGCGCTTATCTTTAATTTGGCTTCATAGTCGGTCACTCGTTTGACGCTCACCAATATTTTCATAGTCGACTCCTTTAGATCAAACAGCTAAAAAGAAATGCTAAGAAAATTATTTAACAAAAAAAATGCCCCGTACAAAGAAAGATCGGGACGAAATTATTTTTGCTTGAAAAGTTTTCTGGAAAAAATATTTAAATAAGCTGAGAACATGAGCGCAGTTCAGAATTGTGCGCTTGCAGGTTTGCTAAAAGCCTAAAGTAAAAAATTAGATGCTTTTGTCTTTGATGTCCGTGTTTTGTAGTTTATTTTCAATGTACTGAGCTCCTGCGCACGATATTTCCTACAAATAATGTAGCTGGATTTCTTAAATACGCTCTAAGAGAATAAAAATTTTAGTTTGGTAAATTTTTAAAGCATCAAGAACATATTTTGAGCAAAGTTTAAAAAAAAATCGGCGCTTCAAACGAGTGTTTGAAGACACCTTCTCGGAGCTCCAGCTTCATGTGCTCATCTATCTTTTCGAGTGAGCTTCTAGTTCTTTTTCGATTTTTTTAAGTTCTGTTTCTTCGTTTTCTTGTTTTGTATTGCTTGTAGAGACACCCATTTTTTCTTTGAGGGCCGCAAGAGCATCGTCCGAGCCAACTACTTCAAGTTTTTTAAAC
Organism: Myxococcales bacterium; assembly: GCA_023898405.1. Classification (NCBI taxonomy): domain Bacteria; kingdom Pseudomonadati; phylum Myxococcota; class Myxococcia; order Myxococcales; species Myxococcales bacterium. The sequence goes on from CP060221.1 coordinate 1,594,027, forward strand.
TGCGCAGAAAGTTCATCCCCTTGGATCTCGTTGGCCAATTCAGTAGCAGCGCTTGCCTCTGCTTCCATCTGATCAATTTTTTGTTCCATGCGTGAAATGGTATCAAGCGCATTAGTGTTGCTCATTCCTGACATGGTATCGGTAATGGTTTTTTGGGCTTCGGCGCGTTTAGCTCTAGCAACCAAAAGATTTTTCTTGCGTTTAGCGTCTGTAATTTTTTCGTTGAGCGTACTAAGGGCGCTTTTTAATTGCTCTACAGCTTGCTGTTGTGTACGCCACTGTTCTTCAAAGCCAGTTGCTAATTTTTCGTGTTCACTTTTACGCTCTAAGGCTTGGCGGGCCAAATCATCTTTGCCTGCTTTAACTGCCAACATAGCTTTTTGCTCCCAATCTTGAGCGAGAGCCCTTTCGTCATTGTATTGCTTCAGAAGTCTTTTTTCATCAGCAATGGAGACCGCTACTTGTTTTTTGGCATTGATCAACTGCTCTTGCATATCCAGAAGCATTTGATTAAGCATTTTTTCTGGATCCTCTCCCTTTCCTATTAAGTGATTGAGGTTGGACTTAATCATGGTCCAAAATCTTTGAACAATTGCCATACAGTTTCTCCAGAAAATATCTTATTTAGGTCCTTCATCTATCCTTATCGGCACTAAAAATCAAATAGCAGCTAACTTTTTTCCAAAATTAGCTGCTTTAAAAAATCTGTAGGATCAAAAATTATTGGTGGTAATCTCGCACCTTATAAGCAGAAGCTCTGAAGGCAAAAATTACCGCAGCAACAGCCATCAGTCCAGCAAAAAGCCAAAAGAAATTGGTGAGTGCCAGGTGAGAAAAGTGTGCCAAAAAAGCCACCAAGGCATTGCCAAGGGCTACTGTTAAAAGCCAAAAACCCATCACTGTTGATTTCATGCGTTTTGGTGCCTGGGAATAGGCAAATTCAAGCCCAGTGATGGAAACCAGAATTTCTGAAAGCGTTATTAAAAAGTAGGGAATCAATTGCCACATAACATGAATCTGCATATCGCCCGCAGCTTCAATTCTTGCTTGCAGCAGAGCAACAGCCATAAAACTGGTGGCAGCAAGAAGCATTCCCAGAGTCATTTTTTTCAAGGGTGTAAGAACGATTCCTACTTTTTTGAGTGCAGGGTCAATAGTGTAGGCCCAAAAAGGAATCAGAATCATTACTATAACAGGGTTTAATGATGGAATTTGTGAAGGAAGGAGAGTGATTTCTCCGATAAAAGGAAGCCACATGCTACGATCCATCATTTCTGCCTGTCTGATCCAAGATGATGCGTGTTGATCAAAGAGGGCCCAAAAAATGCTCACCATGATAAAGACGCTCATAATACGAAAAACAGCTTTTACACCCTCAACTGCTTCATCACCAAATTCTTTTTGAGCAGATTGAGTGACTCTTCCCATGTCCCTCATGCTGCTGCTATGTGAGCCTGCTGCTACCAACACTGCTTCTTTTCTAACAAAAAACTGAGACATCCATTCTTTTAACATGAAGGTGCTGACAGCAAGGAAGCCGTCGTCACGAGAGAGGCTTTGTCGATAAGAAAAAATAAGGAAGCCGCTGTAAAGGCAAGCACATGAAACTGCAAGCATTATCCAAAGTGGCTGACTTGCAGTAAAAAACCAAGATCCAAAAGTAAGAAAGAGCATGGTAGAGCTTAGTGCGTCGAGGAAGCCTAATTTCCCGCCTGGTCTGGCAGGAATATGGACAAACTCATTTCTGCCCATCCAAAAAAGTATGGTGGCAATAAACATCAAGATGCCGGGAATGGCAAAGGCGATACTCCAGCCAAAATATTCTTTGATGAGTGGAATAAAGAGCACGGCAAAAAAAGATCCAAAGTTGATGATAAAATAAAAAATTTGGTAGACACGTTCAAGATATCGCCAGTTTGAGCGACCAAACTGATCACCAACGTGCGCTGATACGCAGGGTTTTATACCTCCCGAGCCAATAGCTATCAGGACAAGCCCGCATGTAAGTCCAACAATTGAACCTTCGGTAAGTGATAAAACCAAATGACCCAAGCAGTAAACCAAAGAAATCCAAAGAATGGTGTTATATTTTCCCAAAAATCGATCTGCGATGATAGCGCCAATCATAGGAAAAGCGTAGACGCCGGTTTTAAAGAGGTGAACTGTTGAAGTGGCCATATCCGCCGCTTGATCTTCCGGCATGGATTGAGTGACAAAAAGTGTCACGCAATAGACGTAGAGAATGGCATTCATTCCATAATAAGAAAAGCGTTCGCATCCCTCATTGCCGACAATATACTTGATACCCGGTGGCCATCCTGTCATTTCATGATCAGGACTCTGTCGATATTTACTAGCCATTCAATCCCCCAAGCCTGTAATCTAAAGATCGCTCAATCAGCACGTGTCTTTCAACTCAAAGACCAAAGAAGGTAATTTATGTTCGTACGATCTAAATATAATGTGTTGGTGTTTGTTGTTTTGACTAATGTTTTATTTGTTAGCCTGGGTGCAAAAAAAAATTGCAGCTCCATGGATATGTCTATTCGCTTCGCTTCAATCAGCTTTCCTAAAACTCCAGCCAAAGGGCGTTTTCATGTTGAAATCGCTGATACTTTTAAGAAACAGGCCTTGGGGTTGATGCATAGACCTAAACTCGCCAAAGACGGTGGTATGCTTTTTGTCTTTGAAACAAATGACATACATAGTTTTTGGATGAAAAATACGTTAGTATCACTTGACTTAATATTTTTAGACGAAAATTTTACAGTAGTAGATACAGTCAGAAATGCACCAAAAAATAGTGAAAAAGCTATCACCCCCTTAGCAAAAAGCCTCTATGTTTTAGAATTAACGTCGGGTGTGATCGATGATTATTCTATCGAAATTGGTGATAAAGTTTTGGTTTCATTTTTATGAAAAAATATCTTCCAAAATTCAATCAAATGGACGCCCCCAAGGTCGATAGCCCTCTTTCAGGAATATTTATCATTGCTCAATTTGAGTGACAAAAGCGAAGATCAGATTCTACAGTGTGAGCCCATGGCAAAAATTACGGCAAAGCTTGAGGATGCACTATGGCCGAACTGAAGGTCTAACTCTCATAAGCGCACTAATCTCTTAAGCAGATTGGAAGGAAATCCTTATCTCACAAATTATGCCAAGCCTCATGATGATATTCTCTATTGGGTGAAATATTTTTGAGAAGAAAAAATCTAGCAATAGATTGTGGTATGGGACAAAAAAACGGTCAGTTATCCACGCAATTTGCATACAATAGCAGAAGATGATCTTGTAAAAATTGTGAAAAAAAATATGTTTACCGATTGAGTCAAAGAAATTTAATTCGAAATTATGTGATCGAAGGTTACTCCTTTGAAGTTAGAAGTAGGGCAAATTTATGATCGAGTCTATTTTAGGGCATCAACCACAGATTCACCCAAGAGCCTTTGTACATCCCCAAGCTTGCGTGATTGGTCAAGTGATTATTGAAGAAGGCGCAAGTATTTGGCCTGGCGTAGTTTTGCGCGGTGATATGGGGCTCATTCGCATTGGAAAAAATACTTCTGTGCAGGATGGTAGCATCTGCCATATGACTTCTGATTATTCTGAAACAATTATTGGTGATAACGTAACCATTGGTCACGGAGTGATTGTTCACGGAGCCATTATCGAAGATTATTGTCTTATAGGTATGGGTTCGATTTTGCTTGACCAAGCTCGCATAGGTAGCTTGTCTTTCGTAGCCGCAGGTTCATTGGTGACAGGTAAAAAAAATTTTAGCAGCGAATCCTTTATCTGCGGTTCTCCTGCCAAAAAACTTCGCTCTATTAACGAAAAAGAAAAAATGATGTGTCTAAGCTCGGTGCAGCATTATCTTGACGTTCAAAAACTTTACTCGAAAGAATAGATTTATTTTTCAAACACCTTTAAGAAATTGTTTTGAAATCACCTAAAAAATCATTTTTTCTCAGCACTTAAAAATTGTTTAATTTTTGCTGGCATACAGTGACAGCACATCTAACTTCTTTCGTTTTGCTCAAATTTTTTGTCGTCGCTGAGTTTGGTCCAAGAATTATGATTTTGTAACAGAATTTTGATTGGTAAAACTGCAAGTTGCGGTGTTGCTCGATGCAGTTTACCCATTCTAAGCAACGTTAATCTTTATTGTTTCATCTTTTGCGCTTTTTTTGGGCAAAGTAACACGAAGCATCCCATCCTTGCATTCTGCCTTTAATCGATATCAATTTTTGGGGCTCTATTTCTGCTGCGTGAGTTATAAGAACGAGCCCGAGACGAGTAAAGAGCTGAAAAGAAATTGTTTGTATCTGAAATTATTATTGGATACAGCAATTGATGTTGTTTAAAATAAATTGTAACCATTGTATATAGTAAAAAAATAGAATTTTTTTGTTGTTATTAATAATGTTTATTTATAGATTTTATTGGGTTGTTTGTGAGGAAAAATAATTATGAAATTATTTGGATTTTTTTATGTTTATTTGTTTCGATATTCCTTATTGATTGTGGCCCCGGGACAGGTACTAATGCTGGAGTGAGTAATAGTGATAGGCAAAGAAAACTTTCATCAAGTGAAAGCCAGGAATTTTTAAGAAACCTGGGCGAGTTTCAAAATTTATATGAAAAAGAGAGCTTAGTTATTGGCAGTTGGGTCAATAATTCAAGAAAAATACTAGGTATCCCCGATCCTTCAGGGAAGGATAGCTATTATGAAAAGCTGGCACAGCCTGTTGTGCAGGTTGGGGAAAATATTGCTCAAGCTGGTAACTATGTAGGATTGGGAGCAAAAATTTTAGGCTATATCGGAGTGCCTGGAATGAGTTTGGTAAGCGATATGGCCTCCATGACTTCGTCACTCAAAACAGGTACAAGTGTCATAAAATTTGCCCAGCCAAGTAATCTGAGGGAACAAACATCAAATGTTTATAAGTTTGCACTGTCTTTGAAGAAAAAGTGGTGGGGACTTAATCAGTCAGAAAAAGACTCAGCATTGGCTGACTTAGAGGCTATTAATGGAGAGTTAGCTCAAGGGCAAAAAGTGAGTCAGAGCATAGACAAAATGGCGAAAAATCTTGAGCGCTTGTATAAAAATCACAACAATAGCCTTAGTCAGGCCTCGTTGCTTTATCCCTATGCAAAATTTTATGCTTTAGAATTAGGGACCAATATGGAGCTAACGTATGGGACACTTGAGGCATTAAATGCGATGGGAGAAATTTTTAGCAAGAGTTTGGACAGTTATAAATCTGACAAAAAAATTGAGGCTGCTATCAGTAATTTTGAGAAAGAATCTGAAATACTTATCGACATCCAAAATCTGAAGAAGAGTGTCATTGCTATTTCCCAACAGATAAAGCAGCCCCGATAGAATGCTCGTGACTGCAATCACAAGTTAAAATTATGGATTGGTGAGCTCATGAGTTAGGGGCATGGAACTCGCCGGTTTTTTAAAAAGAACAATAAAACATACAGCGATCAAGGCTGCATAAGCTGCAAAACAAAGCCATATTCCGCGCCAGTCAAACTTGTCGCCGATGAGGAAGTATTTGTCTATAATAATCCCGCTTATTCTGCTGCCGAGTAAGGCTCCAAAACCATTGACCATCATCATAAATAGGCCTTGTGCGCTTGCTCGCATTTTTTTATCAACTTGGGTTTCTACATACAGGGATCCTGAAATATTAAAGAAATCAAAGGCCATGCCATAAACGATGCAAGAGAGCACTATCATCCACAGACCATCCCCAGGGTTACCAAAAGCCAAAAGACCAAAACGCAAAGCCCAAGCTAACATACTCATAAACATCACGTGTTTGATACCAAAGTGGCGCAAAAAGAAGGGAATAGTGAGAATAAAAGCCGTTTCAGAAAATTGAGAAATGGATAAAATAACTGCTGGGTGCTTTACCGCAAAAGTATTTTTATATTCAGCAATTAAGGCAAAGTCGTGCAAGAAGGTATCGCCATAGGCATTGGTTAGTTGCAAAGCAGCCCCAAGCAACATGGCGAAAATAAAAAAGAGAGCCATATTAAAATCTTTGAAAAGAGCAAAAGCATCGAGTCCTAATCTTTGTGAAAATGACCCCGTTTGCGTTTTTCCCAGCGGAGGGCAGGCCGGCATGCTCAAAGCATAAAGGGCGAGAAGCAGCGAAACTACTGATGCTATGTAAAATTGTCCGATGGAAGTTTCTAAACCACTCAAGCTTGTAGTCCAGAGTGCTGCAATGAAGCCAATTGTTCCCCAAATTCTGATAGGAGGAAAATCCTTGATGACGTCCATGTTAGATTTTTTCATTGCTGTATAGGAGACGGAGATAGAAAGAGAGATAGTTGGCATGTAAAAACACATGTTGATGAGCATTGCCCAAAACATACTTGAAGGGTCTTTAACTTGAGTAATATAAAATAAAGTAATTGCTCCCATAAAATGAAAAAAAGCATATAGCTTTTCTGCATTAATAAAACGGTCAGCTATCATTCCGGCAATGGCCGGCATGAAGAGTGAAGCAATACCCATAGTCGAAAAAATAGCGCCAAACTCAGAGCCAGACCAATGTTTAGTTTGAAACCAATAAGCACTTATGGTTAAAAGCCATGATCCCCAGATGAAAAATTGCAAAAACTGCATCAGAATAAGTCGAAATTTTAAAGTCATAAAATGTACCTCAACCTGTGCGAAGAAAGTTCTACTCATATAGCTTTGGAAAAACTCTTAGAGCTTTTAAATTTTTTCTACTAGGCCTTCGTTAACTTTGAAACAATGAGCTTTAGGCAGGTGCTCACTAAAACTTTGCATGTCAGTAGCAGAAAAAAAAGCTTGGCTATTAAAATGAGCGATCAATGAAATTAGATTGCGTCTTTTTTCTGCATCGAGCTCAGAAACTATATCGTCCAGAATAATAATTGGCGCGCAACCACGTATATGAAATATTGCCATCATCTGAGCGAGCTTAAAAGCGATAACCAAAGCTCGTGTTTGCCCTCTTGATGCGCATTTTTGTGCATTCATTTCATTGATTGAAAAGACCAGATTATCAAGATGGGGACCAAACAGGCTAACTCTACGATTGATTTCTTGCGAAGAAAGAGCTTGGTAGTAAGTGAGCAGAAGTTCATTGATATCAGCCAGGCTATATTTTTCTAAAGCGTGCTCTTGAGCGTGATATGACAAGCTGCAATGTTCATGCGCACCAAGTATTTTTGAGGTTTGCTCGATAAAATAAGGCTCAAGTTGTTCAATAGTTTTTAAACGATAATTGATAATGCGGGCGCCTTCGCTGATAAAAAGCTTAGTAAAACTTTTTAGTGATTCATGATCGAGAGGCCATTCTTTCAAAAGACGATTGCGGTGGGTTAGAAGTTTTTCATAAGCTCTGAGTGCATTGATGTGATCAAAAAAGAGCGTTGATGCGGCTTGATCCAGCGCTTTGCGGCGCAGTGAAGAACTGCCACTTATCATGTTGAGTTCATGAGGGATAAAGCTTACCAGTGGAGTTTGCTCATGTAGCTGACGTGAGCTTCTTATGGTTTTTTCGTTAAGACTCGCTTTTTTACCGCGCGCAAAAATGTCGATCTTGAGCAGCGATTCATAGGTGCCTTGAATTGCTGCTGTTATATGAGAATTTTCTTTGTCTTTATTGATCAAATCAAGATTGTTTAACGATTGCATTGGTCTTAGGGAACACGCAATGGCAATAGCTTCTAGAGTATTGGTTTTACCGTGACCATTGTTACCCACGATAATATTAATTTTTGGGCTGAAAGATAGGTGTACTTCTTTAAGATTGCGAAAATCTTTTATAAACAGTTTTTCAATGTAATTGTGATTTATTTCGATCATGGATGGCATGAACTAAGGTCCAAAAACAAAAAAATTAGCATGGCAGCCTCTGGGTTTTTAATGAGCAGGGAAATGATGACATCATCACCGAAGCCTGTTAACAGTCCTTATAGTGAAGAAGGGAAGGAGAGACAATATGCTTGCGCTTTTTAACACCATGTCAAGAAAAATTGAGCCTTTTAAATCTATCAGTCCTGATGAGGTAAAGCTTTATGCCTGTGGACCAACAGTATACAATTTCGCTCATATTGGTAACTTGAGAACTTATATATTTGAAGATCTTTTGCGTCGTACTCTTGAGCATGCAGGCTATAAAGTTGAGCATGTGATGAATGTCACAGATGTTGGACATTTGCAGTCGGATGCTGATGAAGGCGATGACAAAATGTCATTGGCGGCGAAAAAAGAAGCAAAATCTCCTTGGGAAATAGCCAAGTTTTATGAAAAGGCCTTTTTTGAGGATATGTCAAAGCTTCATATAAAAAAACCTACGATAGTGTGCCGTGCAACAGAGCATATAGAGGAAATGCAAGATTTTGTTTCACAGCTTGAAAAGAAGGGCTACACCTACAATGTAGATGGAAATGTTTATTTTCGTATAAATAAATTTCCTAGCTATACGGCGTTATCTCGTAGAAATTTAGAAGAGCTTCAAGAAGGAGCTCGAGTTGAAGTGGATAAGCGCAAAGAAAATCCATTGGATTTTGTTTTGTGGTTTTCTAATAGCAAATTTCCCAATCAAATTATGAAATGGCCTTCACCGTGGGGAGAGGGTTTTCCTGGGTGGCATATTGAATGCTCTGCTATGGCTTCTAAATATTTAGGGGAGCATTTTGATATCCACTGCGGTGGCATTGATCACATCTCTATTCATCACTCTAATGAAATAGCTCAGAGTGAAGCATGCTTTGGAAAAAAATGGGTTAATTGGTGGATGCATGGAGAGTTTTTGGTTTTACAAAAAGATAAAATGGCCAAGTCCGCAGGAAATTTTTTAACTTTAACATCACTTATTGATAAGGGTTATGATTCGCTTCATTATCGATATCTGTGTTTGGGGGCACACTATCGTTCTCAGCTTATTTTTAGTTTTGAGGCTCTCGATGGCGCGCGTAATGCCTTTGAATCATTAAAGAATCGTGTGTTGAGTTTCAAACTCAACCCAGAAAGCCCAAAAAATCGTGAACGCAAAGATCAGTTGAAACAGGATTTTTTTGCCGCTATGGAAAATGATCTCGATACCCCAGTGGCCTTATCGGTGATGTGGGAAAGCCTAAAAGATAACAGCATTTCAAATACAGAAAAACTTGAGCTGATGAAAGATTTTGATGAGATATTGGGCTTAGATGTAGATAGTTTTCAGGCGCCATTGCTCGATGAAGAGCATATGGCTTTGATTAAATCTCGTGAAGCTGCACGCCTCAACAAGGATTGGTCGCAGGCTGATGCCTTGCGAGATCAGCTTCTAAAGGATGGAATTTGCATCAAAGATACTAAGGATGGAACCCAATGGTATTTGCTTAATAGATAAATAGAGCGCCAATAAAAAAAGCACTCATTTTTTGAGTGCTTTTTTGTTAACGACATCTTTGATTATGGCAGGTTAAAGGGTGTTTTGTCAAGAAAAAAATTTTTTTATTTTTTTTAAAAAAATTTCCATAAAAATATCCCATAAAAACGCCATGAAAATAATGATATTTGTCAAAAAGTTAACTTGGTGATAAATTTATCCTATGAAAAAAGCAGTCATACTATTTTTAATTGTTCCCAGTGAGCAAAAAGATTTCGAGCGATCAGAGCAATTCAATCTCTTGTGCGATCGCGCAGCTACGATGGGGTTTGAAATTGCAGGTTTTTTTGCGGTGCCCCAATCCCAAAGCAATTTGGGATTTACTCATGCTATAGATTCGTGCCTGACTCACCATGCCAAAACAATACTTATCAATGACTTCACTAAGTGCGAACTCAAATATAAAGAATTAAGAATTTTTATGGCCGCTCTTTTGAAAAATAATATCAGCTTGATGTCAGATGACGATCGTTGTTTGTCCCTTGATAATTTGAAAATTTTTAGTGATCTTTTGGAGTCTTGCGCTCTTGCTGAAACGAAGACTCATTCCACAAGAATAAAACAATCCCTTAAAGAACTTTCCCAACAAGGGTATGTATTGGGTGCAAAAAAATTTGGTTCTACTCCGCAAGAGATGCGCATTATCAAGCAAATTTTAAAATTAGAAAGCCAAGGGAAAAGTTTGCAGGAAATATGTCATCTGTTAAGTAAAAACAATATAAAAACTACGCGAAATAAAAAATGGTATCCGACTACTGTTAAGCGTTTGATCGATCGAAATAAAAAAGAATAAATTTGTTTTTTTTGTTTTATTCAATAAAAATTTAAAAGTAAATTTTAGCTTGGTAATTGAAGTGAGTGTGATGATGAAATTTATTTATAATATTGCTTTATTGTTTTTTGTTGTTGTTTTTTATTCCTGTAATAAAAGTGTTTTTATGAAGGACTCTGATGGGAGTTTTAATGGTAAAAATAATATCTCAACTCAGTGTTTAAATGATAAAGATTGCGCTGCAATAAAAGCAGATTGTTGCGGCTGTATGAAAGGTGGCAAACAAAGAGCTGTACCTCGTGAGGATGCAAAGAAAATCCTTGATTCATTCAAAGATTCATGTAGCCAAATAGCGTGCGTGCAGATGATAAGCAAAGATGAAAGCTGCAAAAAAATGCCGGTTTGCTTGGATGGAGAGTGTGTTTTGCAATAAATTTTTACTATTATTTCCGATTTTTCCCCTAAATTTTTGAGAGTTCCAAATTATCCAGAAAACAACCTCTCAAGAAAAATGGCGCTCTTCGCTCTCAAGCTTTAGAGCTTGTACAGCTATGCGCCAAAAATGCTTTAAAAGGCCTTTGATAGAAGATTGATTAATGTATAAACCCCCCATGGGTGAGTAAATAATTATGGGTAAAATAATTGAATTGAGTCAGCATGTCTCTAATCAAATAGCTGCTGGTGAAGTGGTTGAGCGGCCAAGCTCTGTGGTCAAAGAACTTATAGAAAATGCACTTGATGCTGAGGCCACGCAGATAGAAGTAAGAATAAAAGATGGTGGTTTGAGCTATATTATTGTGCAAGATAACGGTTGCGGTATGGACGAGGACGATGTTCGTGCTGCCACCAAACGCTACGCTACCAGCAAAATCTCAACGGCCCATGACTTAGAAAGTCTTAGTAGTTTTGGCTTTCGTGGAGAGGCTTTGCCATCGATCGCTTCTATTTCGCGCATGAGCATAATTTCTCGCATGGAAAATCAAGCCCATGGAACCAAGGCGCTTATCGATGCCGGTAGTATTGTAGAAGTCTCGCCTCAGGGAGCTTTGCGTGGGTCGCGCATAGAGGTTCGCGATTTATTTTTTAATGTCCCCGCCCGGCTTAAGTTTGTAAAAAGCCAGCGGGCCGAAGTTTCAGCTATTGATAAACTCATACGATCTTTTGCTTTTGTGTATGAAAATGTATCTTGGAAATTTTTTAGCGAAGATAAATTAATTTTTTCAAGCGCTATGGGTGAAGATAAATCTCTGCTTCGGGCCGAAGCGCTTTTGGGTAAAGATACTCGCGGTTTGCTTTTTTTGTTTGAAGAAAAAAGCGAAGTGGTCAGTATAAAAGGCGCTCTTTGTGCGCCCTTGCTGACGAGAAAAGATATTCGCGGTATTAATATTTTTGTCAACAATAGATTAGTGAATGATAGAAAAATTTCAGGAGCTATCAAAGCCGCTTTCCGCACACTTCTCGAAGTAGGAAAAAACCCTATTTGTGCTTTTAATATTGAAGTACCGCCTGATGCGGTAGATGTGAATGTGCATCCAAGAAAAGCTGAAGTGCGATTTGTTGATGAAAGAAAGATTTTTTCTTATCTCATTCATATGCTTGGTGAATTTTTATCAACTACGCCATGGTTAAGAGCACACTCATCACTCCCTGCAGCTGAATCAGCAGTGCTTCCCGTGATAGAAAGTTCAAAGGAATTTCAAAATGAGCGACGAGAATCGCTTAAGACTATGGATTTTTTATTATCGAGCACATCTGAGCCGAGTATAAAAGACTCACAACAAGCGCTTGAGTTACAGCCCGAAATAAAAAAGGGCTTCGTTTATGAAAGTAAACATCTTTTGCCTGCTAGAAAATTTGCTGATTTAAAAGTGATTGGGCAGCTGTGCCTTACCTATCTTTTATGTGAAAGCGAGGAAGGAATGGTTGTGCTTGACCAGCATGCAGCGCACGAGAGAGTGACCTTTGAATATTTGCGTTCACAAAAAAATAAAGGGGTGGTGTCATCTCCACTTTTAATTCCAATCAAACTTGATTTAGAGCATCACGATATGATGCTTGCTGAATCACACATAGAAGATTTTCATGAGTTTGGTATTGAGATGGAAGTTTTTGGTGAATCTAGTGTGGTGATTCGTGCTTTACCAGATTTTATGAAAAATATTGATGCGCAGGAGTTGGTAAAAGATATTCTTTCGGAATTTCTTTTATTAGGAAGGGCCGAGTCTGTAGATAAAATTTTTGATCATGTCTGTGCTACCATGGCATGCCATGGCTCGGTCAGAGCTGGGCAGATGATGAGCAATGAGCAAATTTCTGCGTTGCTGGACGATTTGGATAAAATTCCTTTTGCAGCGCACTGTCCTCACGGTCGACCTATTATCAAGAATTTTTCTAAAAGCGAGTTAAAAAAATGGTTCGACCGAACGTGAAGCCCATTATTATTGCCGGCCCAACCGGCAGCGGAAAATCTGCTTTGGCTTTAAAATGGGCAAAGAAGTATGGCGGAGAAATTATCTGTGCTGATTCTCGCCAATTTTATCAACATATGCATATTGGCACGGCAAGTCCTTCTAAAAAGGAATGTGAAGAAGTTCCTCATCATGGATTTAACTGTGTAGATCCTTCAACTACTAAGGTGGATGCAGGATATTTTGTTGCCTTTGCTAAAAAAACTATCAATGAAATACAGGAACGTGGTATGCGGCCGATCATAGTCGGCGGGACTGGGCTTTACTTGCGCGCTTTGCGTTATGGCACGGGCGATGTGCCAAAATCAAATCCACAAATTGTCCAAGAGCTCGAAGAAGAGTGTGATCGAATAGGTTTGGATAAGCTCTATCAAGAATTGATTCGAATCGATAAGAACAGTGCCGAGTTTATTAGAGCGCAAGACCGCTATCGTATTATCCGTGCGCTTGAAATTTATCGGCAGACCGGCAAGGCTCCATCAAAGATTCGTCAAAGTTTTTATGAAAAAAAAACTCAGCTTAAAGCTCGTTGGATCATGAAATTTTGCGTGCGAGATAAGTTGTTAGAAAAACTCAAGTCCCGTGTCGAGCGTATGTTTGATGAAGGTTTGCTTAATGAGGCAAAAGCGCTGAGAAACATAGTGGGAGTAGAGCATTGGGCTTTAAATGTGATGGGTTATCATGAAGCATTGTTGGTGATCGATAACAAAATATCGCTAGAAGAAGCACAAGAAAGAGTTTTTATACGCCACAGGCAATATTCCAAGCAGCAAACTACCTGGTTTAAAAAAGAACAATTTTATCGGTGGCATATTTAAAAACTTTTTTGAAAATAATTACCAAAGCCTTCTTATCTTGTCCCGTTTCTAACAATAAATTTTTGGCGCTCTATATTTCTTGCATATTTTCAAACGATTTCCCAGCCAAAGACGATGATCTAGCAAGAAAAAATCATGCGATAAATCTCCAGCTTGTAAGCCTCAAATTTTTTGTTCACCAGTAAAAAAACAGCTTTATTAAATAATAAAAAAGCAAATTAAACACTAATCGATTAGAGTTGCTTTTGGGGGCTTTAATCATGTTGAAACTTGCTGAATCACATATCATGTCGATGACACCCTATGTTCCTGGTCATATTGGAGGAGAGTTAGGGGGGTTTTGGGCGGAACTTGCATCAAATGAAAATTGTTTAGGTCCATCACAGGCAGCGATGGAAGCTATTAAAAAAAGCGTTGGATTTGCACATCTTTATCCGAACAATAAACGAGCTGAGGTAATCAAAAAAATTTGCCAGCATCTATCGGAATTTTCTATTACACCTGACCACGTTGCTCTAGGCAATGGCACTACTGAAATAATTGTAAATTTAGTGCGAGGTTTGGTGTCCAAGAAAGAAGCCATAATGTCAGGGTGGCCGACATTTATCATGTATCAGCAGGCCGCTATAGCTCAGGGGGTAAATGAAGTAAAAGTGGATGTGCTCAAGGATATGTCCTTCGACTTAGAAGCGATGCTCAAACGTATTCATCAAAAAAATGAGATCCCCATCAAGGTATTATTTTTAGCGAATCCTAATAATCCAACAGGAAATTATATCAATGAAAAAGATCTTGATGATTTTATTGCGAAGCTTCCTTCCGATCTCGTTTTAATAATGGACGAAGCTTATAGCGAATACGTTGTGGCAAAAGATTATCCTAATGCCCTGAAATATATTCACACGCGGCCCAGAACCATTGTGCTTCGAACCATGAGCAAAATTTATGCTCTTGCTGGAATGCGGCTTGGTTTTGCGGTGGGTGATAAAAATATCATTGATATTTTATGCCGCGTTCGAGATCCATTTAATGTCAATGTTGCTGTACAGTTTGCAACCATCGCTTCACTCGAAGATCCAGATCATGTCAAAAGAAGTATCGAGCACAATCTCTTGCATAAACCAAAGCTCGTACAAGAGTTGAGTGATTTGGGATTTAGTGTTCATGATGGAGTAACCAATTTTATTTTGGCTAAGCGTGCTCCCCATATGCCTCAGATAAACGAGATTCACCAAGCATTGATGCAAAAAAATATTGCGGTTCGACCTATGGCGAGCTTTGGTCTGCCTGAATATATTCGCATATCGGTGGGCACTGAGCATGAGCTTAAAAAACTTTTTTTGGGCATGAAAGAAATTATAAATGCACCTCAAACAGTTTAGAGGTCTATTAATCATTTCGAGCAGAAATTCTCTTTGAGATTGGAAGCCACTAAAAATCAACAATGATAAAAATATTTTTTGCTAACTTTGAGCAAAATAAAAAGTCTAGAGAGGTTTTTAAGTGGTTTTATAGAATTTTTGGAGATGACAATGAATAAAATTTTATTCGCCCTGTTTTGGTTTTTTTGTTTAAAAGTAGGGGCTGCTCCCTGCATTGTTAAAAATTCTCAAGGGCAAGTATCAAAAAAACAATATGATGCTTTATTTTTAGAACTTACAGAAGCTCAAGCTTGCCCGCAGAATGTCGAACAATTATCAGAGCTCATCAAGGACGATCCCAACTCTATCGATACATTTATGGTGGCAAATCGAGGGCGCAGAAATCCTGCTCTTGGCAGTTTTAGCTTTTTTGAAATGACTACAAAAACTATTCTTGTGGATGGGCAATCTTTTACTTCGGAAATATTTTTTGGCCACTTTAGTCATAGGGTTGATGGAGAAATTCTCCTTGATCAGTCGCCCTCTTACAAGAAGCTCGTCATCGAAGCTATTAGTTTTGATATTAAAAAAGAAGTCTATAACTTTTATGAACTTATCGGACTGGGTGATAGAGCCCAATGGTACTATCGCGGTGATTCCCTCGATGCTCTTTTAGATAATGAATTTCTTTATCGACAAGTTCCCAAAGAAAGTAGAAAATTTGGTATACGTATGCGCTGCTCGGCCTGTCATAATTCGGGCGGTCCTATCATGAAAGAAATAGATGCTCCCTACAATGATTGGTGGACTGAAAAAAAACAGCTGATCTTTGCGCCAAATGCTTTGTCAGCAAAGATTCAACAAAAAGTTGATAGGCTTAAGGATGCCGGGTTTCTTGCCCAAGAAGTTATAAAGGCCAATGAAAAATTATTGAGTTCAAAAAAATATATTGAGGCACGCGCACGTCTTAGTCTGCCCGAGCAGTTGAGACCTTTATTTTGTACAAGCGAGATAAATCTGCGTTCCAGTCAGTTTGGAATATTTGATCAGGTAGATGAGATTTTTTTACCCTTAGATTTTTTTTCCAGCGAATTGATTGAAAAGTTTTCGCTGAGTTTTTCAGCATCAATGTATAAAGTCTATTTAAAAAAATATAATTTATTTTTCCCTGAAACAAATTTGCAAGATGCCGATCACATGTGGCTTACACCAGTAAAATCTTTTGTTGAAAAATTTATCATAGAGAATTTAGTAAAAAATAAAATAATTTCCTTGAAACATGTAAAAGATATTTTGATGTTTGACTTTAAAAATCCTGTTTTGTCAGATGAGAGATGCCAACTTCTAAGATTTGTTCCCGATGATAACGGCCAAGATTGGATGTCTAATTTTATAAATAATTTACATCTATCCGGTGTAGAAAAATTTACACAACTGGCAAAAATTTTATCTGATGAAAAATCTTTCGAGAAATTTCATAGACAAAATATAGATAATTATCGCATTGAGCTGATGGACAATGATAATTTCGAGACTCACTTTCAAAAACTATTGGAGCTACGCCAAAAAGTATTTTCGAGTGAGCTATCAAAAAATCCTTTAGGGCAGATTTTGGAGCCTGGCTTTCGCGTTATCTTTCCGCTTGAACAAGAATTTCCGCATAAAATTTAAAAAAAGTGGGCAAATAAAATTTTTTATTCCTAAATTTTTTTGACGAAAGCTAACAGGTAGAGTGAAAAAAGGCGCCGACGTTTTTACCTTCTTTAAGCAACTTATTGTAAAGTTCAGCGGCATCTCTGGTAAATGCCACATGCACTTTGATGCCTTTGCTAAGAGCCGCATCTATAGTTTTTTGCGGCACCTGCAAAACACCCTCCATGCCGCGGCTAAAAATAATATCGCTGATATTTTGAATGCTTAAAAGCTGATCTAAAGCTTCAACTGTGATGCCAGGCTTATGATGAACATCTCCAATTTTCCAGTTCCACTCTTTAGAGCCCTGCCACCATACAATGGCGTCTTTATAGGATTTTTTTCCCAAAGGGCTGCTTATTTCGATTAATCCCCAGTTTAAAGAACTTACGCAGCTATTTTTGATAGAGCTGCAATCAAAGTTCTGAAGCTGTCGTTGGTCGCTTCTGCTCTGATTGGGTCTGGCTAAATAGTTTACTTGATTATCATCCTTGATGGGCTGTTTGTTATTTGGGTTATCTGAAGAAGATGGTTTTTCATTGCTACATGAGACAATAAAAAGTATTGATAATAAGTTAATTAATTTCATTAATTTTATCCTAAATTTTGTTTGATGTATAAACGTTAGTAGTATTGTATCACTCATGTTTTTCTTAGCAATCCCTGTTTTTTAGTTGTTCATAAAAGAGATTATTAATATTGTTGTGAAATAAATTAGAAAAATTTTAAACCGCTTTCTAGTCAACTATTTGTGAAACAGTTTCTAAACCCGCTTGGTTGTGAACACTGTTAAGAGTATGAACTACTTGCTTACTATTTTTTTGGTTTACTCATGGCATTTATAGTTGCGATCGATGGTCCTGCCGGAACGGGCAAAAGTTCTGTAGCTCGTTTGGTGGCAAAAAAATTAAATTTTATTTATGTGGATACGGGAGCGATTTATCGAGCTCTTGCTGTGCTTGCTATTCAGCACGGAATAGATGCTTACGATGAGCAAGGGCTGGCAAATTTGACTTGTCACTTAAAGTTGGCCATCGATGAAAAAAATGCATGTACCCAGATTTTACTCGATGGTCATAAAGTTGAGCGCGAACTTCGGCAAGAAAAAATTAGCGGCTTAGCGTCTGTTGTGAGTCAACATCAGCTGGTTCGAACTCAATTATTGCAGCTGCAAAGGGATGTGGTGACTCACATTAAAGGCGGTGCAATCTATGAGGGACGAGATATTGGTACGGTAGTATTTCCCAAAGCGGGATTAAAAATTTTTATTACGGCCAACTCTAAGACTCGCGCTATGAGGCGTTTTGAAGAAATTCAAAAAATGCACAAAGAAGTGAGCTTTGATGAAATCCTTGAGTCCATTGAAAAACGTGATGAGCGCGATAAAAATCGCATGGCGGCACCCATGCAAAAAGCGCATGATGCCAAAGTTATTGATACATCGCACATGACGATACAAGAAGTGTGTGACAAAACCATTGAGCTTGTGAATGAAGCTCAAAAAAATTATCAGGAAGGCTAGGTTATGGTAGTTGCCAAAGCAGTGAGAGGAATGAATGATTTGTTTCCCAAAGAGCTTCATCTTTGGCAAAAAATTGAAGATGCAATCAAGTCCATCTTTCCTCTTTATGCTTACCAAGAAATTCGCACTCCCATTTTAGAAGATCTTGCTTTGTTTAAACGAGGCATTGGTGAAACTACCGATATCGTAGAAAAAGAAATGTTTATCGTTCCTGATGGTGATCACACTTATTGTTTGCGACCAGAAAATACAGCAGCAGTAGTGCGTGCTTTGATCGAGCGTGGTGGTATCAGTGCCGATAGTCAGGAAAAACTTTATTATATTGGGCCGATGTTTCGCAAAGAACGACCGCAAAAGGGGCGGCTGCGACAGTTTCATCAATATGGCATTGAATTATTCGGAGTGAGTGAGCCTGCAGCCGATGTTGAAATAATGGCTATGGTACAACATCTTTTCGATAGGCTTGGGCCAAAAAATATTGAGCTTAAAATAAATAGTCTCGGTACCAATGAAGAGCGCAACAGCTATAAAATACACTTGAAAGACTATTTGACCGATAAAAAACTTTTGCTGTGCAATGACTGCCAAAGAAGGCTTGACCTTAATCCTTTACGTATTTTGGATTGCAAAAACGATGGCTGCAAAGAAATTATTAAGGATGCTCCTAAAAGTATTGATTCACTAGGAGTAGAATCGCGTACGCATTTCGATCAGGTTTTGTTTGGACTCAGTGATATCAATATAAATTTTTCTATCGAGCACAATTTAGTTCGTGGTCTTGATTATTACAATCGAACAGTTTTTGAGTTTGTGGCTAAAGAGGGTTTAGGGGCACAAAATACCATCGCTGCCGGTGGTCGTTACGACGGATTATTTTTAACTTTGGGCAATAAAATTGATCTTCCCGCCATTGGTTGTGCCGGCGGCATAGAGCGATTAGCGCTTTTGTTAGAAGATGGCGAAAGCAACAATGAAGGACCGAAAATTTCTTTGATAGGTGCAGACCAAGATGGACAAAAAATTGTCAAATCTTTGGCTTATGCGCTTAGAAAAATGAATATTGCTGCTGATTTCCCTTTGCAGCCTAAGAGCATGAAAGCCATGATGCGTCGAGCGGATAAACTTAAGGCTTCTTTTGTTGCAGTTGTTGGCCAAGAGGAAATAAAAAATGGGCGTGTCAAAATTAAAGACATGAAGACTTCAGCAAGTACAGAATTAAACTTAGAAGCCTATCAAATTGCGCACCATCTAGGAAATTCTATATCAGAGGAATAGCATGACATATCACACCTCACTCAGACGAAAAATAGCCATTGCCACATGGTCGTCCCCTAAAGAGGGTAATATCTATGGCAAGATGTGCATCGATATGGGAAATGCGCTCAAATATATTCAGTATTTGCGAGCAACTACCAATGAAAAAATTACGGTCACTCATTTGGTAGGACGCGCTACTGGCCTGGCCTTTTCTCAGTGTCCAGATTTAAATGGTCGAATATTTTTTGGGCGCTATTATCCTCATAAAACAGTTGACTTAGCTTTTTTGGTTGCTTTGGATGATGGAAAAGATCTTGCCAAATTTAAACTTCAAAAGGTGGATGAAAAAAATACTGCAGCCATAGCTCGCGAGCTCAAACAGGGTGCGCTCAAACTCCGTTCAGGAGATGATAACGAATTTGAGAAATCCAAAAAGTTAATTCAAAGAATGCCTACGTGGATGGTGCGCTTTGTGCTATGGCTTTCTGGTTATATCACGGGTGCAGCAGGGCTCAATGTTGGATTCTTGGGACTACAAAAATTTCCTTTTGGATCGTGTGTTATTACAAGTGTAGGAATGTTTGGTATCGATGAAGGCTATGCTCCACCAACACCTTTTGCTAGAGTCCCCGTTTATTTGGCCATACCAGAAATTAAAAAACGCCCTGTGGTTATCAATGATGAAATTGTTATTCGTCCGATGTTGGATCTGACAGCGACCATCGATCACCGCTTTATGGATGGTTTTCGCGCAGCGCAAATTACCAAAATGATACGAGGCGGTTTAGAAAAACCATGGGAAATGGATGGCGTAGAAGAATCTGCAGTTTTAGAAACTTTGTATGAACTTGAACGATCAAAAAAACAAGTTTCGAGAGACTCGCTTGTCTAAAAAACTTTTATAAAATTATTGATGGTTTTACTTAAGAAGGAAATTGATTACATAATTTTTCTGACCAAGTCCTTGTTTCGGCTGCGGGATAGTTCGAAAAAATATCCAAAAAATTTTCTAGTTGACTTGTTAAATTTTTTGAAAAAGGTCTTTTGAACCGCAAAAAATTAATAGGTATTGACCGGGCAATGCCATTTTGCGACAAAGTCCGAGAATACAATTAAAACCTTGCATGGGCGGCATCATAGAGCTTTCGTGTGTAAGAGGGTTTTTATGAATTTGTGCTTACTATTTCCTGGTCAGGGCTCACAATATGTGGGAATGGGATCTGGACTTTTTAATACTGAATTAGGAATATTGCTGTTGAAAGAGGCGGAGGATACATTGTCCCTTCGTCTAAGTTCAATAATGCAAAGTGGTTCCCAAGAAGAACTTACCCGAACAGCTATTGCCCAGCCCGCTATACTTTTGCATTCGGTATCGGCTTTTTTGCATTTTAAATCCCGTTACAATCTAAATATCGACTGTGCCGTTGGTCATTCCTTGGGAGAATACAGTGCTTTAGTTGCAGCAGGAGTAGTGAATTTTTCCGATGCCATCAGGGCTGTCCATGTGCGCGGAACACTTATGCAAGAAGCTGTTCCTCAGGGCCAAGGGGCGATGGCCGCAATTTTGGGATTAGAAGTTGATAAAATTTGTAGTATTGTTCAAGAACACAGTGAAAAAACTGATGATGAGTATGCTGCTTGTGCCAATTTCAATGGACCTTTACAAACAGTTATTGCAGGCACTAAAGAAGGTGTGCAGAAAGTTTGTGAAAAATTAAAAGCAGCAGGGGCCAAGAGAGTTGTTGAGCTGATGGTGAGTGCGCCTTTTCATTGTGCGTTGATGAAACCAGTGCAACAACGTATGACCGCGGTGCTCGATGGAATTAAATTCTCTGATGCGCAATTTCCTGTTGTTTCTAATGTTTCTGCCCAGCCTGAAAAAGCAAAAGAGAGAATTAAATCATTGCTTATTGAGCAGATTATAAGTCCCGTGAGATTCAGTGAATGTATTGCCACAGCATCACAGCTTAATGCCCACAACAAAACTTTTATCGAATTTGGTCCTAAAAATACTCTGTCAGGAATTGTCAAAAAAATAGATAAAGAAAGCCTTATTTACAATATCGATAGCTTCAATGATTTAGAAACACTAAAATTTTAGAGGTTGACTATGAGTCTGGATTCTAAGGTTGCTCTGGTGACTGGGGCAAGTCGAGGTATTGGCCGTGCAGTAGCAATCAAACTTGCTCAGTGTGGAGCGAATGTTATTGTTAACTACGCTAACAACAAAACTCAGGCGGATGAGACTCTTGCTTTGATGGGTGCTCATCAAAAAAAATCTTGTTCGATGGGTTTTGATGTTTCAGATGAGACAGCGGTAGAAAAAAGTATTGAGGCC
The DNA here is from genome assembly GCA_023898405.1 of Myxococcales bacterium. Classification (NCBI taxonomy): domain Bacteria; kingdom Pseudomonadati; phylum Myxococcota; class Myxococcia; order Myxococcales; species Myxococcales bacterium. The sequence goes on from CP060221.1 coordinate 1,615,686, forward strand.
ATAAAAAATGATTTCGGATCCATTGATATCCTGGTCAACAATGCCGGGATTGCTGTTGATGGATTGATCATGCGGCTTAAATCTGAAGATTTTGAACGCCAAATCAATATCAACTTGAAAGGTGCATTTAACTGCACTAAGGCATGCAGCAAATACATGATGAAAAATCGCTACGGGAAAATAGTCAATATTTCAAGCGTGGTGGGTCAAATGGGAAATGCCGGACAAAGCGTCTATGCTGCGGCCAAGGCTGGTTTGATCGGAATGACTAAATCTTTAGCAAGAGAATTGGCTTCCAGAAATATTTTAGTTAATGCCGTAACCCCTGGTTATATTGCAACCGATATGACTAAAGATATTTTGCAAAAAGGCATGGAAAATGTCTTAGAGCAGATCCCATTAAAACGAGTGGGCTTGCCCCAAGATATTGCTAATGCGGTGGCTTTTTTAGTTTCCGATCAATCTGACTATATTACTGGTCAAGTGTTGTCGGTAAATGGTGGACTTTATATTTAAATTATAAAAAGGAGAGACGTAATGTCACAGGCTATTGAAGAAAGAGTTTGCAGTATTATTTCAGATCAGTTGGGAGTTTCAGAAGAACAAATCAAACCTGATGCGAAGTTTATCGAAGATCTCGGTGCTGATTCTTTGGATATTGTAGAACTTATCATGGCAATGGAAGAAGAGTTTGAAACGGAAATTCCAGATGAAGAAGCCGAAAAAATTCGCACGGTCAATGATGTAATTGCTTATTTAAAAAACAATCTTTAATAATTGATTTGTCATTGTGGTTATCGCAATGACGCTCGATCTGTCATAATACTCGTCTTGATGGCGAGATTTTTTATTAGGAGCCAAATGATGACTCGACGAGTGGTAGTGACTGGCCTTGGAGTATTATGTCCGGTGGGCAATACTGTAGAAGAAAGTTGGACAGCTTTGCTCGAAGGAAAAAGTGGTATCAACACAATCCATGCATGGGCTGAAAATAAATGGGCAAATGAAAACTTAGGTGTCACCATAGGTGGTGAAGTAAAAAATTTTGATCCTGCAAATTTTATCGAGCCTAAAAAAGATATTCGCCGCATGGGGCGTTTCATTCATTTGGCTATGGCCGCAAGTCAAGAAGCCTGGCGCATGGCTCAGCTTCCGGACAAGCTTGACGATGAAATGGGTAATCGTGCAGGTTGTGTTTTGGGTGTTGGCATGATCGGAATGGAAGTTTTTACCGACAACTACGATGCTCTTCTTGAAAAGGGACCAAGAAGAGTTTCGCCTTTTTTTATTCCTGGCACCATATCCAATCTTGCACCAGGACAAATAGCCATTCGGCGTAATCTGCGCCTTGATAATTGGAGCGTGGTTTCAGCGTGCGCTTCAGGTACACACGCCATTGGTGAAGCATTTTCTCACATAAAGTATGGTCGTGCAGATTTAATGCTGTGTGGCGGCGCCGAAAGCGCTCTTCACCCTATGTCTGCAGCTGGTTTTAATTCCATGCATGCATTGTGTTCTAGCAAAAATGATCAACCTAAAAAAGCAAGTCGTCCCTTTGATAAAACGAGAGATGGTTTTGTGATGGGAGAAGGAGCAGGCATTTTTATTCTGGAAGAGCTTGAGCATGCAAAAAAACGCAATGCACCGATTATCGCAGAATTAGTTGGCTATGGATCGACATGCGATGCACATCATATCACAGCTCCTTCCGAAAATGGCGAAGGCGCACAGCGAGCGATAAGGCAGGCATTAGCGTGCGCGAATCTTTCTCCTAAGGATATAAGCTACATCAATGCTCACGGAACAAGTACGCCT